>DFTJ01000007.1:20522-27137 GCA_002381485.1 Candidatus Saccharibacteria bacterium UBA4215 | reverse complement strand
GACCTTACGTATGAAAATATCCGCGAACAAAGCGGCGAGTAGCTTCTAGGTTAGCTCGACATGCAAAAACTCAACATCGCTCGCCACGACATGTGTGCTGGTCATAATAATTTGATGCCCTTTAGTGTGTTCACTCAATGCGCGCTGGCGCCGAACATCTAACTCTGAGAAGACGTCGTCGAGCAGGATAATTGGCTTTTGATCTGTTAGTTTTTCAATGATATCGACTTCTAAAAACTTTAGCGCCAAGACAATTGTGCGAACTTCACCCCGGGATGCAATCGAAAGAGCGGGGGAGTTGTTGAGTTTAAATATCACGTCATGGCGATGTGGCCCAACAGAAGTGCTTCCCATCAGCTGGTCTCGATCAAGATTTGCCTGTAGCTCGTTCAGCAGCCGCTGCTTCATATCACCAACAACGGTGTGAGAATAGTGCACCGAAACATCATCCTTGCTATCGGCGATGTCATTATAGGCGCTGGTAAGATGCTGGTTAATTTGTTCAATAAAGGCAATGCGCTGTTCGATAATATAAGCACCGTGTTCAGCAATAGCGATATCCCAAGCAAAAAGTTCATCTTTATTTAAGAACTGGCGCTTCAGTAGGTTATTGCGCTGTTTTAAGGCCCTCTCGTACTTTCGAAGTGACGAACCATACACTGGATTCAATTGTGTGATGAACCGGTCTATAAACTGACGACGACGGGCCGGAGAGCCATTCAGTAGACGGAGATCCTCTGGCTCGAACAATACGACAGGGTATTTATGCTTTGGGTGTAAACGAGCCGAAACTTTTCCATCTACAATAAACTGCTTGCGCCGGCTTGGTCGAGCTGGGTCAAAACTGGCAGAACGCTTGTCTTCGTCTTTCGTGATAACGTCGATTCGCCACCACGGTGAATCTTGCTGCAAGACATCACTATCCGTGCCTTTAAATGAAGTTCCTTGGAGCGCTAGGTACACAGCCTCAAGAAGGGTTGTTTTGCCGCTTCCGTTTGGACCTGTAATGACTGTAACACCATCCGCTAGTGCCGCTTCGTATGCGCGGTGTGATCGAACATGCTGCACACTCAAGCGACGGATAATCATAGGTTAGCTCTTTAGTGGCATAATCACGTGGTAGTAATTAGTGTCTTTCTTTACAGATTTCAAGATACAAGGGGACAGCTTACCACTAAAGCTAAAAGCAATAGTGTCATCATCAATAACAGATAGCGCTTCAGACAGATAGCGCGAGTTTAATGTGACTTGACCACCACCTTGTACTTCGGCAGTTAATTCAGAGGTGTTTTCTCCCATCTCAGAAGCTATTGAGTGTAAAGAGACGGTCTTTTTGTCTGGGTCGACGGTCATCGTGACACTCCCGCCTGATTCCCGAGCGAACAACCCAGCAATCTTCGTGACTCGAACAAACTCTTGTTTATTTACGACAGCGCTTGTCTCTGAGCTTGCTGGAATTAACTGACGATAATCGGGGAAGTTGCCATCAACCAGGCGGCTAATGATTTCTGCTTCATTAATTCGAAAGCGCACCTGGGTTTCATCGAACAATATATCCACTGTTTCCGAGGTGTCAGCAATGGTGCGCAGCACTTCTTGTAAGGTTTGGGTTGGGATGATTGCCGATACGTCACTTTTTGTTTCAACTAAGCGTCGCTCTGACAAGCGATAGCCGTCTGTTGCTGCAAGGAACAGCTGGCCTTCATGTGAATGCCAATACACCCCCGTCAGGACAGGCCGTGTTGAATCAGAACTTGCGGTGATAATCGTTTGAGATACCGCTTGCTTGAAATCTTCGACATTAATAGTGTAGCTAATTGATGACTCCTCGTTGATGGTGGGGAGTTCAGGAAAGTCATCAGCAATCACACCATTAATAATTGAAGTATAGTTGCCACATTTTAAATGAATATTATCATTTACTACTTTTAACTCAATCGTATCCTTTGGAAGGCTGCTAACGAACTCGGAGATGAGGCGAGCGGGGACAGTGATGGCGCCTGGCTTTACAATCTTGGCGCCAATATACTGAGTCGTTGCAATTTCTAAGTTTGTTGCTGCAACCAACAGGCGATTTCCGTCAGTCCGAAGAAGGATATTATTAAGAATCGGAAGTCCGGCTTTATTACTGGCAACTCTTCCTACTGCACTGAGTGCTCGGGCGAAGTTTTCTTGGGTTATTGAGAGCTCCATTATTGTGTTCCTTTCTTATCTTTCCTTTTTAGTCTTCATAGTAGGTGTTGTGGATTGTGGGTATAACCAGGCAGTTAACAGATTGAAAACACGATTTTTACTGGTGGAAATGTACGGAGTAAAACTGTGGGCAACAGGTAGTACAACTAGTCTGTTTTGGACAGGCGCGTGGGGGAAAGTCGGGTATGCGTAGTGGTGTGTGGACGTCTGTGCACTACTTATGCAAGCAGTTGCTCGCAGGCTGTACACATTTTTTACCCAGGCAAAAAAGAGGGGACTAGGCATATAGTTTCTCCCGTATGGCAGCAACTTGTTCACGAATCACGAAATCTAACTTAATAGCTTTTTCGATCTTTTCAACAGAGTGAATGGCGGTTGTGTGGTCTTTACGACCAAGCTCACCGGCTATTTTTGGGAAGCTGAGATGCAACTCGCTCCGCAGTAGATACATTGCGATCTGTCGAGGTACCACCACGTGCTTGTCGCGTTTTTGACTACATATTTCATCGACTGGCAGTTGGAAGTGTTTTGCTGTTCGATCAATAATCTGCTTGCTAGTAAGATGCTGTGGACGTGAGTGACGGACGTTTCCAAGCAGTCCTTCAGCCGTTGAGATATCTGGCTCGATGTTATGAAGCTCGGCATATGCCAAGAGTTGGTTGAGGGCGCCTTCTAGCTCACGGATGTTCGTCTTGATGTTTGTTGCCAGGTATTCAACAGTTTCGTTATTTAGTTGGACACCAGACATTTCTGATTTGGCGCGTAAGATAGCACAACGGGTCTCGAAGTCGGGCATTTGGACATCGATCGTCATACCCATTTCGAGGCGGCTGCGCAGACGCTCTGTGAGAGTTGGAATGCTGCGCGGCGGTTTGTCACTACTCATAATAATTTGTTTATTGTTTTGGTGAAGGAAGTTAAAGGTGTGGAAGAATTCTTCCTGCGTCTTTTCTTTATTGGCAATAAACTGCATGTCGTCAACAATCAGGACATCAATATTACGGTACTTGTCAGAGAAGCCCTTCTTTTTAAAGCGAATGTAATCAAGGAACTCATTTACGAAGGTTTCAGAACTAACATAGACAACTCGAGCGTCGGGATTTTTCTTGATAATTTCGTTCCCCACGGCTTGCATAAGGTGCGTTTTACCTAGCCCAACGCCACCGTAAAAGTAGAGAGGGTTGTACTTTGTACCTGGGTTACTGGCAACTCCTTGGCTGGCGGCATAGGCAAGATCATTACTTGATCCAACGATAAAGTTATCAAATGTATAGCGCGGATTAAGATTACCGCGAGCGGTAAGGGGAGAGGAGGGGCGAGAAGAGGGTGAAGACCGGAAGTCGGCCGGCGCTTCAAGCACCTGGCTGCCGTCGGTTGCTTGAAGGGTCGTTTCGCGGTTTACTCGAGTCTTCTTACCACTTACATTTACGGTGTACGTGATGCGCTCTGGGGTGACGCCGTTGTTTTCAAGAGCCTTCTTAATAATGTCATTAAACTTAACTTCAAACTGTTTTTTCGCAAAAATGTTGGGGACGGAAATGACAACTTCTTCGTCAGACTGACTGACGAGCTGGGTATTTTTATACCAAGTGGTGTAGGTTGCATGAGTTACGGATAACTCAATTTCTCCCAAGACACTTTGCCATAAGGCGCTCATGTAGCGTGCACTCCCTCGTGATTTCCTCAACTATTAACAGGTATTACTATACGGGAAAAACAGGGTTTTCCACAACCATAAAAGGGTTATTTAAAATAGAGCAAGAAACAGGGCAGTATAGGGGTATGAGTTATACACAATTACTGGCTACCTCTGTTAAATGTGTGGATAAACAGGGTCGAAAGGGGGATAAGTTATACATACAAAGATATTATTCCTAGAAAAGTCAAACACCAGACTTGAATAATAGGGGTGAGTGCGCTAGAATAATTTAGATATGCCAAAACGAACTCATCAACCACACACACGCCACCGCGCACGTACACACGGTTTCCGTGCACGGATTGCCTCAAAGGCTGGACGCGCACTCTTGAAGCGCCGTCACATTAAAGGACGCGCAAAACTTACTGTCTAGTCGCAGAAGTCGTATACTAGGTATATGATTCCTGCCCCATTTCGTTTTCAAGGACACAACAGCCTTCGCTATGTGTATGCGAACGGAAAAGCAGTGCGCTCTCAACCCGTCACGGTCAAGTGGACAAAAAACGCGCGGCGTCAAAAGTCGCGCATTTCTGTTGTTGTCAGCAAAAAAGTTCTCAAAAGCGCCATTGGTCGTAATCGAATTCGCCGACGGGTATATGAGTATGTTCGACTCCACCTCCCCCGCCTCAATGACACCTACGACATTGTGATTATTGTGACCTCGCCAGAGCTACGGACACTTCCCTATTCTGAACTTAAAACACAACTTGATCAGCTGTTTGAAAAGGCTGAACTGTATAAACCGGCATAAAGCTGGTATAATTTTACAGATATAAGTGAAGACTCAGCGAGGCCGATCGAGTGAATATTTTTGAAGTTCTCATAGTACAACCAATCTTTAACCTCTTAATGGGGCTGTACAGTATTATTCCTGGTGGCGATTTTGGTATCGCCCTTATTTTGTTTACCATTTTTGTCCGTTTTGCGATGTGGCCACTAGTTGTTGGTCAGCTGCATCAAGTGAAGGCAATGCGTAAGCTGCAGCCAGAGCTTGCGAAGATTAAAAAGGCAAGTAAGGGAAACCGTCAGCTCGAAGGCACCCAAATGCTGGAGCTGTACAAAAAGCACGGTGTAAAGCCGTTCCGCTCAATCCTTATGCTGCTTATCCAGCTACCGATCTTTATCGCTCTCTTCCAGGTGATCCAGATCTTTACCACCAATCGTGATCAGATTGCAGAGTTTACCTACAACTTCATGGAAGGTATTCCAGCGATTGCAGCAATCATTGCCAACCCAGCAGCGTTTAACGAAAACCTGTTTGGCATTATTGACCTGACCAGTATTACTATTCAGTCTGAAGGCATTACGCTGTTCTTCTTGGTTGCACTCGCTCTTGTTGCGGCGTACACCCAATACATTATCTCTAAACAAACAACGCCAACCACTAGTACGAAGCGCTTCCGCGATGTTATGTCCGAAGCGGCTGATGGCAAGCAACCTGATCAGGCCGAGCTGAACGCTGTCATGATGAGTAAGATGGTGAAATTCCTACCTATCCTTATTCTGATCATCATGCTCAGCCTACCTGGTGCGTTGGCGCTGTACTACGCAACATCTAACATTTTTGCAGCGATTCAACAGTACTTCATCTTAAAGCGAGACACCACAGAGATGGATCAACTCGCAGACCAACAGATTAAAAAAGAAGGAAAGAAGGCAACCGCCAAAGCCCGAGCTAAACAGGCTCAAAAAGCAGAGGTTACCCCTGCTCAAAAAGTGACTAGGATTAAGGCCAAGGATACTCCAAAAAAGAAAGGTTAAGGAGGAGTTATGAATAAAGAACAAGCAACAGAATTCGCCCGAAAATATGTTTCCGATACACTGTCATTCTTTGGTATAAACGTTGAGGTCGCTGCGACGACTGACGATGATGTCATTGAGCTTGATGTTCCTTCAACCGACCTCAACAGCCTCCTCATCGGTCGCAACGCCGAGACGCTCCGCAGCTTGCAGTACCTGGTCTCGACCGTACTTCGCAACAAAGGCGCTGACTTGTGGCGTGTGAATATCGACATAGCTGATTACAAGAAGCAGCGAGCAGAACGACTGGCCGAACAGGCTCGCGAATGGATTGCAGAAGTCCGCAGCACCGGAAGCTCTCATGTGGCACACCTAAATGCCGCCGACCGCCGAATCGTCCACAAAGTTGCCACCGAATACTCTGACATCCACACCTACTCTGAGGGTGAGGGTCGTGATCGCACAATTACGATCGCCCAGATTAGTAGCTAGATCTTATACGTTAAAAACGCTCATATAGACATTGTGTGTTTCTTTGGCCATTTTTTTCCAAGAAAACTTTTTGATTCGCTTGTACCCAGCCGTTGTCAGTTCGGATTGACGTGGCTTGCTTTTCAATACAGCGTTAATGGTTTGAGCTATGTCGTCGGTGTTAAGGGGGTTAAAATATTCGGCGGCATCACCATAAACTTCAGGCAGGCAGGTTGCGTTGCTGCTAACAACCGGTACACCGTGTGACATTGCCTCTAGGCCGGGAAGTCCAAACCCTTCCATAAGCGAAGGAAAGATGTATGCCTCGGTGTGCTTGTAGAGCCAGTTAAGTTCATCATCTTCGACAAAGTCGGTGAATAAGATATTCTTGTAGTTCTTGTCAGTAAAGTAGGCTTCGTTTTTGAGCTCGGCTGCTTTCTTTCTTCCCACCAATACAAGACCCAGGTCAGGGTGCTCTTTCAGCAACTTTTGGTGCGCGTCACCCAGGCGCT
>DFTJ01000007.1:17485-20419 GCA_002381485.1 Candidatus Saccharibacteria bacterium UBA4215 | reverse complement strand
TAATATTCTTATAGTCCGATTGCTGACCAACAAACATGATATATCTTTTAAAGGGGAGCTTGTATGGTTTTGTGTTGCCAGCAGTCGTTTCGCCAGCTTCATAAATAACAGACATCTTCTCATCGGGGATGTCGACAAAATCCTGAAGATCTTTTTTGGTGTACTCGCTAATGGCAATGATATGATCTGACTTGCGGGCTACCTTTTTGAACACCCACTTCCCGACCTGCTGCTTCAGGTGGAATACAAGCCAGTTCTTGTCAGAGTTATACGTCTTAACCAGCGTAAGATCATGAAATGTCGTGACGGTTTTGCCACGATAGCCAATCGGTTGCTGTGGCATACAAAAATGGACTAAATCAGGTGAAAGCTGGTCGAGAAACTTTTTAAAGCCGACTTGCTCGCCTAGTGAATAGTTGTCAAAATCAGCAACTTCCACAGCAAAGTTTTTGCCACTTGGTTTCCAGAAGTCCTTGTCCTTTTTGCGCACTAAGATGGTGTAAGAGTTGGTGGTATCAACTTGCTGCAGGTAGTGTAGAAGTCGCTCAACATACCGTCCCGTGCTGGAGTTAATGATACGGGCATCAATGGCAATATGCATTATTTTTCGCCTTTCTTGAAGACGAGCTTTGAGTAGAATAGGTAGTTCCAGACAAGCGAGGCGAGGGTTGCGACTAACTTCGCGATAAACAGAACGGCTGACTCGTTAAGGCTAAATGCTGCCAGTGCTGCGGTGACACCCAGAATAACAACTGGTTGGATCACCCACAGTCCGAAAATAGTCACGACGATGAATAGTAAGAACTGCTTTCGGACGTTGCCACCCTTTGACCTGAAGGTGAATGATTTGTTAGCAAAAAAGCTAAAAATGAAGGCGATACCAGTTGATAGGTAGTTGGCTCCGATACTGTTCAGGCCAAGAGCGACAAACAGGAATAAGAGCCCAAAGTCGAGAGCGGTGTTGGCGCCACCAACAATAGCGAACCTAAGCTTTTCGGCGTGTTTTTTTAGACTTTCCATGGTGATACTCCTCTATTAAATATAACGGTCGCTGCTTGGTCTCGTTAAAGATACGGCCAATGTATTCACCGATTACCCCCAGCGACAATAGCTGCACACCACCAAGGAACAATATGACAGCCAGAGTTGATGGGTAGCCAGCTAGTTCGTTACCAAATAACAGTGTTTGAACGACAATAATTATTAAGTAGATAAAAGCAATTAGCGAGACGATTAGTCCAATATACGTAGATATCCGCAATGGTGCAGTCGTGAATGAGGTAATGCCATCAATGGCAAAGTTGATAAGGCGGGGGTAGTTCCATTTTGTGTTTCCTGCTGCTCGAGGGTCGCGATCATACAACACCTCTTTCTTCTGGAACCCGATCCAGCTGAACATACCCTTGGTGTAGCGTTGTGATTCACGCAGCTCTTTAATGGCTTCGACAGCCCGCTTGTCGAGCAGGCGGAAGTCACCGGTGTCTTTTTGGACGGGAACTTGGCTGATTTTNNCAACCAGATAGATAAAGGCAATTACCGATACAAGAAAGCCAATATATGTCGAGATACGAAGCGGTGCAGTGGTAAATGACGTAATGCCATCGATGGCAAGGTTAAATAGACGCGGGTAGCTCCATTTCGTAACGCCAGCTGCCCGGGGGTCACGACTGTAGAGGATCTCTTTCTTTTGAAAGCCGATCCAACTAAACATGCCCTTAGCGTAGCGCTGTGATTCGCGGATCTTCTGAACTGCTTCTACCGCGCGTTTGTCCAGTAAGCGGAAATCACCAGTGTCTTTTTGGATAGGCACGTGGCTGATTTTTTCGAGGATAAAGTAGAAAGATTTTGAGGTGAGCTTTTTGAACCAACTCTCGCCACTTCGGCTTGTGCGCTTGGCGTAGACATCGTCGTAGCCATCTTCCCAGTGCTTGATCATCTCGGGGATGAGCTCGGGCGGATCTTGTAGGTCAGCATCGATAATGACGGTGGCATCACCGGTGACGTGGTCGAGTCCGGCAATCATGGCGATCTCTTTTCCGAAGTTGCGGGAAAGGTTAATGTACGAGACGCGTGCGTCGGCTTCGGCGTAGTCTTTGATGATCTTTAGCGTCTTGTCGCGGCTGCCGTCGTTCACAAACAAGAACTCAAAGTCATAGGCCTTGTTATTGCTGGCTAGGGTGCTCAAGCGGTCGTAAAGGGTGTCAAGAACGGCCTCTTCGTTATACGCCGGGATGAGAATGCTAATTTTTTTCATTGTTATCAGTATACCACTTCACCGAGGTAATGAGTTCAGTAATGCTGGTTGCTGTGTGAGCGCCAGCATCGGCCAGAATGGCTGTTTTTGCTTTGGCAGACTCTTTGTCGGACCCAAGGATAGCACCAGCGTGCCCAAGCTGTACGCCGAGCGGTGCGTGGTGGCCGGCAATATAGGTAAAGACGGGTTTTGTGACGTGCTGTTTTATGTAGTCGGCAGCTTGGATCTCTTCTTGGCCACCTATTTCACCAATCAAGACAATGTACGAAACGAGCGGATCGTTTTGGAATAACTCTAGACAGTCAATGTACCCCATGCCATGAATGCGATCACCGCCAACCCCAATCACGTAGCGCTGTCCAATGCCGTGTGCACTGAGGCCAGCCATCGTCTCGTAGGTGAGCGTGCCGGAGCGACTCACAATAGCGGCAGAGCCCTGAAGAGATAGAGGTGCTGGAATAATGCCAAGCTTGTTGCTTCCGGGCACAAGAGTGCCGGGAGAGTTTGGTCCGAGGAGTGTGCTGGCGGAATCCTGGAGGGCTTTGTTGACGACGAGCATGTCGTGTACAGGAATTCCCTCTGTAATGCATACGATGAGCGGAATCTTTGCGGCGATAGCTTCTAGGATTGCGCCCTTAGCAAATCGAGCGGGGACAAATACAACGGTAGTATCGATGGTT
>DFTJ01000007.1:16906-17382 GCA_002381485.1 Candidatus Saccharibacteria bacterium UBA4215 | reverse complement strand
CATATACGGGAACGCCTTCGACCACCTGGCCGGCTTTGCCGGGTGTTGTGCCTGCTACAACGTTGGTGCCGGCTGCGATCATGGCTTTGGTCTGGAAGCTACCATGAGCACCGGTGATTCCCTGAACGATGACGTTCTTGGCTGTAAAAAGATTATTCATACCGACCTCCGGTGGCAACTTGCTTGGCGGCTGCTAGGCAATCTTCTAAGCTTGGCATGATAGTGATGTTTGCTTGGCTGAGGATAGTAGCAGCTTCGTCATAGTTGGTGCCAGCGAGGCGAATGCTGAGGGGTGGTAAATGGCTGATTTGTTCTTTGGCGGCAACAATGGCACGGGCGACTTCGTCGGAGCGGGTGATGCCAGCAAATATATTAATGACAATCGCCTGGATGTTGGGGTATTCGATGATGCGGTGAAAAGCGGCGAGAAGTGTTTCGGTTGAGGCTCCCCCGCCGATATCAAGAAAGTTGGCTGG
>DFTJ01000007.1:12344-16775 GCA_002381485.1 Candidatus Saccharibacteria bacterium UBA4215 | reverse complement strand
ATGGTGGCAACGTTCCCCTCTTGGTTAATGGTGACGAAGTTAACTTCGGCCGGAACGTCGGTAAAGTGCCAGTCGTGTCGAAAGGCAGCAGCATCGTCGAGGCTGATCTTGGCATCGCCAGCGATCAGTTGGCCGTCGGTGGTCAGGATTAAGGGGTTTATTTCTATGAGCGTGGCGTCGTTATCCACAAAACAGCGATAAAGCTTTTCGACTATGTCTTGAAGAACGAAGGTGTAATCAGGAAGCTGGTAGTAGTCAGCTAACGATTGTCCGATGACATCGGCATCCTTCGGTCCGTTGATGGGCCAGCGCTGGAAACCAGTATTGTCCTCGACCTCCATGCCGCCGTTTATATGGGCTACAATCTGAATGCTGGCAGTTGCACGGTCGATAAGGATCGACAGGTAGAGCTCTTTGTCGATATCGAGGACCTCTTCGGCCAGAAGGCTAGTCGGGAGATAGCCTTTGATTTCGAGTGCCAGCAGGTCGGCGATAGTCTTGTGTAGCTCGGCCTGCTTGGTGATGACCTTGATGCCCCCTGCCTTGCCGCGTCCACCAGTCGGAACTTGCGACTTTAGG
This sequence comes from Candidatus Saccharibacteria bacterium UBA4215, assembly GCA_002381485.1. GTDB lineage: Bacteria > Patescibacteriota > Saccharimonadia > Saccharimonadales > Saccharimonadaceae > Microsaccharimonas. The sequence continues at coordinate 16,196 of DFTJ01000007.1, read as the reverse complement.
ACGACAGGGAGAGTAATGTTTTTGGTGTCTTCGGGGGCAGTTAGCAGAGATGAAGCTGGAATCTTCATCTTGGCACCGGCTAGGAGGGCTTTTGATTCGTGTTCGAGGAGGTTCATATTCTATCAGTATACTCAGAAAGGCATGTTAGGGCGAGCAGGTCTGACGGCTATGCGTCTATCTGACCACGCCCAACGCCGACATACCCAGTGTCTAGCTGGCTAACTTCTGTGACATCAAGACAGTTAACTGCATCTGCGACAAGCTTTAGGTTGTGTGCTTGAGGCGTCCAGTCTGAAGCAACCTTAAATTCCGACCAGTCGGTGGCAATGATGACAATGGTTGCATCTTTTAGGGCGTCTTCTCTCTTTTCGGCCACAGTCACCGATTCGCTCAATGTTGCTTTTGCTTCTTCGTTAGCTTGCGGGTCATAGGCGATAATATTAGCGCCCTCTTCAACAAGCAAGTTTGCAATTTTGATTGCCGGTGAACGACGAGTATCGCTTGTTTCTGATTTGAATGCGAGGCCCAGTATAGCGATGTTCTCGTTGTGTAAATCACCGTCAAACTTCTCTTTGATTCGATTAATGATGTAGTGAGGCATGTAGTCGTTTACTGAAGATGCGGCTGACATAATCGGCATATCTACGTTGAAGCTTCGAGCGCTACTTATTAGCCCACTGACGTCTTTGGGGAAGCATCCTCCACCATAGCCACGGCCAGCTTTAAAGAAGGCTTTGCCGATCCTTTGGTCTTCACCGACAATTGACATCACCTCTTCGATGTTTGCGCCAGCAGCATCACATAGCTGTGCGATAGAGTTTGCAAATGAAATCTTTAGCGCTAGGAAGGCGTTCGAGGTGACCTTGATAAGCTCCGCACTTTCGAGGCTGGTGCTTAGATAGCTACCGGTGTGGCCAGGAGTATAGCTGATCTGAGAGATTCTTGAGATATCTTCAAAGTGGTCTTCAACAGTCTGATGCAGGTGAAGGATTGATCTGTTAGCTTCTTGATCTTCACCTCCAGCAACAATTCGATCAAACATGAGGGTATCGTAGACTGCGGTACTTTCCCTTAAGAACTCGGGGTTTGAAACATACGGAACAGAGCTTGGAAGCAATTTCATGATTTTTCGGCCCGTGCCAACAGGCACCGTGCTTTTCTGTACAAAGATCGCACCGTCTTTTAGGTATTTTGAAGCTTCTTCTGCTGCACCAATAACGTATGCTAGGTTTGAACTACCGTCCGGGTTATCGGGCGTGCCAACGCAAGAAAAGACAACGTCAGCCGACTTAATAGCGCCTTCGTATTCAGAGGTTGCTTTTAGGGCACCTTTTTCTATTCCAGCAGCAAGGATTTTATCAAGACCGTCTTCATAAAAGGGCGCCTTGCCACTGTTAATCAAGGATACTTTTTTTGGATCTAGATCTATCGCGACAACGTTGTGTCCAGAGACTGAAAAGAGAGCTGCTGCCGTTGTGCCTACGTATCCACTGCCGATAATAACTATATTCACATCGTCTCCTGTAATTATATACAAATCTTATGATAGCAGATTTGGGTACAGCATCACCATTGTTGCGGTGCGGTATAATGAGGCTAAATGATAAAAGTTTCCGTTATTATACCGGTGTACAACGCAGAGAAGTATCTGCACTTCGCTTTGGACAGCGTGACTCAGCAAACATTCAAGGACCTAGAGATTATTTGTGTCAATGACGGCTCAACTGACGGCTCTGCCAAGATACTAAAAGAATACCAAGATCAAGATAAGCGCATAAAGATCTTAGATCAGCCAAATTCGGGCGGCTCAGCAGCTCGTAACACAGGGATAAGGCACGCGAAGGGGCAATATGTGATGTTCCTTGATTCCGATGATTTGTACACTAAAGATATAGTTGCAAGTGCCTACCGTCGAGCTATCGAAACCAACGCTGACATTGTACTTTATAACTTTGTGAGATTTGTCGGGAAGCCTAGCTTTCTAGCAACGGTAAGCAAAGTTAGTCCTGGGAAAGACATCGATTTTTTTAAAAAAGACGATTATGCCGGCCGGCTGTTTAATGATTTTGCGACAATAACATGGAATAAGCTAGTCAAAAGAAGCGTTATTGTCGACAATAATATTAGTTTTGATACAGGCTTGTCGCATAACCACGATGTCGATTTCTCGATACGGCTCATGCTAGCCGCTGATAGCTACTCTTGGCTTGATAAGGTGGGGTACTACTATCGTCTAAACGAGAGTGGCTTAACGGCAACAAAGAGGGACGATCCGACAAACGTTCTTAAGATTCTCGTGAGCTTAAACGAATTATTCGAATCGGAGCATACGTTACTAAAACAGTCCTTTGATAATTATGTGGTTGATATGATTGTCGGTACACTAGAGAAATATAACAACGACACAGTAAAGCAAGAAGAGGTGTTTAATTTTGCTCACCAAACTGTTGTTCCAAGTATTGGTTTAGATAAAAAAAACCTCAGATATGTATACCCGGGTAACTCCGATCTTATTAAGCTGGTTAGGGCTGGTGACTTTGACCAGTATTCTGTATATGCAAATACTCTAAGGCAAAAAATTCGTAGAAAAGCGCGAAAGGCCTATAACAAAGCTCAGGCGCTAATATCCCGTCTTGCTGTATAATGTTATTGAATGAACTTGTCCAATATATTTAACAGGCGAAACAAGATTTTGCTTCGAGAGTTGGTTATTACTGATTTCAAGCTTCGATATCAGAACTCTGCTCTCGGATATCTATGGTCGCTCCTGAAGCCGCTATTTCTTTTTGCTATCATGTACGTTGTTTTCGTATACTTTCTTAGGTTCGGTCAGGGGATTGAGCACTTTGCACCAATGCTATTGCTAGGCTTGGTGCTTTGGGGGTTTTTTACAGAAGCCACCAAGCAGGGTATGAACTCGATTACTTCGCGAGGCAATCTACTCAGAAAGATTAACTTTCCTAAATATATTCTTGTAATATCAGCAACGATATCAGCGTTTATTAACCTTCTTTTGAATCTTATTGTGGTGTTTATATTTATGCTTGTTGATGGCGTAGACTTCAGCTGGACAGTTGTGTTGTTCCCGGTTTCTCTGCTGATCCTTTATGGATTTGCCCTTGCCCTTGCCTTTTTGTTTGCTGCAATTAGTGTAAAATATCGCGACATCGGTTATATCTGGGACGTCGTTATCCAGGCAATGTTTTACGGTACACCTATATTTTACCCTCTCCAGATGGTAATGGAGTTCAACGATTGGGCGGCGCAGTTGCTGATGCTTAATCCAATAGCTGTCATTATCCAGAATTCTCGTGCGCAGTTGGTGGGTGGCGAAAACGTTATCACCGCAGACCAACTATTTTCTAATCCTTTCTGGCTTATACTTCCATACCTCATTATGGTTCTGGCGGGTATCTTGGCGGTTTGGTTCTTTAAGAAGAGGCAAGGTCGCTTCGCGGAGGACGTGTAATGAGTGAAAATAAAGATATAGCGCTACAAGTAGTTAATGTTTCAAAAACATTTAAGCTGCCTCACGAAAGGCATTCTGGGCTTAAGCAGGCAATTGTAAGTAGAGTCGGGGGCAAGCACCAGCGCGGGTACGAGGTCCAGCATGTTCTGAAGGATATTTCGTTTGAAGTAAACAAGGGTGAGTTTTTTGGGATTGTCGGCCGAAACGGTAGCGGTAAGAGTACCTTATTAAAGCTAATTTCAGGAATTTACACTCCCGACGCCGGAAAGGTTAAGGTGAGCGGAACTCTTACGCCCTTCATTGAGCTAGGTGTGGGCTTTAACCCTGAACTAACCGGTCGGGAAAACGTTTTTCTAAACGGCGCATTAATGGGATTCTCTCGC
>DFTJ01000007.1:7241-12236 GCA_002381485.1 Candidatus Saccharibacteria bacterium UBA4215 | reverse complement strand
CATTAATGGGATTCTCTCGCAAAGAGATGGAGGCAAAGTATGACGAGATTGTAGAGTTTGCTGAGCTTCCAGAGTTCATGGATCAAAAGCTGAAGAACTATAGTTCTGGTATGCAGGTGCGTTTAGCGTTTTCAATCGCCATTCAGTCACACTCAGACATCTTAATACTTGATGAGGTATTGGCGGTGGGTGATGAGTCTTTTCAGCGAAAATGTAACGCTTTCTTTGACGAGATAAAGCGCGATAAAACAAAGACAGTTATTCTTGTGACACACGGCATGGACGCCGTACGCAAGTACTGTACGAGGGCGATCTTGCTTGAACAGGGTGAAATAACAGCCCAGGGTGATCCGGTGGATGTTTCCGAGGCTTATTCTCGTCAGTTTATTGACAATAAGGATACAGCAAAGAAGGGTGACGCAAAGACTAAAGGCGATCAAGTTCGTCGGGGTACTGGTGATGTGCAGTTTGAGAACATTAAACACAAAATTACCAAAGAATCCTTCATTCTCGAATTTGATCTTGCCAACAAGACTGATGCTAAGATCGAGACTATTTCTATGGGGATTGATTTTTGCGTTAACCGCGAAATTATTTATGGAAACGACACACGATACCTCGATGAGTATAAGAACGGAATCTCTTTAGACCCAAGGTCGACGAAACATTTTACAATGACTTACGATAACGTTTTAGGGAACAACCCCTTCACTATCAACATGAACGTCACTACAGAGATGGGTACAAACGTCGCAGATTTGATAAAGCCGGCGGTTGCGTTTAATTCAGTCAACCTTATCTATAGCCCAGTATTCAAGGTACTGGCGTTCCCAGATATTAAGATAACGTAGGGTTGTATATGAAGAAGACGTTCGAACCACTCGTTACATGCATTATCCCGGTCTATAATGCCGAAAAGTATCTTGGCGAGTGTGTCGACTCATTGTTGAGACAGTCATATAAAAAACTTGAGATCATCCTTGTTGATGATCACAGCACCGACTCTTCCTGGGTAGTATGCCAAGAGTATGCGGATACACACGAAAACATTATTGCTGTGCAAACAGATAAAAATTCCGGCACGCCGCTAGAGGGCCGGCGCTTAGGGATAAAGTACGCAAGCGGTGAATGGATCACATTCATGGATAACGATGATTATGTAAAAAAGGACTACATCAAGCACCTTGTTGAAGGTACGGATAATGGTCGGTATGATATTTCGGTCACTGGGCACTCGCGCCTGTATAACGACGGTACGGTGGAGGAATTTAAATGGCCGAATTTTAGTCAGACCACGGTAGAAAGACTCAATGAGTTCTACGAACACTTTATGACCGGAGACTATCACGTAGCTCCAGCCGATACAGTTGGACAGAACCTTGTTCGTGCCGGGGTGGTTAAGAAGACTGATCTTTCGGGACTCAAAAACGATATATACGCTGAGGATACGATAATGGCGCTTAGCTTCTTGGCAAATTCAAAAAACGGCGTTAACTTTGTTGACTATCATGACTTTGTATGGCGACAGCTTGTGGGTAGTGGTAGTCACGGTGGATTCTATAGACGCGCTGATCGTAATGCATTCTACGACGCATGCGTGAGTATCTTTTCTCGTGCAGACATCAAGAAAGTGCTCAACAGTGACATAGGAAAAATATCAGTTATAGTGCCCATATATAACGTAGAGAAGTATGTCTCAAGATGTATCGACAGTATTCTGAGTCAGACATATACGAACATCGAGGTCGTACTCGTTGACGATAAAACGCCGGATGGCTCTGGAAAAATCGCAGATACCTATGCTGAAAAGGATGGTCGCGTTAAAGTCATCCACAAAAAAGAGAACGAAGGCTTGAATATGGCCCGTGCGTCAGGGTTTAAGTTGAGCACGGGCAGGTACGTTATGTTTGTCGACAGCGACGACTTGATTGCTCGAGACTGCATTGAGTTTGCGCATCGAGCAATTGTAAAGAATAAGGCAGAGTTCGCAAAATTCAACTCACTAAGTTTTAGCAGTGATGACGAGCTGTCATCATCCCTAGCTTCAGTCGATGAGTTGCACGAAGAAAGGGTTCTTGCGGGCAAAAAAGATCTATTTAGGTCACGATTTGAAAGCCAGACCGTTGGCGTATCAAGAGTTACGGTTTGGGGTGGTTTGTATCCTCGTGCGGCAGTAAAGAAGGTTGACTGGAAGAAGGCGAACTACCGACAGCATGAGGATATGCATTGGACGATGCAATTTTTGGAGAACGTCAATAAGGGCGTATTTATTTCGAGAGTTGGATATTTTTATCGAACCGGCTCTTCAAACGAAGCGGTATTGTCGAAAGCCCTGGCCGGGAACACCTATAATGAAAAGCCTATCGGTTATCTAGAGTTTGCAGACCATTACCTGAAAACACTCGATCGCTATAACAAGAAATACAACCTAGAGCTGGACAAAGAGATAAACAGATTCAGGACCTGGCAGTGGATGAATCGTCTTTCTAGGCTTTCTAAGGCTGGTTTGCTTATGGCAGAGAATAATTCAGACTACCTTTCTGTGGCTGTCGACTCAGTGATTGACGGGTATAAGAGCACAAAAAGCAAAGTTTCTCAGCAAGAGGCAAAGATAGCGGCCTTGCTCGCCGAGAAAGACGATATGCGACTCGAAATTGAAAAGCTAAGACATGAGAATGATAGAATCAAGACTGAATTAAAGAGTCATTCTTCCATAAAGCGTAGTGCAAAGCTACTACTCGGGAACATTAAACGTAAGATCAGGTTGATGATAAAGTAGGTATGATGTCACGAATTAAAAAAATAGTTAAATTGGTATTGCCGTACTGGATCATACGGCGTTACGAGAAGAGACATGAGCTCAAACCTGAAAATGCGCCACTTAACGATAAAAAAATTGCGGTAATTTCTGCCTATGATGTTAAGTACGTCGATCTTCTCCAGGAGGCCGTAGAGAGAGCTGGCTACAAATTCTCAAACAGAGCTTCGGATGCAAAGTATGTTTGGTTGCATTGGTATGAGAACGGGGTCGCCGACTATGACAAGTTTCTCTATAAGATATCGGTTATTGGTTTGTGGAGGCGGCAGGGCAGGAAAGTCATCTTCCACATTCACAATAAGAAGCCTCATGAGTCTAAAGTTCCTAGTGTGTCGCATGCACTGATGACAGTCTTGGCAGATAGCAGCGATCACGTATCAATAATGAGCACCGCCACGAAGGACGCGCTAAAAGACATTTGGTATTATGGTAACGATTTTTCACAGGTCTCAAAGGTCCCGCACCCTAACTATATAGGTGCCTATGGAAGTATATCCAAACCCGTCTCTCTCAATAAGAAAACGCTTAAGATATTATTCTTTGGCCTTGTTCGTCCCTACAAGGGTGTCGAGCACCTACTAGACGCGACAAAGGGCTTAGAGAATCTAGAAATTAGTATTGTGGGGAAGCCACTAAACCCAGAGTATGCCAGGGAAATAAGAGCGTTGTGTGCTGGTCGGAAAGATGTCACGCTGCGTCTTGAGCACATTAAAGACAAAGAAGTGCCGAAAATTTTTGCTGAACACCACATCGTAGCCCTGCCCTACAATATCGACAGCTCTTTGAATTCGGGGGCTGCCATCCTGGCCCTTTCGTATGCAAGAACCGTAGTCGGTACGAATAACGGGACTCTTAGCGATATAAAAAACAGCAGCTTATACTTTGGATATGATTATTCGAGTGAATCCGATCACGCTATACAGTTACGAAAGGTGATCAAGACAATTCAGGCAAAGTACAGGAATGATTACAATAAACTATTGGACGTTGGTGACAAGGCACTTCGGCATGTAGAAAAAGAAAACAGCATCGAGGCTATAGCTGGGTCAATTAAAGATATGATTCGCCGTATTGGCTAAGTCTGCAAATAAGCACCGTGGTATAATTAGGGGCATGTCTAAACCAAAAATTAAAATATCAATCATTGTGCCCGTATATAACGCAGAACGATATTTAGAGAGATGTATTGAGAGCATCTTAGCTCAGACTCTCAAAGATATTGAGATTTTTTTAATTGATGACGGGTCTTCGGATAATTCCTGGACTACTATTCAGACATATTCAAATACAGATAAGCGAATTGTTGCAATTCAACAAAAAAATTCAGGAGCAGCAGTAGCTAGAAATCGAGGATTGGAGCTGGCTAGGGGGGAATACATAGGATTTGTTGATAGTGACGACTACGTTGATCGGGACTATTTTGAGAAATTGTATCGAACGGCGATTGAAACAAGGGCCGATATTAGCCGTGCATATGTAAAATCAGAGCTCGAAACCAGCGATAAGTATCAAATAGCTCACTCTGCTGAGGGGTATGATATCTATTATAACGTCACCTCTAAGGCTAGAGTCTTGGAGAACAAACTAAATCTCACTAGCTCAAACTGGCTGGCAATATACAAGAGGTCGTTAATACGGAAGAACAATATTCGTTTTGTCCCGGAAATCCGGACTGGTCAAGACAACATTTTTAACCTTCACGTGTCATATTTTGCTAACAAGGTTGCATTTGTTGATGACCCGACGTATTATCACATGAATCGCCGCGACGGCTCACTTATGACCGGTTATAACTTTACTCCTGAGGGCCTTATATCTCGAGCCCTAGTTATAAAAGAGACGGTTCGTTTCTTGAATTCAGTAAAAAATTATGACGAAAGTGTTTATGCCTATCGAGTAAAGGACGTATTTGACTTTTTTCATTCGCGGCTCATAAAGACAAAAGTGGACCAAATTTCAAGACAGAAACTGGTAGATATTTTGGTTCCAGCTTGGCATCACGCAAAGCACACGGACGTAGTGAAGACCCTGCTTAAGCGTAACGAGCGTTTTGTGAACGCCCTCGATAGCAAGCAGCAACTAGAGCGATATATAGCGCGCACCGTTCCAGTTAGGCGATTGCTGAGTAAAGCGGAGAGGCGTCGTCAAATGGTCACTGCTAGGATCCGGCAGAACGG
>DFTJ01000007.1:2593-7157 GCA_002381485.1 Candidatus Saccharibacteria bacterium UBA4215 | reverse complement strand
GATCCGGCAGAACGGCGTTGCGTACAGGGCGCTACGTCCCCCAGTACACGCGTTGCGTAAGCTGAACAAGCTCGTTAGTAAGTTGCTGTCATAGAATTTCTTTCGAACGCGCCGGAGGGGTATTAAGTAGCGGTCACTTCTTAAGCCTACCTTCTAAACTTGTAGGAAAATTTGTGCTTAATTTCTTTTGCGAAGCGTACGGGTCTTGCAAGTGTAGTGCCGAGTTTCATCGCTTTTGAATTTTTAAGCGCATATATTTCCGCATCCTTACGCTTCACAATGTCAGTACCTTGGTTTTCTAAGAGCTCGGAGAAATAGAATTGCGTCCATTGTGTGAAAATACTCATGTGCTTTGTGTCAATTTTTGGAGAAAATTCTGGCGGCAGGGTATGCTGGAGCAGTTGGGTGTATAGCTGTGAAAAATCGTATGAGAGGTATTTGTTCGAAGCATCAAGAGACGCCTTGGATTTTTTCTCATATAGTTTTTTGTTGGTAAACAGGTTGTATATCTCTTGTGCTGCTAGTGCTGGCTGCTTTTGGGGGGTCTGTATTACACCCTCACTATTTTCTGCGGCAGCAAGCCAGGGTAGCTCGTACATAACAACAGGAAGTGCATATGATTGTGCTTCGAGCAAAGTTAACTGGTAGCCTTCGATGATACTCGTGGAGGCATATATGTCTGAACTTTTGATCTCATTCAATAATTCAGCCCCGTGTTTAGGCCCCATGATCTTTACATTGTTTTTTAGCTTTTTTGAAATAACCCTGTCCTTAACATCTTTCACGGTAAGGTCGCCACTGCCGGGTCCAATTATTTTTAAGGTGAAGTTACTCGTAAGTTTCGCTAGTTCGGCCGCTACGTCAATGAGGCTGTAGACTTTTTTTGTAGATTGCTGTAATCTTCCAAACCAAATAATATTGAGGTGATTAGCGGGAGCTTTTCTTGGCTTAACGACCTCACTATTTTCTGTGAGAAGAGGCGACGGTGGGTTGGGCAGATAATATACATTCTTGTGACCGATTGATTTCCAGTAGGAAACGTCTGGCTTTGAAAGGACAACGAGGTCGTCAATGAGGTGAATGTTTTTGTTTAGGAACTTTCCAATCGCGTTACCCTCCGTTAGGGGGCGTAGGGAAAAACTGTGAATCCAGGCAGCAGTTTTAATATTTAAACTCTTTGCTATAAGACTGAAAAAAGGCCACGAGTAATTATAGAGGATATTGTGGTCGATCATGGTATCAATCTGGTTATTTTCTAGGATTGATCTAAATGATTGCAGCCTTGTGTACATAGGGCCGTTAGCAACACACTCGACTTTAATACCCTTCGGTATGGTAAACACTATACCGTCATTCCTTAATACGACAATAGTAACGCTGAACCCAGCGGCTTGTAGGTACCTTGCTTGAGATATAACAACCCCCTGCACCCCACCAGTGTGTAGGTTGTTTGTGTAAAGCGCTATGTTTTTTGATTTTTTGATAGATCCGCTAATAGTCAGGTTCTCTCGAATGGTGTCCAGAGATTCCGGTATAAAGCTAGCTATCGAAAAGACAATTTCTTCAAGTGAAACTTTATTTAGTAAGAAATTAACAGCGTCTCTATGGTATTTAGGGGGGAGGTTGTTTGTGATTTGCCGTAATATGTTAGAGATAACAAAGATTCGAGCACTGTAGTATGAATCACTCACCTCTGCTCTGAAGCCATTATTGGCAATAATTGAACCAAGCAGGTCCATCGACTCTACGGCCTTAGTGTAGAATTTGAACTTCTCTAGATCAAAATTAGTGCCGCCACTCCCGCCCGCGTAAAAGTGATATAAATATAGTCTATTGGGTATAGAAGTGTACTTCTTTGCTAGTGACGCACACAAGAAGCTGATAGGCAGGTCGTTGGTTCGGTAAATACGCTGGCCCTTTGAAAAATACTTGTAGGCTTTTAGTAATATCTTCTTGGTAAATAGAAACCTCCATAGACTACCCTGAGCCGGTTTATTCTGCTCAAATAGCTTGGTAACGATATTTGAATCAACCAGTTTGCTGTGCATGGGTTGAATTGATTTTTCAAAATCTCGAGAAGATGATCCGTCTTGCCGTACAATTCTTGAGCCAAAGCCTACCATGTCAGACTTTGTTTTTAGGGCTTGTTTTAGGCTTAGTTTTGCTGCATCTTTGTGTAGTTCGTCGTCGCCATCGAGAAATAAGATGTAGTCTGCTTTGGCCGACTTAATACCCGCTAGGCGTGCTTGGAATGCGGAAGCGTTCTCCTTCTGTTTGATTAGCCTTACTCTAGGGTCTTTTTCTTCATAAGACTTAACAATTTCAACGCTTTTGTCGGTAGAGCAGTCGTCTACGCATATCACTTCAATGTTTTTGAGGCTTTGGCCGAGGGCGGTCTTTAAGGCACGACCAATAAAATCTTGGTCGTTAAAAATAGGAATAATGATTGAAACTACGGGCTTGGCGGGGTTCTTTTTGCGAGTTGAAAGTGTAGACATTAGTGATAAGTATATCTCAATAAGTGCTGTTGCGGGTGCTTTTTGGCCTAAATCGATTCATTGTTAGGGCTACTGGTGCTCGGTGTCTGTCACTGAACTGTTAGTGAGAGATCTCGGATGATAGAGGTAGATTCACTTTGCGGGAAGTTAGCGCTCCACCTCTCGACTGCTCTAAAGTTCATAAGCTTTAATGTGTAGTTGCCCGTTCTTGGGAACGCTCTTGAACTGTTATATGAATATGTCTGTCCGGGTTCAAGCGTTAGGTTGTCATCGGTAGACCCAAAGTCGTACTGGGTTCCGTCACTGTGGCGCCCTTCTACTTTCATACGGCCTATGTCGACCGCTGTTGATCCTCGATTGAGGATTGCGAAGCTTGCCTCGACATCCTCGTTTTGGTGTATGGAAGACTTAGATAGAGATAGTCCGTCAGTAACAACAACGGCGGGATTTGATTGGTGTGACACGCTTCGATTAATTGTGCCGCTTTCGTTTTGTGGGAATGACGCGCTCCATCGCTCTTGGGTGCGGAAGTTCATGAGCTTGAAGTTAAAAGTTCCGATACTGGGAAGTGCGCGCGTACTGCTGTAGTCGTACGTTGCTCCGGGAGCAAGTGTTAAGTTATTCGCGGTCGAGTCAAAATCAACTTGCGTACCATCGCTAAGGCGCCCCTCCACCTTCATGCGGCCAACACTCACGGGGCTATCACTGAAGTTCTGTAACTGGAAGGTGGCGGTAACATCATCACCCTTATAGCTCGAGCTAGAGGAGAGCTCCAGGCCCTCTGTGACCGTAACGGACTGCTTGACCTGAATATTGACGTCCCTTGATATGGAGCTGTCTATGTTGCGCGGGAAGTTAGCGCTCCACCTCTCGACTGCTCTAAAGTTCATGAGCTTTAATGTGTAGCTTCCGGTTTTTGGCAGTGATCTAGATTGTGAATACGTATAGGTTGCCCCTGGCTGGATAACAAGGTTGTCCGGCGTAGACCCAAAGTCGTACTGGGTTCCGTCACTGTGGCGCCCTTCTACTTTCATACGGCCTATGTCGACCGCTGTTGACTCGCTGGGGTTGTGGATCTTAAAGGTAGCCGCTATCGATTCGCCAGCGTGTACGCTATCCGTCGAAAGCTCAAGCGATTCGCTTACTTTCGGCTCTCGGCTCAGTGTTCGTTGGACGATTGTGTCTGAGGTGACGCCAAGATCATTTAGGGGGGGGCTAAGCCAGGAGTTATTGAAATTACGCGCAAGAAAGATGCTATATTGTCCTTCCTCGGGCAACACCCTTGTTTGTGAGTATGTGTATGTAGCGCGAGGGGCTATGGTTACATTTTCGGCGGACGGGAAGTCATACTGTGTATCAGTTGCACTGCGAGCCTCCACCTTTAGGCGTCCAAGACTGATGGTTTGGTTTGAGTTGTTTCTGATCGTAAATTGGGCAGTGGTTGATTCTCCAGCGTAGGGGGTTGAAGAGAATGTAATGCCAGAGAAGTTTGCTGTTGGCATAAGTGTCGAGCCAAACCAGTCAGTAAATATCCTCCAAAAGTTGCGATTTCCGTACGAACTGCATGAGTCACCAGTACCATAGAGGTTATTTAGGGCAGCTTGATTTGGTCGATACGGTGTGTAGATATAGAGAGCTGCAGTGGCCTGGTTCTCAATAAGAACGTTGGAGCTACCACAACGAGTGAGGTCTGGGTGCCAATAGATTCGGTTTGTTTGACCGGCAATGTAGTTGTAGTTATCTGGAAATGATTTATAAATCTGGAATTGTCGGGCGGCATAGTATACCTGGTAGAAGAATCCCTCAAAGTCAGGGTCACAGGGTGCGGTGTCTGGACACGCAAACCCGGTCGCATTTCGGTACTGGGTTTGTAGTGGCCAAATATCGGTCACAAGACTCTGCTCTTTTTCTAATAGCACTATTAATACCTGAGGATTAATGTTGCAGGCCTGTGAAACATCTTTAATAATTTGGGCCGAGGTTGCATTCGTGCGGGCTGATACTGATTCGCAGAGTCCACTCGCCGCCGCCATTTGAGGAGTATTTTGGCGATAGTCCTTTAAGCA
>DFTJ01000007.1:0-2508 GCA_002381485.1 Candidatus Saccharibacteria bacterium UBA4215 | reverse complement strand
GTATATGGCGGCGCATGCCAGCCTCGACTAGCAGCGTATTGGGCTCGAGTAAGGCTTGAACCAAACTCTGAGGCTGTCCCAGAGCCATTTGTGTCACAGTTTGGGACTCGAGCGTTTAGGAAGTTCTGAATTTGGGTTGTGGTCATTGAGGCGGAGTTATAAAATACGGCATCATCAATAATGCGCCCCGGCTTGAAGTTATTCGCATCGGCCGCAGTCACCTGTGAACTCGTGAGGATAGGAGAGAGAGCTGTTGTTGCTGCTATGATAAAAGCTCCGAAAATAATGCTGAATTTCAGGTTGGTCTTTTTCATCCTTGAACCTCGACGGCAACCGTCTCTGACTGTCCTTGTGCTGATGGAGAATCAAATGTAACCCTTACGTCCCATGTCCCGGGAGTTAGCTCACTAACGGGGATTTTCACTGGCTGACATTGTGTGGATGATGCATCAATAAATGCTGCTGCTTGTCGTTCGACCGCTGTTGAGCCTCTTGAGACGGTTATCGTACAGACCCCATCTCCACTAATAATGCCATTCGTGAACGCCCTCACTTCTAGGGAGTCGTTGCGAACACCTGCAAAAGCTATGCCTACGCCAACAGTGTCTTTGTCTGATGAGGTGTTCTCATCTGGCGCGGTGTCGTTGTCTAGTCTTTTTTTTGCGTCCTGGCTAGCTTCTATTTCTTGCTCTGTCGGGGGGCTGAGGTTTATGTCGGCACCAGTAGGGTCTTCCTGTACCTTAGTGTTTTCGGAGAAAGGCCAAGAGTCTGTAATGTATGCATACGTCACTAGCCCACCTGTGACTATGGCCAGGGAGATAATAATTGCCGGTATTACGAATCGTTTTTTTGTGGTGGTGTTGATTTTCATGGTGAAGCTCAAGCTTTATTATATAGGCTTTCATGTCTGTGGACAAGTCTGGTAAGAGATAAGTCCGTGTCGTATAATGACAAACATGAAGAGAAGTATTGTTAGTGGTTTTTTTAACCCCTTCCACGGCGGACACCTTGATATGATCGAGGCTGCCAAAGGGATGGCTGACTATCTGATCGTGATCGTGAATAACGATGTCCAGCAAGAGATGAAGAAGGGTAAAATTATCCTTTCAGAAGAAAACCGGGCTCGTGTGATGGCGGCGCTTCGAGATGTAGATGAGGTGATGATTGCTGTCGACCAGGACCCATCGGTAATTCGATCGCTAGAGGCAGTCGCTTTGAAGTATCCTGATGACGAACTCTTGTTCGCTAATGGCGGAGATCGAGACTCTGAAAAGGTTATTCCGGAGGGCGATGTATGTCGCCAGTATGGCATACAGCTTGTTTTTGGTGCTGGTGTTACGAAAGTGGATTCGTCGACGCGCATCAATCAAGCCCTTGGGTACGAGAAATAGTCCTAAAAAACTAAAACGCCCCCACAACAGGGGCGTTTCAGCTCCGTGCGTGGGGGGTGTGCACCGGATGGGGGGTCATGCCAAGATGCGCTCCTGGTTGGGGCGATCTGGCGTATCGAGGGTCCCACAGACGCTCTGCTGCAGTAGCCGCCGTAGCCGCGAGAAGTACAACATAATGAGGGTCGTAGCGATCGACCGCAGGCTGACTACCTCTTCGTACGATGCAGTCGAGAGGTGCTGCGGCCCGTAGGACAGGCACAGCAGAACGATCAGCACGCCGATCAGCACTCCGGACCACATCACGACCGAGATCCCGAATCGTGACGAATCGAGGCCCGGGTACCTTCTGAAAGCGGACGCGGTGTAGAGCATCATCCCGAAGGTGATCATGCCCAGCGCGAGGCCGGTGCCAATCCAGTCCATGATGGTAGCCATATCACTTCCAATCCGGTGCAAGCCTGCACCATCGAAATTTAACAGAAAACTAAGAGTAGTACAAGTCTATAATCTTATTATATCACGTATATTGCTAAAAAGCAAACGAAGGAGCAGGGGGAGTTAACGTGGTTGGTTGTCGGCGACAATTTTTCGTATCTTTGTTGCAAAAAGGCTAGCGTCAAAGCGTTTCGCTTTGCGATGCAGCGTCGACGGTGAAAACGACATAGTTTCAAATCTTGTAATTGCCTTGCAAAGGCTGGCAACAGTTTGCTCTTTGAAGAGCACGCCACTCTCTCCTTCCTGGACAATATCAAGAGCGCCACCTTTGGCGTAGGCAATGACTGGGGTACCAGCAGCAAGTGCTTCAACGGCAGTGATACCAAAGTCTTCTTCGCCTGGGAAGATTAAGGCCTTGGCTGACTGCGCGCGGCGAACGAGTTCGGCGTCGCTGATGCGGCCGGTGAATGTAACGGTTGGGCCGGCTAGTTTCTTTAGTCGTTCGGTGTCTTGGCCGCTGCCAATGATAGTTAACGGAAAGTGCTGCTGATTGGCGGCTTTGATGGCGAGGTCAAAACGCTTGTAGGGAACGTGACGCCCCCACATAATGTAGCCACTCCGCTCCCCTTTTGGTGGCGGCGTAAAACGGCCGACATTGACGGGCGGGTGAATGACCGTGCTG
>DFTJ01000023.1:8262-8552 GCA_002381485.1 Candidatus Saccharibacteria bacterium UBA4215 | reverse complement strand
AGACAAACAGAAAGGTACTACCGCCATGTCCACACGAAACATCCCGCAGCTGGCCCAGATCCGGGGTTCGTTGAAGGCAACGGCCGGTCACGTCCGTGACCGTTCGCGCGCCGTGGCGGACGAACTCTCAAGTCTCACACGAGACGAAGAAGACGTCCGCGTCGGTGCCGCTGCAGTCCTGCAGCACATCGACGACGAGCGCCAGCCGCTCACCGAGGAAGCCGATCAGCTGATCGGCATCCTTCGGTCAGCCCTCGGCACCCCACCGCAAGACGAGGAGCCGGCACCCG
>DFTJ01000023.1:7681-8088 GCA_002381485.1 Candidatus Saccharibacteria bacterium UBA4215 | reverse complement strand
CCCAGCCGGAACCGCCCCAAGAGCAGCCGGCCCAGCCGGACGCTCCCACGGCGGTGATGCCGGCACAACCCGAAGCGCAGGAGGCCATCAACCTCCCCCCGACTCAGGACGTGCCCGCGCGCCGGAACGTGTTCATCGTGATCCGCGACTATTTCTCCAACTGGAGCGCAGTGTCGTGGGTCACCGCGATGATCTTCCTCGCGGTGTCGCTCATCATCATGCTGACGGCCTACCCGGGATTCTTCCCGGACCGGCCCGAAGTGATGCGCTTCATCGTCGGATTCGTCGTTCTGCCGATCACGTTCTTCATGATCGGCGGCTGGATCGGATCCATGATCGACCGCGCACGCGCCCGTCGTCAGACGGCCGTCGAGGTCCATCAAGAGGACGCCGCGGACTAACCCCCG
>DFTJ01000023.1:7200-7593 GCA_002381485.1 Candidatus Saccharibacteria bacterium UBA4215 | reverse complement strand
CGCGGACTAACCCCCGCAGGGTATGTAGGAGCCTAGCTCTCACGGCGGTTCAGTCCGCCCATACCCACGACAATGAGCCCGGGAAGGCCCCGGTCATACTGACGCCGCAAGGCAGAAGGGAGGTTCTTCACGTGGACAATCACGAGGAGAGCGTTCGTCGCTGGCGTGCCGGGGCCATTATTTCCGGCATCATCACCGCACTACTGCTGGTCGTCATGGCACTGTGGGGAGTTTCGCTCCCCACTGCCGACGATGGCCCGATCGGGGACGTTCCGGATGACATCCGGGCCCTGATCGCCGACCCGCCGGAGTACGACTGCATGGCCTCGGTCACGGAGTACGAACTTCCGACGGAAGAAGTCGATGGGGAGACCAAGGTCGTCCTGACCTACA
>DFTJ01000023.1:6576-7103 GCA_002381485.1 Candidatus Saccharibacteria bacterium UBA4215 | reverse complement strand
ACGAACGCGACTTCAGCAACTCGGTCAACGTCTCCGCCATCCCGGTGGAGCGCGACCGCGTGCTCGCGTCCGTCTGCTCCCAGCCTGAACAGGCCGGGATGGTGGGCTTCGCGCTCGCCAACAAGTCGATATTCGGTAACGAGAAGTCGGTGGACCTCAACCCGGACCTGTTCGGGCAGTTCATCGACACCACCCCGAAAGAGTGGGCCGACAAGGTCCTCTCCGGAGAGATCTCGTACACCGAGGCCACAGAGACCATGACCCAGCTCGCTGGGCTCATGACCATCTTTGAGGTCACCGAGGAGACCCGCACCACGGAGTGGAACTTCCACGCCCTGGACGCGATCTCCAAGGAAGCCAATGTTCGGCCGATCGTCGAGAACGACGTAGAGTACACCGGGGACTTCCTGGTGTTCAGCCTAACCCGCAAGAGCGAGGACCGCTGCTGGTCGAGCTTCGGCATCAACGTTGGCCTGAACGGTGACTACACCAAGGGTGACCAGCGAATCGCAGGCTTCACCTGCGAC
>DFTJ01000023.1:6079-6442 GCA_002381485.1 Candidatus Saccharibacteria bacterium UBA4215 | reverse complement strand
AGTAATAGCCGACGCCCACACCGACACCGACGACGCCGTCCGAGGAGCCTGAGTGCACCAAGGATTGCGGAGGCGATG
This sequence comes from Candidatus Saccharibacteria bacterium UBA4215, assembly GCA_002381485.1. Lineage (GTDB taxonomy): Bacteria > Patescibacteriota > Saccharimonadia > Saccharimonadales > Saccharimonadaceae > Microsaccharimonas. Next base: position 6,364 of record DFTJ01000023.1, on the reverse strand, counting down.
GCAAAACTGGCCGCTGGAAAGGTGGTGACGGCATCGATGTCGACGCCGGTGAATACACCGGCGAGACAGCGCCCGACGTCGTTACCGAGGAGGAATCCTCTGAAGGCATCGTCGACAACGCCAATCAGACCCCCGGTTCAGAAACCGGAGGCCAGGCTGGCGGAGGCGCTACTTCCCACGGAGACGGGGGACGTGGCGACACCGGCGAGGTCCAAGACGACCTCAACGGTGACGATGACGACGGATCCAGCGATACCGTAGTCACCAATCCGTTCGGCTAGCATG
>DFTJ01000023.1:0-5900 GCA_002381485.1 Candidatus Saccharibacteria bacterium UBA4215 | reverse complement strand
CCACACCGAACTTTACACAAGCCTTTAACCCCCTTCTGCGGGGCTTCGGCCTCGCCCACGTGGGCACTATCTATAGCATCCAAAGAGTCACATTCCTACTTGAGTACTTCGGTACTCGTAGTTGAGTGTGATTCTTTGTGAATCACCCTCGATTCGTCGCATGGACATGCACGTGTAACCCACACACTTAATGTAATGATCTGATTTGTAACGTTAACAATTTGGCAACAATGTTTCTATATTACGTTCAATTTAAATAATTAATTTGATTTACTCTGCGAGATAAATCAAGAATGGAGAATAACCATGAGCACACTAACCTCACTCATCCGACGTGCTCCCAAGCGCCTCTTCGCTGCCGTTGCCGTAATCGCTGCCGCGATTATCGTACCTGCTGCTGTTTTGGCCTGGGGACCGGATCGTCCAACGTTCACAATCGAACAACCAGCTAACTATGTCACCTTTAACTCAATCACCAACAACCCTGTCCACGGCGACGAACGTAACTTCGTTCTCGTGAAAGAAAAGGGTGCTGCTGATAGCACATACACTGATGACATGACCCTTGAACCGGGCAAAGAGTACACAATGTACATGTACTTCCACAACAACGCAGCCACGAACCTCAACGAGAGTGGCAAGGGAATCGCTAAAGATGTCTCTATGCGTGCCGAAATTCCTGCACTAGTGAAAGCTGAAACAACAGACACAAAAGCTGTTGGTTTCGTCAACGCTAGCAACGCGCAACCAAAGAGTGTGTGGGACCACGTCAACTTTGACAACCCAACTGATGGCGACGTTGCTTTGCGACTCGTCTCGGGATCAGCAAAGATCAATAGCTTTGGTGCTGTTGACGGCACAACCCTTTCTGACTCTATCGTCAGCACAGGCGTGCCACTTGGTTACGACCAGTTAAATGGTACGCTGCCAGGCTGTAACGAATATGCTGGATACGTCACCTTTGACCTAAAGGCAGACCAAGCTAACTTTACCGTCGAGAAGCAAGTCCGTGAACACGGTACATCAGATTGGAAGGAGAGTATTACTGCTCAGCCAGGCCAAACTGTTGACTACCTCGTTCAGTACAAGAACACTGGAACAACTCGTCAAAACGACGTTGTTATCAAAGACCAACTTCCCAAAGGTATGACCTACGTGAACGGCTCAACAAAGGTTGCGAACAGCAACAACCCTAACGGCATTGCCGTCGATGATGGTATTACCACCGAATCTGGCATTAACATTGGTAACTATGAAGCAGGCGCAAACGCGTTCGTTATGTTTAGTGCCAAGGTGAAATCACTTGCCGAACTCGAATGTGGCACCAACTCTCTAAAGAACGTTGCTCGTGCTGATACGAACAACGGTTGGAAAGAAGACGACGCTACCGTTACCGTCACTAAAGAATGTGAACCAGGTAAGATTACTGTCTGTGAATTAAAGACAGACAAGATCATCACGATTAATGAAGCTGACTTTGATAGTTCAAAGCACTCAAAAGATCTTGATGACTGTAAAGAGCTGCCACCAGAGCTTCCAAAGACTGGTCCAGCTGAAAACATTGTTGCCATCCTTGGACTTGGCGCCCTGATTGCGAGCATCGCGTACTACGTTGCAAGCCGTCGAGCACTCGTTTAAGCAAGAGTCTGACCGCTCACCTATCTTTTAAGTAAGATTTCTGAAGTGATTCAGGCGAATAGCCCCCGTATTTTCGGGGGCTATTTTTGTTTTTGGTATAATACAAACAATGGCCAACAAACAAAAGAAGAAACGCAACAAAGTTTACCGCGGCGCCGATGCCGCCCTTGACCGTCCTGTCGTGACAAAAATCACCGCCGCCAACCGTTCAAAGCTGGGTCAGTGGTGGTTTGACCACAAGCGCATCGCGAAGCCCATCTTGATTATCTCTGCGATTGTTATCGCACTTGTCTGGCTGATCGCCGAGTTAATTCGTATCGCTGCTGGCGCGTAATTTCTCGATAGGCAGCCGAAATCCAAACGTACTGCCCTTATTTTCAGTTGAGGAAAAGATGATCTCACCCTCATGAGCGTCAACCACCTTTTTGGCTAAGAATAGTCCCACACCCGTTCCATCCGGTCGTTGCTGGCGAGCATTCGTTGCCCGGAAGAATTTATTAAACAGTCGCTCCTGCTGCTCTTTTGGTACGCCGATTCCTGTATCCTTGACCTTAAACTCTACCCAATCGCCGCTTACCTTCAAGCTGACAGTGATCTTTGACGACTCCTTTGAGTAATAGATTGCGTTATCTGCAAAGTTCATAATCACCTGTTGGATTTTATTCTCATCAAGATCAAGCAGGGGAATGTTTGTAGGCTTTTTGTAGACAAAGGTCAAATCGCGCGAAGACGCATTGGACTCCAGGGCCTCCAACTCACTCTCTACTAGCTTCGCCAAGTCAACTGGATGCTTATCAATGACAAACTTTCCCGTCTGCAAGCGTGACACATTCAAGAAATCGCCGATCAACCGGACCATCCGCTCACTACTAATAAACGCTTCCTCCAAGAGGTGCGCCTGATCTTTACTGACCTTACCGACGTCGCCCTCCATGATCATACTGATATATCCTTTAATACTCGTTAACGGCGTGCGCAACTGGTGACTTGCCATGCTGATAAACTCATCCTTGGCTTCGTCTAGCTTTTGCAGTTCGGCATTGCTTCGGCGCAGCTCCTTGGTGGCAGCCGAAATTCGCTGTTCCAGGCTTTCGTTCAGGTCTTTCACCTCCTGTACAGCCAGGGCATTCTCGATCGCAATGACCATTCCATCAACGCTGGCCGTCAACAGCCTATCATCGCGGCGAGTATATCGAGCACCGCTATTTTTCTTGCCCATGCACAAGAACCCAATCACGTCAGTACGATGAAACAGCGGCATCACAACTTCAATGTGATACGAAACAAGCATGCGACGCACTGGATCATCGGCAGATAGCCGTGCCACATGCAGCACTTTTGTCGACGCGTGGTGAGTCGCGTAAAGAGTAAGCTCCTCTGCGTCAGCCGGAGCAAGTGTTGGGTGTTTATTGGTGCCAGCAGTAATATGACGGCCATTCTTTGTCTTTACAAAAAAGAAGACCTGACGCACGCCCAGTCCATGTCCCAGCACCTCCGAAGTCCGTGTCAGCATGCCACGCAAGTCACTCGACGACCGCAACGCGCCGTTGAGGGCGCCGTAAAATGCATCGTTCCCTTTTAGTAGTGGCATGGTATTCTCATCTTGTTTACTAGCAATGTCTTTCGCTTCATTGTACCATTAAAGCATGACCAAAATAGCCATCATCGAAGACGACGCCGTAATCAGCCAGATGTACCGTATGAAGTTTGAAAGCGACGGCTTTGACGTCCAGCTCGCAAATAATGGCTCGGCTGGGGTGTCACTTGTTGAACACTTCTCACCTGATATTATCCTCATGGACCTCCAAATGCCCGAAATGGACGGCGCAACCGCCCTTGCGGCAATCCGGAAGAATAAATGGGGGAAGGATATCCCAGTCATTATCCTCACCAATCTTGGCGAGGAAGAAGCGCCAAAGGAAATTCGTTCGCTTGGCATCCACAGCTATATCGTCAAAGCCGAACTCACACCACGGCAAGTTGTTCAGCGTGTCAAACAAGCCCTCAATCTAGAATAGCTACTGGTCCAAATCGTCTGAATCGCGCGCATCTGCCACTTTGCGGGCAGCTTGGATAACCGCATCGAAGAGAGCGGCCACTGTCAGGGGCCCAACCCCTCCCTTTTCTGGAGTGATCGTCAAGTCATCGCGATCGCGAACCGAGGCAGCAACATCGCCCACTACTTTACCATTTTCGGTGGCAGTGCCAGCATCTACCACGACTGCGCTGGGCTGTAACATGTGCTCGGTGATAATCCCCGGCATACCAGTGGCTGTCACGATTACCTGCGCACCCCGCAACACAGTAGCTAAGTCTTCCGTAGTGTCATCGTACACCGAAACATCATATCCAGTCGTCTGCCACAATGCCGCTAGCGGCTTTCCAACCAGCCGTCCATTGCCCACCAAGGCAATTTTTTTATTCTTCAAATCAACATTGTAGCCCGCCAGCAACCAGTCAATAGCTGTTGCGGTTGCCGAGACATACGCCGCCGTATCACCAAGGCCATCGACATCTTTATCGGGTGCAATCATATTCACTATCTCATCAGTCCCCGCTGGGTCTGCCAAGGGGAGCTGGACAATGATCCCATGCACCGAATCATCTGTATTCAGCCGTTCTACCATTGCGCCAGCTTCGCTCTGCGATACAGTATGCACCTCAACATCAATCAACATTTCTTCACCGTATGCTCGCTTCATTCGAACATACATATCAATGACAGGATCTTGCTGTGTCTGCACAATCGCTAACTTGGGTGCTATGTGATCGGCCTGACGCAGAGCTCTCACCTGACGGATCTGGCGCTCCTGAATATAGCCTGCTAACTCTTTACCGTCTAATAGTTTCATCAGCCTTAGCTTAGCAAACCGTGTGCTACAATCAAACCATGAATATGTTTACAACTCTCTCGCAGTATCAGTACAGCTCGGGCAACACTCGTGTCGACGAAGCCACCGTTCTTGTGTTCCTGACCACTTTCTTCTTGCTCTATCTCATTACCTTTGTCGCTATCTACATCGTCAGCGCTATCTTCCTCGCAAAGATATTTAAGAAAGCCGGCCTTGCTGGCTGGCCAGCCTGGGTGCCGTTTTACAATAACTGGAAACTGCTCGAAATTGGTGGTCAACCAGGCTTCTGGGCAGCGCTGAGCTGGATTTCGCCAATCAACATTGTCACCGCCGTCTTTACCTACATTGCGATGTATCATGTTGGCCTAAAACTCGGTAAATCTGGCGCATTTGTGGTGTTAGGTATCTTCCTGCCAGTTGTCTGGATCATCTGGCTAGCTGTTGATAAGTCAACCTGGAATGAAGAAGCTTCGCCAGCTGCGAACCGTGCAACTGGACCACTGCAGGCTCAGCCTACTGACGCCCCCCAAAGCCGACGCATAAATCTGACGGTCGCTTTCTGACTCGCCTGCTTGGTTGCATAGCGACTTGCTAAAATGTTCAATCCACTTGCAAGCGTTGGGTAGGCAAACATTGTTGTCGCCAACCTGTCCAAGGTGACCCCGCGATGCATGGCAACTAATAATGGCGACAATAGCTCAGACGCCTGGGGCCCGACAACCGTCACACCTTGAATTGCGCCGTCCTCATCCACCACTACTTCGATAAAACCTTCTTGTTCGTCGGTAACAGCGCGATCAATTTCGCTATACGCTAGCTCTAGCACGGCTAACTCTTTTGCCCTGTGTGCCGTATCACTGTCCACACCAACTCGAGCAACTTCTGGGTCAGTAAACGTGATTGCTGGAATATCAGAGAGGGAAGTGGTGCTTTTTTTGAATGGACCGCTGAACATATTACGAACCGCGAGCCCAGCTTGTTGTCCAGCAAGATGCGTAAACTTTGGGCTCAAAGTGACGTCACCGGCTGCGTATATATTGCGACGTGAGGTTCGCTGATAGTGATTTGCGGCCAATCCTTTTTTCCCACTTTGACACCTGCTTTTTCAAGCTGCAAGTGCTGAGTTCGAGGAGTGCGGCCAGCAGCGACGAGTAGTGCATCGGCATGCAACTTATGAGTATCGCCAGCATCGACAACTAGCTGGATTACTCCGTCTTTTTGGGTCACTTTTTTTGTGTTCGCGTTCAAGATAACGTGCACACCCTTTGCCTCCAAGCCCTCAAGAACCGCCTGACTGACGTTAGCAGCTTCACGCGGCAATAGCAGCATGTCTGACTGCAATACGCTAACGTTTGACCCTAGAGCCGCTGCCGCTCCGGCTAATTCGCAACCAATCGGACCACCACCAAT
>DFTJ01000003.1:3985-4316 GCA_002381485.1 Candidatus Saccharibacteria bacterium UBA4215 | reverse complement strand
TGCTTTCACTGCGTAAAGCAGCGAAGGACAAGGGCTGGGACGAGCTTGCCGTCAAGATGGAGAGTGGCGAGATTATCGACGTTGCTCCGTATGACGCAAACCGTGGTGGCCTGTTGGTTGAATACGATGGTGTACGTGGATTCCTGCCAGTTTCACAACTGTCAGCTGAACACTACCCGCGTGTTGGCAGCAACGATAAGGATGAGATTCTTCAGCGCCTGAACGGCCTGATTAACCAGCCTATGAAGGTTCGTATCTTGGATGCCGACCGCAAGGCCAACAAGCTGATCTTCAGCGAAAAAGAGGCTGTTAAAGAAGGCTTGGCTGCTCG
>DFTJ01000003.1:1339-3810 GCA_002381485.1 Candidatus Saccharibacteria bacterium UBA4215 | reverse complement strand
CTCGTGCACATCTCAGAAATTAGCTGGGAACGAGTAAACAACCCAGGTGACTACGTCAAGGTTGGTCAAACAATCGATGCGAAAATTATCGCTATCGACAAAGACCGCCTGAGCCTTAGCATGAAGCAGCTAACGGAAGACCCATGGATGAGCGAAGTCGATCAATTCAAGGCTGGCGACAGCGTTGAAGGAACCGTCACTCGCATCACACCGTTTGGTGCTTTCGTACAGATCAGCCCAGCCGTTGAAGCGCTTGTTCACGTCAGTGAATTAGGCGATGGCGACAGTGCTGATCCCGAAAAAGTCTTTACGCTGAACGAGCGCAAAGCATTCGTCGTTCTTGACGTCGAAAAAGAAAACCGCAAGATCTCACTCGGTCTTGCCGGTAAAGCAAAAAAGTCTAAATAATCTCACACCGCTGTGAAGCGGGGAGAAAGGAGCGCATATGGCTGAAAAAGTCATCACTATTGCCGATTCGATCACAGTAGGTGAACTCGCCGAAGTACTCAATCTTCCCGTGACTACACTGGTAGGAGAGCTGTTTAAGAATGGCATCGCTGCCACTATTAACCAGCGTATTGACTTTGAAACCGCGACGATTATTGTGGAGGAGCTGGGCTTGGATGTTGAGCTGCAAAAGCGCGACGCCAGCTCGGCAACTCCAGAACGTCGTGTATTGAATATATCTGACAAAGCGGTCGAGCGACCGCCAATCGTAGCCGTAATGGGCCACGTTGACCATGGTAAAACGAGCCTACTGGATGCGATTATGGGTCAAAAAGTAGTTGATGGAGAGGCGGGTGGTATTACCCAGCACATTAGTGCGTATAAGACGATCCGCGCGAATCGATCAATTACACTACTGGACACGCCGGGCCACGAAGCATTTGCAGCCCTGCGCCAGCATGGTGCCGCCCTGACAGATGTCGTTATTATTGTTGTTGCTGCCGACGATGGCGTGAAGCCGCAAACGGTCGAGGCGATTCGTTTCGCGCGCTCTGCGAACGCAAAAATTGTTGTTGCCATTAACAAAATGGACAAAGAGACCGCTAATCCGCAGCTCGTCAAAACACAGCTTGCCAGCGAGCACGGCCTGAACCCAGAGGAATGGGGTGGTGACGTGGTGATGGTAGAAGTGAGCGCCATGACGGGTGCAAATATCGACAAGCTGCTTGATATGGTCTTATTGGTGGCTGACGTTGAAGAGCTAAAAGCTGATGTCGATGTTCCTGCGCAGGGATTGGTGATTGAATCACATATGGAAACTGGTCGCGGTGCAGTTGTTGGGCTCTTGGTAGAGCAAGGTCTCCTTCGCCCAGGCATGTTTATGGTTGCCGGTACTGCCTTTGGAAAGGTCCGTACCCTCCATGATTTTGCAGGCAAGACGATCAAAGAAGCTGGACCATCGACACCGGTGACGGTGAGTGGGTTCAAGGAGCTGCCGCAATTTGGCGACACCTTTAAGATTGTGAAAAGCGAAAAAGAAGCGCGCGCCATTAGTGTTGAATCTCGAATTGAACGCGAGCGAAATGCCGCCAGCACAAATGTAACCAGCGGTGACCTTTTGAAGATGATGACTCAAAAGAACGAAGCGGCTGACTTTAATGTGATTGTAAAAGCTGATGTACAGGGTTCGTTGACGTCGGTAATTGATAGCTTGCGCTTGATTGAAACTGGCGGACAGGTTGCGCTACATATTGTTGGGAGCGGTGTCGGCAATATTACTGAGAATGACGTTCGCCTTGCAGCCGATGGCAAGACGGTGATCTATGGATTTAATGTCGATCTTTCCCCGGCAGTGAAGCGTCTGGCTACTCGTGAACGCGCAGAAGTGCGACTGTATCGAATCATTTATGAACTGCTTGACGATGCTAAAGCTTCAATGGAAGCCTTGCTGGCGCCAGAAGTGGTTGAAACTGAACTGGGCCGCTTAAAAGTGAAGGGCGTGTTCCGTACATTAAAAGATCAGGTTATTGCCGGTGGTGAGGTCTTAAGCGGCAAGATTGTGAAAGATGTTCGCGTTCGCGCGAAACGCGGTGATGAGATTATCGGTGAAGCCGATGTCACAAGTGTTCAGCGCCAACAACAAGAAGCCAAAGAGGTTTTTGAAGGTGAAATGTGTGGCTTGAGCCTAAAGACCGAGCGTAAACTAGTGCTTGAAGAGGGAGATATCCTAGAATTCTTCACCCGCGAGCTGGTAACACGTACGCTGTAGGGCGTGGTACAATTGAATCAATAAAGAAGGAGTCTGAATGTTTCAACTCGATGATACGTTTTTAGCAGATGTAGGCCTGTCGGCAATGCCAGAAGAGCAAAAGAAGCCCTTTTTGCAACACACGTACGATCAGCTGGAGTACAAAGTGGGGATACGCCTCAGTGAGGGTATGAGTGACGACCAATTAAAGGAGTTCGAAGCAATTATTGATCGGAAAGCCGAAGTCGTAACGCCATGGCTCGAAAAGCATGCACCA
>DFTJ01000003.1:0-1216 GCA_002381485.1 Candidatus Saccharibacteria bacterium UBA4215 | reverse complement strand
ACCAACCTACCAGCAAGAGGACGCTTTTCAGCGGATGGCCCAGGCGAGTGGATTGCCTGCTGACCATCCAACGTTGGCAGCTGAGTTTGCCGCTACGAAATGGCTTGAAGTTAATCGTCCCGACTATCGTGACGTTGTTGCGGCTACGCTTGATGAGATTAAGCGCGAAATTGTTCAGAATAAAGAGGCGATTTTGGGTGCAGGCGGTCAGTCGGCGGCATAGCCGTTGCGGAAATCTTTTCCAGACATTCGGCGGCCATTGGGTGCAACGAGCTCATCGATGATTAACCAATGGTTGTCCCTACATTCAACTGCAAGTTCGTCTTCGCGCACATCACTGGCGTGGGCGGCTACAACAGTAATTAGGTTATTGTGAATTGAAAGTTTTGTCTTCGGGAATTGCAGGTGAGCTCGCACCTTTCGAGCAAGATCAGCTGCGCTCCAATCGGTGGCGTCCACTAGGGCGTCGCTTTTTTGTAAGAGTGAGCTGTACGATACTTCGCCGACCTGATCTTTCGGCAGCAATGAGCCATCTAGTATACGCGGCAGCTCTTGAATCAGGAGTGAGCTGCCAAAGTCGGCCAGCTTTTCGTACAACTCGGGCTGCGTTTCGTTGTGCGTCAGTGGGTACGTACGCTGTGCGTAGATAGGCCCAGCGTCCATTTCGGCAGTTAGTTGCATAACTGATACACCTGTCTCTTCGTCACCGTGCAAGATTGCTGATTCTATAGGTGAAGGCCCGCGATAGGCAGGTAGGAGTGAAGGGTGTACATTAATGATTCCAGGGGTAAACAGTTCGATAATTGACTGCGGAATAATTCGGCCATAGCTGGACAACACACCGGCAACTGGCTGCAAAGCGGCAATGTCACCGGCAACAGCTGATAGGTTTGTTGGTTGCCAGACGGGAATATTTTGAGACTCGGCCAATATTTTTACTGCCGGTGGAGTCAGCCGTTGCCCGCGTCCAGCTTTGCTGTCAGGTTTCGTAATGACGGCGGCAATCGGGTAGCCGGCCTCAATGAGGTGTCGCAGCGCAGAGACGCTAAATGAATCAGTCCCAAAGAACAGGATTGGCGGCAATGTGCTCGTCATAATCGAGGGCCTCCAGTTCGCCGTTATCGTCGAGTCGGTAGAATGCTGTCTTGTCGTCTTTGATATGGTCTATAAACACGATGCCGCGGGTGTGGTCGATTTCGTGTTGGATGACGCGGGC
>DFTJ01000005.1:12005-12535 GCA_002381485.1 Candidatus Saccharibacteria bacterium UBA4215 | reverse complement strand
CAAGCGACCGCGACAGGTCCATATGCATTCGATCCGTCTCCACAGCAACAGCCTGAGCGACTGGGCGATATATTAGCACCAGAGCAGCCAGCAGCACCAGCTACGCCAGCACCAACGCCAGCACCAACGCCACCACCGACACCAGCTCTGGCGCCAGAATCTCCACAACAGCCACCAGCATCAAATGATCCTGGTCAGTTCAAGATTCCTGGCCAACAATAACAATCAGCCGCATCTACGCTATACTGTCTTCTATGCACGAAGACAGTATTCTTTTAGTTGATAAGCCCGCTAATATGACCAGTTTTGGGGTTGTGGCACGCATCCGGCGTCGATTAAGCCAACAACTGGGCAAGAAAGCGAAGGTAGGCCATACTGGCACGCTGGATCCATTCGCAACCGGCTTGATGATTATTGTGACCGGCAAAGAGTGTCGTAATGCCATGCAGTATTCCAAATTAGATAAAGAGTACGAGGCGACAATTCGTTTAGGCCAAACCAGCACCACCGGAGACCCTGAAGGTGAGGTG
>DFTJ01000005.1:6951-11812 GCA_002381485.1 Candidatus Saccharibacteria bacterium UBA4215 | reverse complement strand
CAAGCTTGCCCGGAAGGGCGAGAAGGTAGAGATCCCCATCCGCCAGGTAACTGTTTTTGAACTTGAAGTAATTGACTATAGCTACCCCGAGCTAAGAGTGCGCGCTCACGTCAGCAGCGGAACCTATATTCGCACCCTAGCCCAAGATATTGGTGCAGCGCTAGGAACGGGTGCGTATTGTATTGCCCTGCGGCGGACAAGGGTTGCTGAGTATTCGGTTGAAGGGGCGCTGCAACTTCAAGACTAGAAGTTGGCGTCTCGAAGTTTGGCCAAAGCTTCTTTCGTTGCAGCTGATGAGTTGCGGTCGTAGTCGGTTGAAGGGTCAAGAATTAGGCGAGCTGTTTCTTGTAGCTGTGCACGGTATTGTAGGAATGTGCCCATTTCGTGTGGCTGAATATAGTTGACGCCATCTCGTGCTGCATCGATGTATATTTCGATTGCTCGGGCGTCGTTGTTTGCTAGATCTTCAGCCTTGATCTTTCCGCCCAAGATGCTCTGCACTGCCCAATAGGTGATACCGCTCTTGCCCGTTGCTGGGTCGAACATATCTATACCGGCAACATTGCCTTTCCCAACCTCGTCGATAAAGCGACCAGCAAAGAAGAGGGCTTTATTCGGCAGTCCGTTAGCTGGGATTGCATCCGAGATGGTTGAACGGAAGTCGCTATTGGTGCTTCCTGAAGATGCAATGATATCGAGTATGTTATCAAAAGACCCGGTCTTTAGCTGAAGGTCGATCGCTGCATCGTGGGTGAATTCATCAGATGCTTGGAATGTGTAACTATTTCCATCGCTGTCAAATGCGGTTACATCACTTCCCATTGCAAGCATTTGTCGCCTTGCACCGTCTAGTTTGAAGTGTTTAATAAGCTGGGTACGTTCGCCAACAAGTTTATTCTCGGCTTCACGCTTCAGGTTAATCGCATAGGTTAGGGCGGATTCGGCGCCGTTTTCGCTGTCAAGTACACCAGCCCATTCGCGTATTGTTTGTCCGTCGATCGTGTCTTGGTTGCGGAGAAGTGCTTCGAATAGTTGTTTCTGCTGCGTGCGCTTCCCAGTCTGTACTGAGATAGCCGAAAGTGAGAGATCTTGTGTTGCGACACGGTTGCGTACAGCCAGGGCGCCAAGGTTGCGTGTAGGACTTAAGTCATCTCCGGAGTTCATCCCTTCAGCAATACGATTGAGCCGCTCTTTCTGTACGTTGACTTCGTTTTCGTATGTGCGCGACTCCATTTCCTTGTAGAGAAGGTCGGGCGTCTTTCGGACTTTACGAGTAAGATCTCGAGTAAGGCGGCCTTCGACAATCTTCTTATCAGTCTCGGCTTCATGTGTCTCATCATGGATCTTCTGGTATCCGGCCGTGCCTTTGTAGCGGTTTTCGTTCATTAACGTGTACAGTTCGGTGCGACGCTTCACATTTTGGTTACCATTATCCATGCGCTGTGCGATCCGTCGGAACGGGTTCTTCCCACCTGGCGACCGACTGAGTGACTGTAAGCGGTGCATTTCTGCACGGTCCTTCGACCAGCTCTTGGTACGATCCATAAGACCTTTGCGCGGGTCGTTGACCAGCCCAGCAATCTTGCCCAATAGGCCACCGCTGAGCTTCAATAGCAGCGGAGTAATGACCAGTGGTGCAACCTGGACGGCCATACCAAAGATCATCATGATAAATGAGCCTTGACCAGCGGCGTTCTGGATAATAATTCCTCCTGCCAGCTGTGAACCGCCGAATACCAGCGAGAAGGCCGGGAAGAATATCAGCATAGTCATAAAAAGGTCGCGCCAGCGTTCAAACCACTTTTCGGTATTAGGAAGAAGGTTGGCGACAAAGGCGAGGGGAGCGATGACGATCAAAATGATGATAATTGCCTGGCGTGCTGCCAAGATAAGAAGAACGAATAGTACTGTCAGCAGCAAGCCCACCAAGAGAGGGATGATGAAGTAGAGTGCAGAAGAAAAGACGGCTCCGCCGGATGCACCTGATAGGCCGACGACACCAGCAGTAATAGCGCCACCGGATAAGATGGCTCCCGTGATGCCCGCCCAGCTATTGGTTTCCGCCGAGTAGGTTTGATTGGTGATGCTAAAGGTATCCTGGCGGATTTGAATCAAGATGTCCTGTAGGGCGTATCCGAAGATGTTTGAAATATCAACTGCCAGAGCACTGAGCAGGAAAGAGACATTGACTAATATGGCGGCTACAACCAGGCGGGGTAGCAGCTTCTTCAAGCCGTAGTTTGTCACACCCCAGCTCGTTAGCTGTGAATAGATGATCACCAAGAAGGCGAGGATAAAGGCCAGGTTCGCAATGTTGCGCATCACATCCCAAGCGGTGTACAGCGGACTGTTCGTGTCATTGACGAGTATCGGCTGCACTTCTACGAAGCCAGCAATCAGGGCAAAGATGTTGTCCATCGCATTTGCCAAGAAGACAGTAATCGGGCAGATAAACCACCCAATGCCGTCGACGCTACAGCTGCTGACGGGTCCGCTTTCGCCCCGGGGAGCGATGTTTATATCAGTTTGGTTAGTGGGGTTTGAGAACTCTCCCGAGCTGCTGTAGTCATATTCAACAAATGTTGCTGTTGTTTCCGCGTCTGGAGGGCTATTCCCTGGTGCAAAGTAGATGACGTATGCTTTCTGGGTAATGGGTCGTTCGCTGGTTTGCTCAACGCTCAGGTAGTAGGTGGTGCCTTCTGGCAGGCCGTGACTCGCACCGGCTTCGGCGGGTTGCGCAACGAAATACTGGCGGCCATTGTAGATGATGCTGTCACCATTCCAGTCAGCTGAGGGCGGTTGAGCGTGGGTCGCGGCAGGGGCGGCAAGTGACCACAGCAAGACCGTCATCAGAACGGTTAGGACAAAAGTAAAAATGCTTCGTACGAAGTACCCTCCGCGCGAAGTGGACCTGATTAGCTCCATATCGTGGCTATAATAGCATTTTACAGATGAAAAGTCAATCAACGCAGCCTGTTATTGCGGAGAAACTTTTGGGAGACAAAACCCCTTGAAAGGTGGGGAAAACTCTGGTACAATACACACTCGATGATTACAGCAGAAAACAAGGCAACGGCTCACAGCCTGACCCAGACTCACAAAACCGACGTTGGTAGCCCTCAGGTCCAAGCGTCTGTCTTGACGACTCGTATTAAAGAGGTCACTGCACACCTACAGACAAACAAGGGCGACCACATGGCCCGCCGAGGTTTGATCCAAATGGTGGCAAAGCGCAAGAAACTTCTGAAATACTTGGAAGCAAAAGACTTTGAAGCCTACAAGGCAACCGTCGCAAAACTAGGACTCCGTAAGTAATACGGAGTTCTTTTTTAGCCTTAATCATCGATGTAACGTATACTATAGAAGTAAATTACCACAGTTGAGGTGGTGGATGCAGGTGCTCGTTTGTGTATACAAATAGAGTGCGTACACCCGTTACCTCCGAGTGGATTAAATATGGAGGTGCCACATATGGCCACAATCAACCCTTTCGGTAAGGAAATTATTAAAGTAACAACTGAGTTTGAGGGCCGCCCTCTGACGTTGGAAGTCAATCGACTTGGGTTTCGCACCACTGCGAGCGTTGTTGTAACGTATGGCGAAACGGTCGTTTTGGGAACAGCTATGGTTGGCTCTCGTCCGGTGCAGATGGACTACTTTCCGTTGTCAATTGACTATGAAGAAAAGTTTTATGCAGCTGGCAAAATTAGCGGCAGCCGTTTTATTAAGCGAGAAGGCCGTCCAAGCGATGAAGCAATCTTGATTGGTCGCATCATCGACCGACCGATTCGACCGCTCTTTCCAAAGGGCTATCGTCAAGAGGTCCAGGTGGTTTCAAGTATCCTCAGCATGGACCCGACATTCCGTCCTGACATGGTTGCGATGATCGCTGCCTCTAGCGCACTGATGCTGACCGGGACACCGTTTGACGGTCCTGTTGCCGGACTGCGCATCGGCCGAGTTGACGGCGAATTCAAAGCTTTCCTGACTCCAGAAGAACGTGCAAAGAGCGACCTCGACCTCGTTGTCGCCGGTATTGAAAGCGGCATCACAATGGTTGAAGCGGGTGCCGAAGAAGTACCTGAGGAAGTTGTTGCCGATGCACTTGCCTGGGCGTTTGAGCGCTACCAGCCAGCAATCGCGTTGCAGCGTGAGTTGGTTGAGAAAATTAAGCCAGCCCAGCAAGAGTACGAACTTGTTCTTCCCGATGAAACGATTCAGGAGACTGTAGATGCTTGGGTAAAAGGTAAGTTTGGTGAAGCACTTCGTAAGCCATACGCTGAGCGTAACGAGATGATTGCTGAGATTCGAGCCGCCTTCCACGAAGCTATGGCTGAAGAGATAGGCGAAGAATACGCCAGCCAGCGTGGTGATTATGACGAGGCCTTTACTTCGGCACTCCACAAGGATGTTCGACGCGGCATTGTTGAAGACCAGGTTCGTCCTGACGGCCGTGAGTTCACTGAAATCCGACAGCTTTCGAGCGAAGTAGGGGTGTTACCGCGTACACACGGTTCATCTATCTTTACTCGCGGTATGACACAGGCCCTGAACATCGTGACGCTAGCGCCTCTCAGCTACGCGCAAATGCTTGATACGATGGAAGTGAATGACGGCGAACGTCGCTATATGCATCACTACAACGCACCTGGCTACACAGTAGGTGAGGTGAAGCGCTTGAGTGGTCCAGGCCGACGCGAGATTGGCCACGGCTACTTGGCTGAACGTGCTGTTATGCCCGTCCTGCCTGCCGAAGAAGACTTTCCGTATGCTATCCGTAGCGTCACCGAGATTATGAGTCAGAACGGCTCTACCTCGATGGCTGCTACCTGTAGTAGCGTCTTAGCGTTAATGGATGCCG
>DFTJ01000005.1:3916-6815 GCA_002381485.1 Candidatus Saccharibacteria bacterium UBA4215 | reverse complement strand
TAATGGATGCCGGCGTGCCATTGAAGGCACCGGTCAGCGGTATTGCTATGGGACTGATCATGGATGGCGACACACCGCACATTCTCTCTGACATTGCTGATGCTGAAGACTTTGCCGGTGACATGGACTTCAAGTCAGCTGGTACAGCAAACGGTATCACCGCATTACAGATGGACATGAAGGTTCACGGGCTACCAGTTGAAATCCTCCGCGACGCCCTCATGGCTGGTCGCACAGGACGGTTGCACATTCTCGAGCACATGTTGACGGTAATTGCCGCACCACGGACAAACCTTAGCCCGTACGCACCGCGTATCGAGAAGATCAAGATCAATCCTGATAAGATTGGCGCAGTGATTGGCAAAGGCGGGGACGTCATCAACAAGATTACTTCTGAAACTGGCGCGACTATCGACATCAAAGATGACGGTTTAATTACCGTTGCTGCTGCCGATACGACGAATATCGAGAAGGCATTAGACTGGATCCGCAGTCTCACCGAAGAACCTGAAGTGGGCAAGATCTACGAGGGGACAGTGGTGAGCATTAAGGACTTTGGTGCATTTGTGAACATTATGCCAGGTACTGACGGTATGGTGCACATCTCGCAACTTGCCAACGAGCGAGTTGAACGAGTCGAGGACGTATTGCACGAAGGTCAGATCGTAAAGGTCAAGCTAACCGGTATCGATGAACGAGGTCGCTTGAGCTTGAGCCTAAAGGACGCTACTAAAGAATAAATGGGAAAGCCCCTACTTTCGTAGAGGCTTTAACCCAATCGAGAACGAGCATCGTCACACTCTGATGCTGTGGCGGCTGCGTTCCCAGTCGAGTGCATCGGTGACTACTTCGAAGTGATCAACGATGTCGCGGAGGCCGCGCCGCCAAGCTAGTTGCAGACTCTTGGGCTGGATGTACTGCCTGACGATCTTCATGCGCTGCTTAGGATCTGTCGTGGGCTGCTCATCCGAGAGCTCGCTCATGTCGAGCATCATCATTGCAGAGCGGACGTCTTGTTCGAGGCGGCCAGCTCGCAGGATGCGGTACACATCCCACATGCGTTGATCGAACGCGTAGTAGTCCTTGCAGTCAGAGGCGTTCAGAATTTCTTCGCTGGCATGGTTGTACCTGATACCTTTGCCGACGGCAGCCTGCTTAAGAAGGGCATACATCTCTTCCTTGTTCACCATTGTCGCTTCTTTCTCTAGATTGGGTTGTGAGGGTGCACTCACCGAATAAAGCACGGGAGACGCTAAGGGCGATTATATAGTTTATACGTAATTAAGTCAAAATACAGCTTGTCGCTCGCGGTGTTATATTTGATACAATGCAGGATATGAGTAACACCCAGCACCAGCTTGATCAAATAAAGGTAGATATTTTAAAGAAGAATGTCTGCCCAGATCTTGCCAAGACGGCTCAGCAACTTGTGATGGGCGCGGGCGATCCAGACGCCAACATTATGTTTATCGGTGAAGCGCCGGGTAAGAAAGAAGACGAAACGGGCTTGCCATTTGTTGGAGCAGCCGGTAAGTTTCTCGATGAAATGCTCGCCAGCGTGGGCATGCATCGAGACCAAGTATTCATTACGAGCATTGTAAAGTATCGCCCGCCTAATAATCGAGACCCAAAACCAGAGGAGAAAGCTGCATTTCTGCCGTATCTGCTGCAGCAGATTGCTATTATTCAACCAACGGTAATCGTGCCATTGGGTCGTCATGGTATGGAGTATTTCTTGCCAGGAGTGCGTATCAGCGACATTCATGGTCAGCTGCAGGAGATCGAATTTGAAGGCCGCACGCTAAAGGTGATGCCACTGTATCATCCGGCTGCCGCTCTGTATAACGGCAGTATGCGACAGACGTTGAAAGACGATTTTTTAAAGCTTACTCAGCTGCTCGAGGCCGCCTGACCTTGCCAAAATAGCTCTGATTTGCTATACTAAGCTCACTTGAACAGAGTAGCTAGGATATACACAGCACCTGCACGCTTACTCTCACTTGGAAATTGTACTAACTAAAAAAACGAAATTATTTTCATACAATAAGGAGAAAATACACTATATGGGTCAACAACGACTCGCGACACCCCAAGGGGATGATCGCTCAAAACAACCCCGCAACAATAACAATGGCGGGAACAACAATAGAAATCAGCGCGGTGGTCAGAACCAACGGCCTCGCCAGAACAATACCGTCCTCGACGGCACTCAGACGCGCCGCGGCGAAGTGTTTCGCGCACAGCGACGCACGAGTGACGACGTCAATGCACGTGCTTCACAGCATATTATTAACGTACCGGTAAATAAGTCGGTCTTTAACGGCTATGATGGCCGTCAATTTAGTATTGCTGACCAAAAGAAGATGCCTCGCACCAACGGTCCGAAGCTTCGGGTTATCCCGATTGGTGGACTCGGCGAAATGGGTATCGGTAAGAACATGATGGCAATTGAATACGATAACGACATCGTTGTCATTGACATGGGTTTCTTGTTCCCAGGTTCAGATTACCCCGGTATTAACTATATTATTCCTGATACCACCTACCTAGAGGAAAATAAGCACAAGATTCGTGGTATTGTTTTTACTCACGGACACCTTGATCACATTGGCGCGTTTCGCCACATCGTCCACAAGATTCCTGCACCTGTGTACGGATCAAAGTTTACCATCGCGATGGTCCAGAAGACGATGGAAGAGGCAACGAGTGGCTTCGAGCCAGAGTATCACGTCCTCGACCCCGAGGCGCACGAACGCGTTCAGCTCGGCGATAACTTTAGCGTTGAGCTTGTTCGCGTCAATCACTCAATACCCGACGCGACAGCTGTAGTTATTCGAACACCGCTTGGCGTTGTGGTTGATAGTGGTGACTGGCGCTTCGAAGAAGATCCTGTCGACGG
>DFTJ01000005.1:2426-3756 GCA_002381485.1 Candidatus Saccharibacteria bacterium UBA4215 | reverse complement strand
CTAAATGAGTCAACCAACTGTGAGTCTGATGGCTCACATACACATGGCGAGTTTGACATCCAGCACAGCATGGGTCAAGCAATGGAAAAATATCCAGAAAATCGTCTGATCATCAGCGCCTTCAGTAGCCAGATTCACCGTATGCAAATTATTCTTGATGAGGCAAAGAAGCATGGCCGTAGGGTTGCTTTTGCAGGCTACAGCATGATTCAAAACATCGAAGTTGCTCTTCGCACAGGTACTATTAAGGTGCCAAAAGATGTCATCATGAAAATGGAAGACATTATTAAGATGCCCGATAACAAGGTGACCATTATCTGTACAGGTTCTCAGGGTGAGTTTAGCGCCGTCCTAAACCGTATGGCGGCAGGTTCTCACCGACACATTAAGATCAAGAGCACCGATGTTGTCATTTTCAGCTCTAACCCAATTCCGGGCAATGAAAAGTATGTTGTCCGAACTGTCGATGGCTTGATGCGAGAGGGAAGTGAAGTTGTACAGAATGGCAAGACGCACCTTACTGGTCTTGGCCCACTTCACCTTTCTGGTCACGGCTATTACGACGACCACGTTAAGTTCATCAACGCGCTCAACCCAACATATTACATGCCAATCCACGGCGAGTTCCACATGTTGGTGCATAATGCTCGTTTGGCCGAAAAAGAAGCAGCGATTCCGCGCAAGAACATCTTTGTTTGTGACGCGGGTGACGTTGTGGAGATCACTGCTGACGGCGCACGTAAAGCTGGTCGTGTACCAGTTGGCGGTGTTATGTATGATGATTCTGGGGCGATTGTTTCAGAGGTCGTTTTGAAAGACCGTATCCACATGGCGACTGAAGGTATGTTTGTGGTGATTCTGACCGTCTCGAAGGGCAATGGCCGACTCTTGACCAGCCCAGACATCATCTCGCGAGGATTCATTTACTTGCGCGATAGCGAAGAGATGATGGGCATCATTCGACAATACTTGAAGCAAAAAGTTGCGCGTACCTTTAGCGGTCGCCGAGTTGACCTCGACGTCGTAAAGAAGGAGCTCAAGGATGAGTTGACGCACATTCTGTATGATCAGACACGACGCACACCAATTGTTATTCCGGTGATTAACGAGATCGGTGGTGGCGGAAGTGGGGGTAGCAACGGTGGAAAGCAGCGACAGGACTCCGTCGTAAAGGACGAAGACGGCAAGCCGCGCACCTTCAAGCTTCCATCCGCTAAGAAGTTCCCAGAACCAGTTGTGCCGGATAGTGAAGCGACAGACCCACATCTACGGGCAAAAACCGAAACCCGCGCGTACTAAGTACGTTTGCGCTCAAAAAGAAAAGGGGCTC
>DFTJ01000005.1:1235-2363 GCA_002381485.1 Candidatus Saccharibacteria bacterium UBA4215 | reverse complement strand
GGGGCTCCGCGTTGACGGAGCCCCTTTTCGTGGCGCTCAACATCAACGCGGAGCCAAGCCCACGATCCTCGCGGTATCGGCGGTCATCCCGTTGAAGAGGGTGACCTGTGTGCCGTCGTCGCCCTGCAGCCGAATCTCGATCGGGCTGTTGTCCGTCGGGATGTACCTGTCGCCAGGGTGCGGGCCGAGCAGGCGAAGGCGCTCGGTGATTCGTTCGACTGGAAGCTCGCCGCGATGTTCGTCGATGGCTGGCTTCAGCTGGGCGCCCGGTTGACAGGACAGAACGGCATAGCCGCCGTCGATTCGACCGATGATCAGCGTACTGCCGTCGACGAGTGATAGGTGGTGGGTTGGTGCAACTGCTGCGCTCATAATGGACCTTCCTGTCGTGAGGCGGGGCAATGCATCACAGTATAGATGAGCCGACACACAACGCAAACCATAAGGGGCTTGCAAAATGTGGTAAATTTTGCTATAATATAGGTATTAATTCGCGGTAAAACCGCCTATAATGATAAAGATTATGGCAAAAAGAAAAAAGCGCACTGTATCCAAATCTAGAAAGAAGACAGCAGCAAAGGCACCAGAGCATATGTTGCCGGTTGGCTTTTGGGCTCAGGTAGGTGCACTGTTTCTTATCTCATTCTCTTTCTTGCTAATCCTTGGATGGTTTAGCCTTGGTGGCCCGGTACTTGACTGGCTCTACCAGGCTGCACTCGATACCGTTGGGTATGCCGTCTATGTTGTTCCGATATTATTCATCTATGTAGCGGTTGAAATTTTCCGAGCAGAAGAGAATCGTCTTCCGTTTGCTATGAAGTTTGCTACCGGGCTGTCACTTGTCTGGTTTGCAGGCTTGTTTGGGCTACTGCGCAACGCTAATGGAGAAGCCACTGGGGGATTTGTCGGTCGTCTTGTCAACGACGGCATGCTGCTGCTGGTAAATCCCGGCGTTGCGGCGTTCGTCTACATACTATTGATTATTATTACGGCTTTATTTATTGTTCGTGTCTCTCCGTTCACAATTATTAAGAAGCTGTGGGAACTTTCTCGCCGCGACACGAGTGAACAAGAGGCTAATGTGAAGGTGATGCGCAATGCTGCTGCGATAGACACTCCGAAATCGAG
>DFTJ01000005.1:0-1123 GCA_002381485.1 Candidatus Saccharibacteria bacterium UBA4215 | reverse complement strand
CGATAGACACTCCGAAATCGAGCATGGCTGAGTTTAAGATGAACGCCGGCGTTCCAACTCTTAATGATGAGGACAAGCAGGTTGCTCGCCGTTCTAACTTTAAGGACGCAACCCCGCGCGATAAGGCCGCTGAAGAGCGAGCTGCTCTGGTAACGATAACCGATCCAAACTGGAAAGCGCCAAGTATTGAAATGCTCGAGAAAAAGCAGTCGCCAGCCGACGCCGGTGATGTGCAGCAAAACGCTCAAATTATTAAAGACACCCTGAGTGAATTCAACATTCAAGTTGATATGGAGGGTGCGAATATTGGGCCAAAAGTAACGCAATATACGCTGCGTCCGCCGAGTGGGGTGAAGTTAGCTCGAATTACTCAGCTTGAGACAAACATCGCCCTCAACCTAGCAGCCCAAAGTTTGCGTATTGAGGCTCCGATTCCTGGTCAAAAAGCGGTTGGTATTGAAGTGCCAAACCTAAAGGCAGCCGATGTGCGCTTGCACTCAATGTTAACGAGCCGTCATTGGACAAATAACGTCGAGCCGCTTCCATTC
Organism: Candidatus Saccharibacteria bacterium UBA4215; assembly: GCA_002381485.1. Taxonomy (GTDB): domain Bacteria; phylum Patescibacteriota; class Saccharimonadia; order Saccharimonadales; family Saccharimonadaceae; genus Microsaccharimonas. The sequence goes on along the minus strand of DFTJ01000005.1, from coordinate 575 downwards.
GCAATCGGGAAGGACATTTCTGGCCAAGCAGTGGTGGGTGAGTTGAACAAGATGCCACACCTTCTGATTGCTGGACAGACTGGTTCTGGTAAGTCTGTAATGATTAACACGCTGCTGACGAGCTTGCTGTATAACAATAGCCCAAGCGAAATGAAGCTTATCTTGGTTGACCCTAAGCAAGTTGAGATGGCGCCGTATGAAGACATCCCACACCTGATCACTCCGGTTATTACTGAACCCGAAAAGACAATCAGTGCCTTGAAATGGGCAGTAAACGAGATGCAGCGGCGCTACACCTTGTTAGCCGAGCACAAGATTCGTGATATTGCGACGTACAACAAAATGGTTCAGACGGGCAGCAAGAAAGTGGTTGTGCAGGATGAAGCCGGTGCACCACAAGAACACCATGATGGTGCGATGCCGTACATCGTTATCGTTATTGATGAGTTAGCTGATCTGATGATGGCAGCAGCGCGTGATGTCGAGGCGTTGATTGTTCGCTTGGCTCAGAAGGCTCGAGCCGTTGGTATCCACCTGGTGTTGGCAACCCAGCGTCCGTCTGTCGACGTCATTAC
>DFTJ01000012.1 GCA_002381485.1 Candidatus Saccharibacteria bacterium UBA4215 | reverse complement strand
GCTGGCATTGAGCAGTTACGTGTCTGTGAAGAAAACGGATTGCGAGCGGTTGGCGGCGGCACGGACGGTACGTACCTGGAGTACTTTATTCGCGGAGCTGTTCCATCGGGTACCTGTGAGGTGCAGCCAGAACCTGTCGATAGCGATAACGATGGTGTTATTGATGAGGATGATGAGTGTGCGGCAACACCTGAAGGTGTGACGGTAGACGAGACTGGCTGTACGGTTGAAGAGGAAGAGGCGATCTTGGACAGCGACGGAGACGGCATTATCGACACGAATGACCTTTGTATCGATACTGCAGAAGGTGTGACGGTAGATGAGACTGGCTGTGCAGTCGAAGAAGAGAGCTCGGAGCCCTCTGGTGACGCTGATCAGGTTGGTCTCGGCATCTTAGGTGTCGGCCTGACATACTCTCGCTTCAACTTTTCTTAGTAAAAACTGGCATACCGCTTGCGTCTTTTTTGGTTTTGTTTTAAGATGAAACCACGAGCGTTTTCCAAGACGCATTCTTGACTGTTTTCATTGAATTTGGTACTATCAATGATGTGTTTCACGCCAAAACTATATAATAAAGGTCGGAGTGCGTGAAGCTGTACATAGTACAAGGAGTGTAAAATCACATGCCTATAGCCATCGAATTTGTGTCGTCACGACGCAAAAAGATAGCAGTGGATGTGGTGCCTGCCGAATGGCAAATCTTCATCGCTCACTAAACGTCCTCTCACTGTAGGATCGAGCGATCAAAAAATCGAAAAACAAAACACCCCAAGGCACCGGGGTGTTTTTCTTTTGTTGTCGTTACGGGCTACTGTTGGAGCGCTTCGTCTAGTTCTGCTCGAAGTGCGGTCAAGTCACCTTGTAGTAAGCCTTGTGCAGCCTCTGAAGAGAGTGCCTCACCGTTTAGGAAGAAGCTTGGAGTTGAATCAACGCCTACTTTGCCACCCAGTGCTTGGTCGAAAGCAATCTTTTGATTAACGTTACTCGAGGCTAGATCGGTTTCGAACTGTGCAACATCAAGCGAAAGTGACTCGGCGTAGGTTTTGAAGAATGTTAGTCGCTGGTTGATATCAGCATCGCCCCATTCAGTCTGGTTCTCGAATAGCAGGTCGTGCATTTCCCAGTATTGACCTTGCAAGCCAGCAGCTTCAGCGGCTCCGGCAGCTGCCCGTGCATTCGGGTGAATGCTGGTTAAGGGGAAGTTGCGGTAGACGAAGGATACTTCATCACCGTAGTCTTCCAGCAGCGTCTTTATGTTAGGGTAAGCGGCAGCACATCCTGGGCATTGGAAATCGCCGTATTCAATTAAAATTGTGTCGCTGACGGTGTCGTTGTACACGTGGTCCCCGATTTGACCGTTTTGGTCACTGGCTGCAGTGATTGCAAATGCGTCAACATCTGTGACGTCGAGTGTGGTTCGGTTTGCTTGAGAATAGGCAATGAGTCCGCCTAATACCAAGACAATAATTGCACTAAAAATAATCCATGTCGTTTTACTCACAAAAACAGTTCCTCTACTTTCTATAGTAATTATAGCAAACTGCTCATGCCATCTCTCAAAATCGTGTACAATCAAAGGCATGCAAGCTGTTGCTATCATTCTTCATCTCACGGCCGTTATAAGCCTTATTTTAGTTGTGGGCATGCGTCCAGTGCGTACGAGGATCAGCTTATTTGAGCTAAATCGACGCGCCAAGGAAGAAGACAAAGAGGCCCAGGCGACCCTGCGTCGTGAACAATTGCTGGGCGATGTTTATTCGCTGCAGCGAGTGGTGGTCGCGTTGCTGTTGGTTATCATTAGTCTTTTGGGTGTCCTGGCCTACGATTGGGTGCTTGGTGTCATCATTGCTTTGCTGGTAGCGCTTGAATCTGGTGTAGTGGCACGAGCCAAGTTTGTCCAACGACAGTCGGCAAAGATATATGAAAAGATTGAGCTGACCATCCTCCATTTTGTCGAAAAATATCCCAGTATTGTTATGTTAATGCGAACAGTATCTCCGGATGTTGAAGATGCCACGCTGAGTTCGAAAGAAGAACTACGTCATTTAGTTGCTGAATCGGGGACGCTTCTGACAGATTCTGAGCGTACGTCCATTTTGGCAATGCTCAGCTTTAGTGGTCACACCGTGAAGGATGTGATGACACCACGGGCAGCAATTGAGACAATCACTCCTAAAGAAGTGCTTGGTCCAGTGGTATTGAATGATCTGCATAAAAAAGGCCATAGCCGTATCCCGGTTATTGATGGCGATATTAACCATGTTGTTGGTATATTGTATGCCCAAGATTTGTTGACGATCGAGGGAGGCAAGCGCTACGCTCGGACGGCTGAAAAAGCGATGGATAAAAAGGTGTTCTATATTAAAGAAACACAAACCCTTGCCGATGCCCTGGCAGCGTTCTTGTCGGTGAAGCACCACCTGTTCATTGTGGTAAATGAACTACGCGAAACAGTTGGGCTGTTGAGTCTGGAAGATGTTATCGAGACGCTTATTGGTCATCAAGTTGTGGACGAATTTGATGTGCATGATAATTTGCACGTTGTTGCTGAACGCAAGAGCAAAGGGAATAATGAACCCGCTGGTCACGTTGACGTCTAGGATTATAGGGGTGAGAGTGGTATAGTAGCAGGTAATGACACGCATTCTAACCCACTCACTGGCGCAACATATTGGCGAAACAATCACCATTCAAGGGTGGCTTCACAAGAAGCGGCTTTTGGGAGGGCTCAACTTTATTACGGTTCGTGACCGTTCTGGTATCGCTCAAACAAAAGTAGACAATAAAGATGAAGTTGAAAAGTTGCGCGGCATGCAGATTGGCACCGTACTTACGATGACTGGCTTGGTGGTTGCGGATGAGCGCGCTCCGGGCAGTGCTGAATTACACGATGTTTCTATCGAGGTAATGGTACCGGTGACCGATGAGTCACCAATCGAAATTGACAAGCCGCTCGATCATAAATCAGAGAATCTGGACACACTATTTGAACATCGTGTTGTCGGGCTGCGAAACTTGCAGGAAACGGCAATTTTTAAAGTACAAGCGGGTGTCAAGGAGCTGATTCGTCAGCATCTACATGCCAACGACTTTACCGAGTTTAATTCACCGAAGCTCTTGCCGGCTGCCACAGAAGGTGGTGCTGAAGTGTTCACTCTCGATTACTTTGGAAAAGAAGCGACATTGGCGCAAAGTGCCCAGTTTTATAAACAAATGATGGTCGGGGTGTTCGAACGTGCCTACGAAATTAACCCGACATACCGGGCCGAATTATCGGCGACCACCCGTCACATGACCGAGTTTATACACGTTGACGCCGAAATGGGCTTTGTCGATTTTCAAGAGCTGCTTGGCCACGTTGGAGGTTTACTGAAAGCGGTGACTGACGGAATCTGGCAGCAGCAAGAGGGCGCTCTACAGAGCCTGAAGGCTCAGCCGGTTCAATTACCGGATCAAATTCCTCAGATGAAGCTCGAGGAGATACACGATTTATATAGTCAGGCAACCGGCGAAGACAGTCGTGGTGAAAAAGACATGCGTCCCGACGAAGAGCGCTGGGTAACTGAATATGCAAAAGAGAATCTTGGTAGTGAGGCGGTGTTTGTAGTCGACTGGCCGGCGAGTGAAATGAAGTTTTACCACCGTAAGTCAGCTGATAACCCTGAAATCGCCGAACGTGCCGACTTGATCTTCCGTGGTGTTGAAATCGCCACCATTAGCATGCGTGAGCATCGCTATGACGTGCTTGTCGACCAACTGAAGACGATTGCAGGTGGCGACCCAACTGCTGATGGTTTCCGCTACTACCTACAGGCTTTCCAGTACGGCCTGCCACCTCACGGCGGATTCGGCATGGGACTTGAACGGCTAACGCAGAAGATTATTGGTCTCAAGAACGTCAAAGAAGCGACGTTATTCCCACGCGACATTAATCGGCTCACTCCCTAGTATGCAAGAGGATACTCAACAGACAGTTCTGGTTGAGGTCAAGCACGTACCGAAGCAACGGCATTTTTTGGCTGTATTTTTCCTGAGTTTTATGTGGGGCGTTTTTGGTGTCGACCGATTTTACCTAGGTAAAGTTGGGACTGGACTGTTGAAGCTACTGACACTTGGCGGCTACGGGATCTGGGTGATCGTTGACTTGATCATTATTATGACGGGGACCGTCAAGGATAAGCAGGGACGATTGACGTTGGGCGCCGAGGAATATAAAAAATTCAGTCATCGGCTGGTGCTGATATACGCTCTTATTCTTGGTCTTGTGTTGCTAGCGGGCGGCATGACACTTATCGGAGCGGCATACTTCTTGGTTACCAGTCTTCTGGATGGCTCACTGATGCAGCAACTCCCTGCTATTCCGGGACTAGATGCGCTCCTGCCAACTCAATCCCTTGACCCAAGCGACCTTGAAGCCCTTGGGCTTTAGTGCATAAACCAATCTAGGTAGGCGGCACGCGCCTTGATGATCTTTGGGGTGATAACCACCGAACAATAGCCGTTACCGGGGTTTCGATTGAAATAGTCCTGGTGATATTCTTCGGCAGTGTAGAACGTATCTAACTTGCTCACTTCAGTAACAATCGTATCTTTCCAGTTGGGCTGGGCTCGATCTATGGCTGCATGGAAGGCATCCTTCTGGGTGTCATCGGCGTAAAAGAGAGCAGAGCGGTACTGGGTTCCAATGTCGTTCCCCTGTCGATTGGGCGTGGTCGGATCATGGATCAAAAAGAAAATATCCAGCACCGTCTCGGCTGGGATAATTGTTTCGTCAAAGCTTACTTTTACCACCTCGGTGTGTCCGGTAGTGCCACTCGACACCTCCTCGTAGGTCGGGGAGGGAGTGTTGCCACCGCTATAGCCACTTTCAACGCTTGAGACTCCCTTGATGCGTCGATACACCGCATCTAGGCACCAAAAACACCCACCACCTAAAATATATATCGTCATACCTTCAGTATACCTCTATACTAAGGGTGTGGACACACAAGAATTTAAAGAATTGATTTGGCAAAAAGGTCGAGAGCTTTTTAGGCCAATGCCGTGGCGAGAGGATACCCAGCCTTATTATGTTCTGGTCAGCGAACTGATGTTACAACAGACACAGGTCCATCGCGTAATTCCAAAGTTTGAAGCTTTTATGAAGCGCTTCCCAACGATTTTTGACCTTGCTACCGCACCACTGTCTGAAGTGCTGATTCTGTGGAGTGGGCTGGGGTATAATCGGCGCGCCAAGTTCTTGCATCAAGCGGCCCGCAAGGTTGTATCGGAGTGTAACGGAGTGATCCCCGACACATTCAAGGGCCTGCAGGAATTGCCCGGTGTCGGTCCAAATACTGCTGGGGCTATCATGGTGTATAGCTATAATCAGCCAGTCGTATTTATTGAGACGAATGTGCGCACGGTGTACTTTCAGCATCTGTTTCCCGGAAACGGTCAGGTGCATGACAACGAACTGCGAACTGTCGTTGAAGAGACGATCGATCAGGAGCATCCTCGAGAATGGTATTGGGCACTGATGGACTACGGATCTTGGCTAAAAAAACAGGGGTTGGGAGCAAATGATCGAAGCCTGCAGTACAAAAAGCAGGCGCCATTAAAAGGAAGCGTGCGAGAAGTGCGCGGCATGCTTTTGAAAGCCCTGGCGAAGCGCGAGTATACGGTCCAAGAGCTGGCCGAGCTCGCTCCACCTGATGAACGGTTTGAGGCTGCCCTGGGTGCATTGCTGGATGAAGGGCTGATTTTACTAACAGACCAGCGGCTGCATTTGCCGTAGGTACGGTATAATGAGGGCAAGATGATGAAACGTATAGTACTTGTTGGTTTTGCAATGCTTCTTTCGACCAGTATGGCGTTTATTGCTGTGGAGGCAACTCGCGCACAGGCGGCGCTGACCGATGAACAGCGCGACCGAATTGTTGCCAACTGTGTCAGTATCAAAAATACACTCAACCAACTTAAGGTGAGTGATGCGCTGCTGCGGGTAAACCGGGGGCAAATTTATGAATCAATGCGCAGTAAGCTGATGGAGCCGTTTAACGACCGCTTGGCGAACAATAGCCTTGATGCTCGCGGACTTGTTGCGGTGACAACAAGTTACGGCATCGAGCTGAGCGCTTTTCGGAGTGATTATCAGAACTATGAACGCCAGCTCACTGCAGCAATTCGGATTGATTGCACCGACGATCCTGATGCCTTCCATGTTGCAATCGAGAACGCGCGATCGCTTCGTCAGCAGGTGAACGATGATGTCCAAAGCCTGCATGAATTTATCGACGATTATCGAAACGCCGTATCAGATTTTAGGCTCAACTACGAGCGTGTTTCGGGAGATAGTTGGTAATGCAAGATAAAATTCCAAAGGTCACAATAAAAGACTTGCAGCCAACGGAGGGCGA
>DFTJ01000002.1:4512-4903 GCA_002381485.1 Candidatus Saccharibacteria bacterium UBA4215 | reverse complement strand
TGGTTTCGACAGCAATATACTCGGGATTTCTTTTTAGCATCTGCACCTAGTATATGCTACAATAACCCCTACAACACTAACCAATATCAGGAGTGCAGCGAGAGACCTAGCTCGACGACCTGCCGGCAACCTACAGTAATGCAAGGTGCCACACCTAGCCCGGTAACGGGAAGGATGACGGAGAACCCCTGATCCTTTCTGCTGCCAGAAAGGATATTTTTATGCCAACCTATAAATCTGCGGAGAGCGTTTCGCCTGGCCACCCGGATAAAATCTGTGATCAGATCAGCGACGCCATTCTCGACGCCCACCTGGCCGAGGATCCCCATGCCCGCGTGGCCGTGGATGTTGCAGGCGGGCACGGCACTGTCTTTATTACGGGAGAGGTCAC
>DFTJ01000002.1:3955-4358 GCA_002381485.1 Candidatus Saccharibacteria bacterium UBA4215 | reverse complement strand
TCACGTCAAAGGCACGACATGTCGATATCCCAGCGATCGTTCAGCGGCTGGCAGGAGACGTTGAGTTGATATGCCGTATCGCTCCTCAAAGCCCAGAAATTGCTCAGGGTGTCGATACTGGCGGGGCAGGGGACCAAGGTATAATGATCGGCTATGCCTGCGACGAAACCCCCGAGCTGCTGCCGCTGGAGTTTGTCCTAGCTCGCAAACTCAACCAACATCTTTACAAAATATGGCCATACGATGGCAAGACCCAGGTCACGACTGATGACAAACGTATTGTGACGATTGTTGCCAGCTTCCAGCACGCCCCTCATGCCAAACTTCTTCAGGAGGTGCAGAAATGGCTAAAGCAAGAACCCCTCGCTCAAGCCGCACCCAATGCGACCTTCCACATCAACCC
>DFTJ01000002.1:505-3859 GCA_002381485.1 Candidatus Saccharibacteria bacterium UBA4215 | reverse complement strand
GGGGCTCACGGGCCGCAAGCTAGCGGTTGATAACTACGGACCGCGGATTCCCATTGGCGGCGGTGCATTTAGCGGCAAAGACCCTTCAAAGGTTGACCGATCTGGTGCCTACATGGCGCGTAAGATTGCGACCGACTATCTAACGCAGCGCGATGCAAAAGAGGTGTTAGTCTTCCTTGCGTATGCTATCGGCCATCCCCAGCCAGTCGAAGCTACGGTCATTGTTGATGGAGATCGAGAAGAAATCTCCGGCTACGACCTCTCGCCAAGTGGCATCATTGAATATCTTGACCTGCGAAAACCACAGTTTGAGGAGCGCGCCGTATACGGACACTTCTAGACTTGCCACGTACCCCCGAATACGTCATACTAACCACAAGTGGTTTGACCGCATTTTAAGTAGGGGGCAGCTATTACACCGATTTCATTGTCACGCTTCTGGCAACGCCGCATTTACGAGGTGGTCTTTTCCCTTTCGCTAGCAATCATCGTTCTCTATGCTATCCCTTTATTCAGCAGCCAGCCAGCCGCTGGTCTTTTCGATATCAGCATGTTTGTCGTTATTGGGGCGGCCAGCTCAGCCCTCGCAAGCCTCGCGCTCTATATCGTCTCTTTTAAAGTCACTCACATCTTTTTCCCACTGATTCCATACCTCCTGTTTGGTCTTACGACCGGCTTACTAATAGCCGAGACAGGCCTAGCCGGCTCGCCGTTCCTGGCCCTCTGGATGCTGGTCGCATTCTTTGCGGGGCTCTTCCGTATATGGGGCATACTGCCAATCGTGCTAGCAAGTGCAGTCTATGTTACGGCAGAGTATCTAGACGGAGGTCTCACCCCAAGCGTCCTGGCGTTCGTGACATTTGTTTCGCTCATCCCCGCAATAATTAGCTTATTGATTTGGCGCGAACAAGACACTGTCGATGAATCAACCAAAAACGTCAAGAAGCTTACCAGCGAACTTTCTGAAATTGCAAACAAATCTGAAATTGTCATTAACGCTATTGGTGACGGGGTGATTGCCGTTGACTCAGTTGGAGTCATCCAGCTAATGAACCCGGCTGCCCAGGAAATCCTTGGGTGGGGGAAACAAGATGCTCTGATGCTCAACTACAAATCCGTTCTCCAGCTCCTCGATGCAAACAACAAAGAGCTCGACCAAAGCCAAGATCCTATTGCTCAGGTACTCAATACCAACCAACAAGTTCGCTCAAAAACACTAACAATTCAAACCAAGTCTGGCAAAAAGATTATGTCGTCACTTGTAGTGACACCAATCGGCGAATCAGGCTCGGGAGTCATCGCCGTGTTTCGAGATATTACAAAAGAGAAAGCCGAGGAACGCGAGCAGGCTGAATTCATTAGTACAGCCAGTCACGAAATGCGCACCCCTGTTGCCTCCATCGAAGGCTACCTTGGCCTGGCGCTCAATCCTAACACCTCAAAAATTGACGATAAAGCCCGCGGATTTATCATGAAGGCGCACGAAGCAGCCGAACACCTTGGGCACCTGTTCCAAGACCTTCTTGACGTCTCCAAATCAGAGGATGGCCGAATGACAAATACGCCAAAAGTGGTCAACCTGACTGACTTTGCCGAAACTATCACCGAAGGACTTCGCAGCAAAGCAACAGAAAAAGGACTTACCCTTACATTTGTCCCCTCCAACCAACGAGCGCAGAAAACAATTGCCCCAGTATTCTTTGTCAACCAGGACAATGACCATATTCGTGAGATCTTGGATAACCTGATTGAAAACGCCATCAAGTACACGCCGAAGGGGAGTGTCACCGTTGATATTTCCGGCACCGAAGATAAAGCTGTCATCAGCGTCAAAGATAGCGGTCTCGGTATCCCACCGGAGGATGTGCCCCACCTATTCCAGAAGTTCTACCGCGTAGATAATGCCGATCGCCAATCAATTGGCGGCACAGGGCTAGGGCTATATCTCTCTCGGCGCTTAGCTGAGTCCATGGAGGGGAGACTATGGGTCGAAAGTGTATACGGCCAAGGCAGCACTTTCTTTTTCGAACTGCCGCGCATTACCAGCGAAGAAGCTGAGCGCCTTAAGACCCAACAGGCCACACAGACTGCTCAACCAGCATCCGCTCAGCAACCTGCGTTTGTACCGGATGCTCCGCCAGTTGCCGCACCACCAACCGCTGCACCAGCCTCACCCAACACGCCAGCAACGATACCACAGCCGCAACCTGCTACACCAGCACCCCAATCAGCTCCGACGCAGCCCTCGCAGCCTACCGCTAAACCCGCCACGACCGTTCCTCGCGGCGAGAGTTTGAGCCGGGAGCAAATTGCCGCTCACGTCCGTCAACTTGAAGCCCTGGCCCGCGCTAATCAAGCAGCACCTACTCGGCCAGAAAGCACCCCCCAGCAACGTCCAACTAACCCTCCAGAAGAGCCACAACCATAAGGGGTATGGTAATTTGCCCATACATCCGATAGAATAGAGGTAATTATGACAAAGATTATGCTAGTAGAAGACGACAAGAGCCTCCGCGAAATTTACGGAGTACGGCTTGAAGCTGAAGATTACCAAGTTGTGTCCGCCGGTGATGGGGAAGAGGCTTTGGCGTTGGCGATCAAAGAACGCCCAGCACTTATCATTAGTGACGTCATGATGCCAAAAATTAGTGGCTTTGACATGCTCGACATTCTCCGCAGCACCACCGAAACCAAAGATATTAAGGTGATTATGATGACCGCCTTATCGAGCGACGACCAACGAGCGCGCGGCGAAGCCCTTGGCGCCGACCGCTACCTCGTGAAGTCACAAGTTGGCATTGAAGATGTTATTCGCACAGTCCACGAAGTGCTTGGTGACGGTGTACCGACAGCCGCACCAGCTCCAAGCTTCCCGCCAGCAACTCCCGCGCCAGCTCAGCCAGCTCCAGAGCAAGCGCCTGCTGCTGCGCCAGCCACACCCGTTATTAATCTTCCCTCAGAGCCAGCTCCTGCAACGCCGCCACAAGCGACGCCTGCTGCACCAGAGCCTACACCAACTGCAGGGCCAACACTGCCGCAGCCGACTGTTGAACCAACACCTCAGCCGACACCAGCACCAACACCGCAGCCTGCGCCCGAAAGCGGTCTCCCAGCACCAACAGCACCGTTCTCAACCGACCGTCCCGCATCACTTGGTGACCGTGTTGTAACGCCACTTCCATCTGCTGACAACCTCGCCGGCAGCGGGAATACTGATATTGCCAGCCAAATGAACGCCGAACTCAACAGCGCGAATAGCGCACAACAACCGCCAGCTCCTGCCCCGGCTCCTCAACCGGCCCCAGAACCTGCGCCACAGCCACAGCCCGCACCACCAGCTCAGCCAGAGCAACA
>DFTJ01000002.1:0-422 GCA_002381485.1 Candidatus Saccharibacteria bacterium UBA4215 | reverse complement strand
TCTCCTGCGCCAACCGCGTAATTTTGGCACACCGTTTGCTATACTAAAGGCATGACAGACCGCCTTAATAAATTTCTTGCCACCCAACTTGGGGTATCTCGGCGTGAGGCGGATAACTTAATCCGCACAAAACACGTCCGTATTAATGGTGAGCTAGCCGAACTTGGTGCTCGCTTTAACGAAAATGATAAAATCACCGTCAAAGGAAAGTCGCTTGGCGAGGCAGTCGCTTTTGAGTACCTCGCACTTCACAAACCTATTGGGTACGTCTCTTCACGCCGCCAGCAGGGGGAGTGGCCAACACTCTACGAGCTACTCCCAAAAGACTTGCACCACCTAAAGCCGGTTGGACGACTCGACAAGGATAGTAGCGGCCTTATTATCCTCTCCAATGATGGCGACTTTCACTTCGAGATGACGCA
>DFTJ01000025.1:24341-28787 GCA_002381485.1 Candidatus Saccharibacteria bacterium UBA4215 | reverse complement strand
CGATGCATCGCAACGCCTAGAACGAGCGCTTATGCTATGATGTAACTACAGTTATGGCAAAGAAAAAAGAACAAGCACAACTTGATTTCGAAGGGCAGCGTCCCGGCGAGGAAGTCCTTTTTGTCTTCCGCCGGCACATCATTGCTATGCGCAAGGGGTTCTATCTACTGCTTATTCCGTTAGTTGTCACCGCCATTCCGCCGCTCATCTGGCAAGACAACTTAGAGCTATTCTTGCTTCCGCTGGGCGGATTTATTCTGGGGCTTATCCTGTTCTTTTACCACTTCGTCCTGTGGTACTTCACGATTTATCTGGTGACAAATCAGCGGATTCGCCAGGTGACGCAAAAGGGGGTGTTTGGGAAGGATGTCGTAGAGCTGCGGCTGTCCAAGATCCAAAACATAAGCTATAATATACCAGGGTTCAACGGAGAAATTCTGGGGTACGGGACGATTGTCATTCAGACATTTGTCGGCGACCTAGTGATCCGGTACGTTGAGCATCCTGAAAAGACATATAACAAGCTACAAGATGCCGTTTCAAACGCTATCGAACTACAAGGAGACAATGAAGAAGTTACTGAATAAGCTGCGTCGCACTAAGGATAAGGGCGAGCAATCGGGCGGGCGCATCACAGCAGATACTATTGCTGAGCACCGTGAGCGTATTTTGGCTGGGGGACGTCGTTTTAAGTACCCTATGCAGTATGCTCGCCACAAACTCGTCTTTAACACGATCATCATTTCGGTTGCCGCAATTCTTTTGATGCTGGTTGTCGGTTGGTGGCAGCTGTATATCGTTCAAAACACTTCTGATTTTATGTATCGTGTCACCCGAGTAGTGCCAGTGTCGGTTGCTTCGATCGACGGTGAAGCTGTCCGGTACAGTGATTATCTTTTGAAGTACCGTGGATCGATTCACTATCTGCGTGAGATTGAGAACGTCAACTTTAGTACTGAAGATGGTCAGCGCCAGGCTGACTTTGTGCGTAGCCAGGAGTTGAATGATACCATCGCAGACACCTATGCCACAAAGTTGGCTCGTGAGCGCGGAATTGTGGTGACAAATGAAGAGCTAGAGCAGGTCTTGCAACAGCAGCGTCTTTCGGGAAGCGGTGAGCAGTCCGAGGCAGCGTATTACACGACCATTCGTGATTATTACGGTTGGTCCGCCGAAGAGTATCGTGAAATTACGCGAACAAAATTATTACGCCAAAAAGTTGCCTTTGCAATTGATGACCAGGCTCGAGATGCCTCGACTCGGGCTGCTGCGTTGATTACCGATGGAGAGACTGATCTAAAGGATGTCGCCGAGGCGGTTAATGACACGGCAAACATCAATGCTGTCTATGCTGCGCCAGGCTTCTTGCCGCGCACCAATCAGGATGGCGGTGTTACCGCTGCCGCTGCGGCACTTGATGAGGGAGAAATCTCTGGTGCAGTCCAGTCTTCTAACGGTTCGGGGTACTTCTTTATAAAGTTGATGGAGAAGACCGATACACAGGTGAGGTATCAGTATATCCAGATTCCAGTAAATGCCCTGACGAATCAGGTGCAAGGGGCTCTGGAAGACACTGACCGAGTAAAGGTGCACATTGAAGTGCCTGATCCTGTCGAACAAACGCAATCATAACCATAGGGGGATACTATGTTTACCGTACCCAAACTATCGTACGACTATCACGAACTTGAGCCGCACATCAGCGCCGAGATTATGCAGCTACATCACGACAAGCACCATCAGGCCTACGTCGATAAGTTGAATAAAGCACTGGAAGGCCATGATGAATTAGCCGACCTGTCGGTCGAAGATTTACTGCGTTCGTTGTCGACTGTCCCTGAAGAGATTCGTAAAGCAGTTCGAAATAACGGTGGCGGGCACTACAACCATTCGCTTTTTTGGCAGGTGCTATCACCACGGGGCGGGGGAGAGCCAGCCGGGACGCTTGCCACTGCACTATCTGAAAAGTATGGTTCATTCCAGCAGTTTGTAGAGCAATTTAACGCTGCAGCCCTGGGGTTATTCGGAAGTGGCTGGGTGTGGTTGACACCCGATTTAGAGATTGTTGCTTCGCCAAACCAAGACTGCCCATTGATGGACGGCACAGCCGAGCCTCTGATGGGCTTGGATGTCTGGGAGCATGCCTATTATCTTGACTACAAGAACAAGCGTGACGACTATGTCGCAGCCTGGTGGAATGTGGTTGACTGGGCGTTTGTCGCTAGTCGCTATAAGACTGACTGATTCGCAGGGGTTACTGGTCTGCGTGGCGTCGGGCTTGATCGATGGCAATCTCCGCGAGCAGTTGAGTGTGGACTTCACGTTTCTTCTCTGGCGTCATCTCGAGCCCCATGTTTTCCCAGTTCCTGATCCATGCAGCGGCGACCTGGTCGATGTCCCAGTGTCCTTTAATACCTATCACCTCTGAGATTCTGATTGTTCCGGGCGAAGTAATGCGAGCAGTGTCAGCGTCGAGGGTCTGGATTGCTCCTGCATTTATGCTTTCAGGGAAATGAGTAGACATCACTACGCCAAGAGGGAAGTGTGTTGTTTCAATAATGTCACCAATGACAGGAAATCCCATTTTTCTCTCTGGGGAAGGTTGTTCTTCTGGATGTTCGTGTTCGGTCATGAATAAAACAATACCATGGGACGTGGTATGTGTACATTAACTTTTGGCGGACCGTAGCGGAGAAGGTATGAAATTACTTTTCCGGAAGCGTCGCCATAAAAGCGCCTATGGCCACAAATGCCTCATCTATTTCACGGTAATACACCGTCTGGGTGTCCGGCGAGCCATCAATCATGGCCGACAATCGGCGAGAGCCGTCGTCTCGAAACAGTGCTAATACTGGCTTTCCCCACATCTCTGCCTTAGCAATCTCATAACCTACTCCCAAGCTTGGATTAGTCACTTCCGCAATGAGGGCATCAGCTTGTCGCACCCACTTCAAATCTTTGGCGTGAATGTCGGCACTCGGCCCAGAGCTGCCGGCAGTGGTAAGTTTAGCATCTGCGAATATTTCGCTGAGGACAACAGCTCGAGTTTTGATATATTCAACCATAGCGGCATACGTTACAGTATCGTCACGGCCACTTCTTATGGAGCAAGCAAAATATATTTCTTTCATTGGCTCTAGTGTATCAAAAAACCTCTCTAAAATGAGAAGTTTTAAGTATAGGCAATATGGCGGGCCCGACCGGATATCGGTAAGCCTCCGCCGCTTGAACGTAAAAACATGTAAACACGTTTTTACTTCTCGGCGCTTCGCCGACCCGGCGATCACTCGCTGCGCTCGCACGATCGCCTTGTTCAAACTGTTCAAACCATCAGAATTAAAATAACTACCGCAAGGGTAGTTTTTCAATTCTGGCGGGCCCGACCGGATTCGAACCGGCGATCTCCTCCGTGACAGGGAGGCGTGATAGGCCAGCTTCACTACGAGCCCTCGTGGTGTGCTTGTGGCCAAGCTCTATGGATTTTAGCAGTTTTTTCCTCTTATCGCAAGGTGTTATTGCGGTTAATATATCCCGCACGAGGTGCTATAATACCAAGGTAAGGGATTCGCCGCTATAGCTCAGCTGGTAGAGCGGCGCTTTCGTAAAGCGTAGGTCTCCGGTTCAAATCCGGATAGCGGCTCCACACATATGTTTATAGAGACACTGAAACAATCACTCAAAGAATTATTTACCAACCGTTATTTGACGGTACTCGCGATCGTGAGCTTCGCGTTGGCGCTTTTATTCTTGGTATTTATCCTTATTAACGTTCGCCCAAGTGAGCTGCAGCTTGTGACACACTACACAGCCTTTGGGGTGACGCAGTTGTATCGCGACCAGTGGTGGTATCTGCTTGGATTCGGGGTGTTTGGGCTATTTACGGCTTTCTTCCATACGGCACTGGCTATTAAGATGTATGTAACAAAGGGTTCGCCACTAGCGATTATGATTTTGTGGTTGGGGATTGGCATCATTCTATTCGCCTGGATTATGAGCTTCTCGATCATTAACGTCTGGTCTCCGTTCTAATATGGCAGATTTCGAACTACCACTTGGTAAGCGCACCCGGTTTTATCGCTTTTTTGAACTCGTTCCGGCCATCATTAGTTATGGCGCTTTTGTTCTTTTGGTTGTTCTTTCCCTGGTTTCGCCGTTATTAGCAGCAATTTATCTGCTGTTGATCATCATCACGGTGTTGGTAAAGGCGGTGGGGATTGTCTACCATACAATCACTGGGCACGGGCGATTAATGAAGTCGCAAAAAATTGACTGGGCGAGTCGTTTGGCTGACTTTGAAGACCCCGTTGCGAGCTATGAGCACCACAAGGGTGCTGCGTCGAAAGCGTATGGGGCCTTGCAGCATGTCGAGAACCTCCGCTTGGCTGCCGCTGATGCACCAGCTTTTCCGAAGCCGTCGTCGCTCACCAACTTGGTGATTGTGGCGGC
>DFTJ01000025.1:19689-24213 GCA_002381485.1 Candidatus Saccharibacteria bacterium UBA4215 | reverse complement strand
CTTGGTGATTGTGGCGGCGTATAACGAAGAGTTTGAAGTAATCGATCCGACGATTCAATCTGTTGCTGATACACATTATGACAACAAAAAGATCGTTATGGTACTGGCGTACGAAGAACGGGGTGGTCCCGAGATTGAAAAGACAGCCTTGCGGTTGCAAAAGAAGTACGAGGACACCTTTATGGAGTTCCAGATTATTAAGCACCCTCGTGACCTGCCTGACGAAGTCGTCGGGAAGGGTGGCAACATTACGTATGCTGGATTGCAGATGCAAGAATGGTTTAAGAAGCAGAACATCGCCTACAAAGACGTCTTGGTGACGACGCTGGACTCGGATAACCGACCGCATGTTCACTATTTCGACTATATGACCTATGAGTACGTCGTGAACGAAGATCGTAAGCACCTGGCGTATCAGCCAATTGCACTGTTCTTTAATAACATCTGGGACGTACCCGCTCCAATGCGTGTTGTTGCGACAGGTAACACCTTTTGGAATATTATTAGCTCGATGCGCCCACACATTATGCGTAACTTTGCGTCGCACTCGCAGCCGATGGAAGCACTGGTGGAGATGAAGTGGTGGAGTACGCGTACTGTGGTTGAGGATGGACACCATTTTTGGCGCAGTTACTTCTGGTTTAACGGTAATTATTCGGTGCACCCTCTGTATATTCCGATTTACCAAGATGCAGTGCTTGACTCGACCTACCTGAAAACTCTGAAGGCCCAGTTTATTCAGCTCCGGCGCTGGATGTACGGCGCATCGGATATTCCGTATATTGCCAGTCATGTCTTTACGAAAAATCGCCGCGTGCCGTTTTGGCCGGCGTTTGTCTGGTTTATCAGGGCGCTTGACGGCTATGTGACAGCGGCAAGCGTCTCGATTATCGTCGCGTTTGGTGCCTGGGTGCCGCTACTGATCAACAGTGAGGCCTACAACAACGTCGTGGCGCACCAATTGCCCGATGCGGTCAGCTTAATCCAGCGCATTGCCCTCATAGGACTGATCGTATTGGTGTTCTTGGCCTTTAAGATGTTGCCACCGCGCCCAGAGCGGTATAAGCGCCACAGGACGGTAGGAATGGTCTTGCAGTGGGTATTGATGCCGATTACGGCGATTGGGTATCTGTCGATGGCGGCGCTCAACGCTCAGGCGCGCTTATTTATGGGGCGGTACCTGACGAAGTTTGATGTCACCGCTAAGGAAACGATTGCCTCGCGGGAGCGAGCTCGGGCGGCCTCTAAGAAGTAACCCCCTTAAGATGAAATAGAAAGCACCCCTCACGGACAGCGAGGGGTGCTTTTATATACGGAAGGTAGGTGCGTTAGATCGTACGAATACGAACGTCGCGCTTAATCTCTTGCAGCGTCTTGTTGTACTCAAAAGAGAGGGCAAAACGATCAAGGGAGTTGGTTGGCTGGTGGGTAGACTGTATCTGTTGTTTACTTACCATACTTACATACTAGCATAAACACGATAGATTGTCAATGGAACAGACATTCACGTGAAATACCGCTTGTGATATATAGCTTTTGGCGTCTAGTGTCTCGGCTGGTTGATGGGGGCGTGGATAAGTGGGCGAGGGGTGTGGGGAAACAAAAATCGCCCCCGTGGGGGGAGAAGTTGGATCAGTATGGTGGGTCCTAGAGGATTCGAACCTCTCACCTCCTCAACGTCAATGAGGCGCTCTAGCCAAATGAGCTAAGGACCCAAACCGTGTTTGCAAGTCTTTTAGACTTTAACAAGCATAGCAAAATAGGGGTGGGAAGGCAAGATTCATGCTAAAATGAGGGCTATATGAATGATTCACTCCACGCCATGCGACACAGTTTAGCCCATATTACCGCCGCCGCCGTAAAGCAGTTGTGGCCAGATGCCAAGTTTGGGGTTGGTCCTGTGGTAGAAAGCGGCTTTTATTACGATATTGACCTTGGCCAACAGAGCATTTCTGAAAGCGACTTCAAGCGCATTGAAAAGCAGATGCGGACGATTATTAACCAGGCACAAGAGTTTGAACAGTTTGACATGCCGATCGCGCAGGCAATCGAGTGGGCTCGGCAGAATGGACAGCCATACAAGGAAGAGCTGTTGAACGACCTTGGTCGAGCCGGAACCACAATCGCCAAAGATCTTGACGCCGACGAGCTTGGGCTGGCGACTAACGGCGAATCGGCCGTTGAGACCGTTTCTTTCTACAAGAACGGCGACTTCGTCGACCTCTGTCGGGGACCACATGTGGCGAACACCAAGGAAGTTGGTGTGTTCAAGCTACAGCGCGTCGCCGGCGCCTACTGGCGTGGCAAAGAGGGGAATCCACAGATGCAGCGCTTGTATGGGGTGGCATTCGAGACACAAGAGGAGCTCGACACCTATTTGCAGAACCTAGAGTTGGCCCGCCAGCGTGATCACCGTAAGTTGGGGCAGGAATTAGATTTATTTAGCACCTCGACGCTGATTGGTGGGGGGTTGCCGCTTTTCACTCCTCGTGGAACCATACTTCGTGATACGTTGAATAACTTAGCGCAGTCATACCGCCTCGAACGGGGGTATCAGAAGGTTTGGGTGCCGCACATTGCGAAACTTGATACCTACAAGACCTCGGGTCACTTTGAGAAATTTCCAGAATTGTTGCGATTTACGTCAACAGAATCGGGCGATGAGCTGGCCCTGAAGCCGGTGAATTGCCCTCACCATGCGCAAATTTATGCCGCACGACCGCATAGTTATCGTGACTTACCGGTGAAATACCTAGAAACAACCACCGTCTATCGAGACGAGAAGAGTGGCGAATTGGGCGGGTTGAACCGTGTCCGAGCCATAACGCAGGATGATTCACATGTTTTCGCAACTGAAGACCAGGTGGAGGGTGTCTTTTCTGAGCTGATTGAGAGTGCGCAGGCTATGTACGAGCTGCTGGGGCTACACTTATCGCTCCGCCTGTCATTTCGTGATGACGCCGATAACTACCTTGGTGCACAGGAAGACTGGGAGAGGGCTGAAGGTTCAATTAAGGGATTGGCTGAGCGATTCCAACTGGAGCACGAGGTTGCTCTTGGTGAGGCGGCGATCTACGGCCCAAAGATGGACTTTATGGCTACTGACGCCTTGGGCCGCAAGACACAACTGGCAACTGTACAGCTTGATTACGCACAGCCAGAGCGTTTTAATCTTGAATACACTGCCGAGGACGGCAGCAAGCAGCGCCCGGTTATGATCCACTGCGCCCTCCTTGGCTCAATTGAGCGCTTTATGAGCATTTATATCGAGCACACCGGGGGTTGGTTCCCATTCTGGCTAGCTCCAGAACAGCTGCGTATCTTAACAATTAATGATACCGTGAACGATTATGTGGCTGAGATTCGCGCCGCACTTGATGAAGTAGTGCTCAGTGAGCCGGTGAAGTATAACGAACTCCGCTATACAGTGGACGATCGTAACGAGTCGCTTGGCAAGAAGATTCGTGAAGCTGCTGGCATGAAGATTCCTGTCCAGCTGATTGTTGGTCCGAAAGACGCTGAGGCTCGCGAAGTGAGTGTTCGCACGCAGGCTGGTGAAGAGAAGGTGGCGCTTGAGCAGCTGGCTGACTATTTAAAGAGCCTGTAATGTCGAAGCCGGGAAGTGCTTTTCGAGATCAGGTTGAAGTCTTGATAGCTCGTGTGCCTGCTGGCAAAGTCACCACCTATGGCGACTTGGCTGCACTCGCAGGGCATCCCTATGCGGCCCGTATTGTCGGGGGGATGGCCCACTATGGCGATGCTGCATTACCATGGCATCGGTTAGTGAATCGCTTCGGTGGCTTGGCAAGTGGATATCATGGCGGAAGAGAAGCGCAGGCCGAGCATTTGGCGGCTGAAGGCGTGACGTGCACTGACTTTGTAGTGGATAATTTCAAGGAGCGAAGATGGCAGCCGTAGCGCCACTTATTACTATCGTTGGTCCGACGGCAAGCGGGAAGTCTGACTTGGCGATTCGTTTAGCCGAGGAGTACGGCGGAGAGATTATTTGTGCCGATTCGCGGACTGTCTATAAGGATTTGTCTATCGGGACAGCAAAGCCATCTGCTGAAGATCGTCGTCGTGTGCCGCACTGGGGGCTTGATCTGGCGACAGTCGATCGCCCGTATTCGGCGGCTGACTTTCAAAGCTATGCCAATAAAAAGATTGAAGAGATCCGCGCTCGCGGTAACGTGCCGTTCTTGGTTGGGGGAACTGGGCTGTACGTTGATGCGGTTATATTGCAGTACGAATTTGGACCGCCGCCAGACCCTCGGCGCCGTAAGGAGCTGGCTGCTATGAGCCTTGAAGAGCTGCAAGAGTATTGTCATAAACACAATATTAAACTTCCCAATAATTTCAACAACAAACGATATGTCATGCGCAGCATTGAGCAAAATGGCGCAGAAGTTAAGAGGCGAGAGAGTCCTGTCGACAATGCTATCGTTGTTGGAATAGCTACGGATAGAGGGACACTTCGTCAACGTATTTCACAACGTATTAAAAAAATGTTCGCCGATGGCGTCG
>DFTJ01000025.1:10443-19600 GCA_002381485.1 Candidatus Saccharibacteria bacterium UBA4215 | reverse complement strand
AATGTTCGCCGATGGCGTCGTTGATGAAGGTCGGGCAGCTGCGGCTACATATGGCTGGGATGTGCCTGCGCTGACAGGCAATATCTATCGATTAGTGCAGCGCTATGACAGCGGAGAGCTGACTCTTGAGGAGGCAATGAGGGCTGCTGAGACCGCCGATTGGCAACTCGTCAAGCGCCAGATCACCTGGTGGCGTCGTCGTGAGTATGTACGATGGGCGGACATTCAGGATTCTGAACAATTCCTGCGTCACACCCTCGCCACACTGAACAAGCCGTGATATCATGAGAACAAGAAAGTTACCCTTTGGAGGAAAAAGTGATAGACGCATTGTTCGGCTCAAAAACTCGGGTGAAGTTGCTGCACCTATTCTTGAACCATCCTGGACAATCTTTTTATGTTCGCGAGATAACGCGTATCATTGACGAGCAAATTAATTCCGTTCGTCGCGAACTTGCAAACATGCTAGAGGTCGGGGTTATTACCAGTGACAGTGCTGATAATAAACTCTACTACCAGGTGAACCAGCGCTACGAGTTTTATACCGCGCTTCGAGCGATCTTTGCCAATGAGCCAATAGACGCCACTGCGCCTTCTCGAGTAGCTGAAAAGGATGCAGTCAACGAGCAGTACTTGAGTGCTGTTGCAGGCCTGTCTTCACTGCGAGTTGCAATTATAGCCGGCGTCCTTGTGAAAGGCTCAACCAGCCCTGTCGATGTCCTCATGGTAGGAAGTGTTTCGGCCGCCAAGGCCAAGTCAGCAATGGCAATCATCGAAAAGCTAGAAGGTCGCGAGATCAACTACAGTGTTATGCCGTATGAAGAGTTTTACTACCGCCTGAGTGTGCGCGATAAGTTCTTGACCCAAATCTTGAACACTAAACACACCGTGGCGATAGATAAAGACAGTGTCCTCAGTCAGAAATAAAGGAGAAAAGAATGTTTGAAATTGAATATAAAGGTGCAAATGGTGTTGTGTTGTCGACGAAGAAAGCAACAATTTACGCCGACCCAAAGCTATCAATCGTTGGGCTAAAGGATCTTTCTACAAAGGGCCAGATCGAAGTTGCTACTGAGGCTCGTTTTGCGCTGAACAATCCTGATGCCAAGCTTAATATCGAAGGTCCAGGCGAATATGGCGTTGCAAACTTTGATATTAAAGGTATCGCCGCTCAGCGACACCTTGATGCCGAGACTGAACCGAAGGTCTCTACGATCTATCGGATTGTGGCGCATGATATCCGGGTTGGCCTATTGGGTAATATCCACGAGAAACTAAGTGATGATCAAATCGAAGAGCTGGGCATCATTGATGTTTTGATTGTTCCGGTCGGTGGTAACGGCTATACGCTTGATCCTACGGCTGCTGCCGGGCTGACGCGCAAGATTGATCCAAAGGTCGTTATCCCTGTTCACTATGCAGATAGTGCGGTGAAATATGAAGTGCCTCAGGATTCGGTTGATGTGTTTATCAAAGAACTTGGAGTGCAGGTGGAAGAGGCGGCTAAATACAAGCTCAAGCAGGCAAGTGCGCTGCCGGAAGCCTTGACGATCGTAAAGCTAGCGCGTAGTTAGTGTAGTCAAGTGCGGTCCAAATAAAAACTCCCGATGAAATCGGGAGTTTTTTAGTGTACAGAAGAGTTTAGGCGAGGATGCCTTTTTTCTTCAATGTTCGGATCGCTTGGGTGCTGAGTACCATAGTGACTTTTTTACCGTCAACTTCAAAAGTTTTCTTTTGTAGGTTCGGCTTGAAGACACGGTTGGTGCGACGCAAAGAGAAGCTAACATTGTTGCCAAATTGCTTTCCTTTTCCGGTGAGTTCGCATCGTGCTGCCATGGGGTGTACCTCTTACGTGTTATTTCGGGTTTCGTATCCCGAATGTTAAATAGACAATGTAGCTCATTTTACCCTTTTTCGCCTCGAGAGTCAAGGCTGTTCCGTTGCCACTAACATGGGCTATAATCGATAGAGATGGAAATTGTTACGTATATTTTGATTGTCGTTGGAGTTATTCTCGTTTCGATGACCCTACACGAGGCGATGCACGCTTTCACGAGTTACTGGCTTGGGGACGACACTGCCAAATTACAGGGGCGGCTGACGCTAAACCCAGTCAAACATATCGATCCTTTTTTGACGATTCTCTTGCCTCTGGGGCTCGCAATTGTAGGGGCTCCTATTTTTGGTGGTGCGCGTCCAGTTCCTTTTAACCCCGATAGGGTGAAGTGGGATGACTGGGGTGCGGCATTGATTGCTATTGCGGGACCTCTGACGAATTTAGTGATCGCTTTCCTAGCGTTTGGTATCTGGGCAATCAGCGGTGCGCCGATGGAGGGGCTGTATGCTCAGATTATTATAACGATGTTTACAGTGAACCTGGGGTTCTTTGTGTTCAATATGCTGCCATTGCCGCCGCTGGATGGTTCGCGCGTCATTTATGCTTTGGCGCCTGAGTTTGTGCGTACCGGCATGCGCTTTATCGAGAGCTTTGGCATCATCTTCATCTTTGCTATTATCCTGATTGCAGGTGGTCCACTGGGGTCGTTTATGCAGGGGTCAATCGGCTTTTTCATTGATATATTCACCAACATTTTCCGCGTTTAGCTCCCGAAAAATGGTATACTAAGAGTAGCCCAGGAGGGCTTCAGACGGTGCATATGATTTTCCGATATCATATGATTGGGAAACCAAATTGTCTATCTCCGTGGAGATGGATTGAGGTCAACCACCTTGCACAAACGCGGGGAATATCATAGTGCCGATGAACCTTCTGGGCCTTTTTATTTGATTGTCAGGGTGTGGCGCAGTTGGTAGCGCGTACGGCTGGGGGCCGTGAGGTCGCAAGTTCAAGTCTTGTCACCCTGACCATGCTATAATAGTCGCAAACAGGAACAACACAAACATATGAAACAGCGACTTTCGGTCCGAGCAATTATCACCCAAGAAGACAAAGTACTGGTATTAAAACGTGCTAATGGACGTGCCAGCATTCTTGGAAACTTTGAATTACCGGGAGGCAAGCTGGCATATGGAGAGCAGCCTGAGGACGCACTTCGGCGCTACTTACATGATGACGCGGGGGTGCATATTAAAACCGCCCAGCTGTTTGACGCGGTGACATACATTGACCACGACGATCGGGACATTCAGTATGCCGTAATGGTGTATATTGTCTCCCTTGCTGATGAGGCGCGGCCAATAAAATTGAGCGGAAATTATAGTAAATATCGTTGGCAGCCGATGTCAGAAATACAGCAAGATGACACGACGGATTTGACTCAGTTGATCCTTGGAATTGTGCATCAAGAAGAATTATCAGATGAGACGTTAAAGTCTGTTGCTGCAAATGATGTTAAAGATACTTCAGAAAATAGCATTACAATTTTTACAGATGGAGGTTCACGGGGTAATCCGGGACCATCAGCAGCTGGTTTTGTCATTCTTAATCACCGGCAAGAAGTGATTGAAGAGGGTGGTGAGTACTTGGGCATCACGACGAATAATCAGGCCGAATATCAGGGTGTGCGCATCGGACTTGAGAAGGCTCTCGAGCTTGGCTACAAACAAATGCACTTCAAGATCGATAGTATGTTGGTAGTGAATCAACTCAAGGGTATCTATCGCATAAAGAACCGCGAACTTTGGCCAATCCACGAGCGGATTCGTGAGTTGATGAAGCAATGTGAGAAGATATCGTTCAGTCATGTCCAGCGCGAGTTTAACCAGCTAGCTGACGGGATGGTGAACAAGACACTCGATGCGCATGCTCGCGAAAAGCTCTCGGTTAATATATAATATTCCTTGGTAGATCGCTAAACGATCGCTTGTCAGTAAAATGACAAGAGGAAAGTCCGGGCAGCATAGGATACTGACAGTCGCTAACGGCGACCGAGGGCAACCTTAGGGAAAGTGCCACAGAAACAAAACCGCCTCTTACGAGGTAAGGGTGAAATGAGTAGGGTAAGAGCCTACAGCGTCGCATGGTGACATGCGGAGAAGGTAAACCCTGTCAGCTGCAAGGAGATCGGCATTAAGGGCTATCCGTCCGTCGGTCGACACCCGCTTGATCTTGCGAGCAATCACAAGGCTAGATAGATGATCGTTCTCGACAAAACCCGGCTTACAGGCGGTCTGCCACCTAGACATCATACAGATCAAAAAATACACCACCCTAGAAGTAGGGTGGTGTATTACCTCAGGACGAAAGGAGTCGAGAGATTACTTGGTGCTTTTAACGATAGCGCTAAAGGCTTTTGGCTCGCTGACAGCTAGTTCTGAGAGGACTTTGCGGTCCAGCTCAATCTTGGCGGCTTTTAGGCCGGCAATAAGCTTCGCGTAGGTGGTGCCTTCGATGCGGGCAGCCGCGTTAATGCGGGTAATCCAAAGACCACGCAGGTCGCGCTTGCGGTTGCGACGGTCGCGGTAGGCGTATTCGAGTGCACGGGTAACTGCTTGCTTCGCAAGGCGGTAGCTACGTGTACGGTTGTGCTGCATACCTTTAGCAGCTTTTAGCATCTTTTTGTGGCGGGCTCGTGCCGGAACGCTTCTTTTTACTCGCATAATGAAACTCCTTTCTTAGATCCCGAGGGCTCGTTTAACGTTTTTAGCCACGCCGCCTTTGACGACTGCAGTGGTGTTGATGGCGCGTTTGCGGCTTTTGCTCTTCTTTGCCAAGAGGTGAGCGCCGAAGGCACGTCGACGAGTCAATTTACCAGTGCTGGTAATCTTGATCCGCTTCGCGGTACCTTTATGTGTCTTCATTTTTGGCATTACTTACTCCTTATTACGACGCTGAGGTTGCGTCCAGCCATTTGTGGCTCATGCTCGAGCACTGCTTCGTTTTCCAGAAGTGTGGCAATTCTCTTGATCATGTCGTATCCCAGTTCTCGGTGAGCGTTTTCGCGACCACGGAAGAATACTTGAATGCGCACTTTATTTCCCTCTGCCAGAAACTCACGAACCTTGCGTAGCTTGATATCAAGATCACCTTGACCGATCTTCATGCCGAAACGCATTTGCTTGAGTTCGCCTTGTTTGTTGCTGCGGCGGTTCTTTTGCGCCTCTTTCATCTTTTGATACTGGTATTTACCCCAGTCGACGATTTTTGCAACCGGCGGGTTGGCGTTGGGAGAAATCTCAACCAAATCAAGTCCTGCTTCCTCGGCCATCTTGAGTGCATCACTGCGGCTCATGATGCCCAGTTGTTCGCCTGATTGTCCGATAACGCGCAGTTCGTTTGCCCGAATTGCCCCGTTAATACGAATTGATTGGTTGATAGAGACTCCTTTTCTGTTACGTACAGTTGCTTGAGCGTGTTACTCAGCAACTATTCTATCAAATTTACTGAGGTAACACAAGGGCTTGCAAGGTGCTTAACTGTTGTCGATCGAATTACGCAGCTGGAGCGCTTCAGCGATGTGTGCTGCGGTCACGCCGGGCGAAGATTCTAGGTCGGCAATTGTTCGGGCAACCTTGATTATCTTGAAGTAAGCGCGGGCGCTGAGACCTAGACGTTGGCTAGCGGTTTGGAGCAATGATAGGGCGGGTGGAGCAATTGTAATGTGTTCACGCACCTGTCGTGTGGAGAGACTAGAGTTGTATATATTACTACTATTATAACGCTCATGCTGACATGTTGTGGCTTTGTCTATAGACTGTAACACTTTAGACTGTTGCTCTTTGTGCAACATATTTGTTCGTATAAGCTTTTTTGTATCAACGCGTTGAACGGAAATATTGATGTCGATTCGATCAAGCAGCGGCCCTGAAAGCTTTTTTTGGTACGACTGACGCTGATACTCAGTACAACGACACTCGTGGTTCTCATCGCCGTAATATCCACAGGGACAAGGATTCATCGTCGCAACTAGCATGCAGTCAGCAGGATACGAAATACGCCTATGGGCTCGTGTCAGCTGAATGGTTTTGTCTTCCAGTGGTTGCCTGAGCGATTCCAGGATTGGCCGCGGATACTCAGGAAGTTCGTCCAGAAACAGTACGCCACGGTGAGCTAGGCTTATTTCTCCTGGCCGTGGCCGTGCGCCACCTCCGATAAGTGCCGTCAGAGTGGTGCTGTGATGGGGCGCACGAAACGGACGCTGGGTGATTGTTTCGGTGATTGCATCACCGTATAGGCTATGAATCTTCGTGACTTCACGTTGCTCTTCAGGGGTGAGGGGAGGGAGGAGCTCGATGACGGCTTTAGCGAGCATGCTCTTTCCGGCCCCCGGCGGTCCAGAAATAAGAATATTGTGACGACCGGCTACGGCGATTTGCAGGGCTCGTTTAGCGTGATCTTGGCCGCTTATCTCAGTGAGTGTGGCGTCCGAACGGGGAGAAGGGCTTTCTAATCTGGGCGCCTGTGCAGCTGGGAGTAGCGCAATGCCCTTAAGGTGCTGGAAGAGCGCTTTGAGTGATGGGACGCCGTAAACGGTAATGCCATTGATTAACGCAGCTTGTGGGGCGTTAGGTGTTGGCAGAAAGAGGTATTCTTGGCGGGTGTGACGAGCGATCTCGGCTAAAGAGACGGCGCCATGGATTGCTTTCAGGCTTCCATCAAGGGATACTTCGCCCGCAAAGAGCGCTTTATCAACTTCGTGCTGATGAAGTTGGCCGCTTGCTACCAGGAGTGAAACGGCGAGGGCGATATCAAAGTGGGCGCCGTCTTTTGGCAGCTCGGCTGGAGCCAGGTTGATGACAAACTTGCGTGGCGGCACCTCGAGGAGAGAGTGGGCGATCGCACTCCTTATGCGTTCGCGAGCCTCGTCAACGGCTTTATTGCCCATCCCAACGATGTGAATTCCAGGTAGCCCCTGCTTCATGTCGGTTTCAACCTCGACAAGTTCGCCGGTGTAGCCGATTAGAGCTGCTGAGTAGACGCGTGCAATCATAGGGATAGTGTAGCCAACAAATCCTAGAAAATCGTTAACTTTTATGCTATAATGACAGAGGTCGTGGGGCTGATATAGCTTCGACGAAAGGACTTTAACAGGTTATTCTGCAAGCCGATGACACACGTAATGTGTATTTTTAATTGCAAACACAATTGAATCAGCAAAGAAGCAGCTAGCAGTATTCGCGCAAGCGTTTGCTCCAGCAAAAACTTCTTTTGCACTTGCAGCCTAAGTGCTGCAGCGCCGATTTTCTTGAGGTAGCATAGAGAAAACGGTGTCATATACATGCCACTTACCCTTACCGCGGCAGCTGCGCGATTAGGGGGACAGTTTACAGCGCGACAATTCGTCCCTTTTTGTCTGGATTTTAGGACGATGCGTCGTAAAAAGATAATGCAGACTATGCTTGAAGACGAATAACAGGTTACCTTTTGGACCCGGGGGCGGTACCCGGCAGCTCCACCATGACATCATATTACCCCCACGCTCTGTGGGGGTTCTTTGTACCCTAGCCTCATGATTCGGGGCAAAATAAAACAACCGCCTGCGAGGAACGGTTGTTTTTGTGGAGTTTTTTTCGGTTTTTTGTTTTTGGCCCCTGCATAATTTATTTACTCAGGAACTACCCCTATAATATGCCTTGAAAGCGCTTGTGTCAATAACTTTATTAAAGATTTTTTACGTAAAATTACCCACAAAGTTATCGAGTTATTTGAACCTAGTGGTGTGTTCAGCGGGCGGTACACCAGGTCTAGTCAGATAGTACTACAAGACGGGTCGTCGGCGATGCGCAGGCCGTGTCGATAGCATGCTCGTACCGTCCCGGCGGAACACGTAGACGCCCAGTTCGAGTTTTATGTAGCCAGAAAGTGGCTTGTCTATACTGACTCGTGGCAATGCTCAGCTCGTGGGTGAGTGATTGAACATATGAACGAGTTACCCGTCTGGGCATTACGAATAAGCAGTGACATGGTGATGCTCGTAAAGCTGGGTAGTGATTGCGTCTGGCTGAGCGCAGCTGATCCTGCATGACTCAATGAGTGTGCTGCGTTGTGTCAGTATGGCGCCTCACGCGGCAGATGCGCCATCAAAACGCTGGGAATAGGCGAATGTTGTTTACGGGATAGGTAGCATCTACATCGTTGTTAATAAATCTACACATACATTTCATCAGATACGGATGTATAGAATACAAGATTAGTTGTATTTATTACAAGTAATAGAGCACCTAAAACGGTTGACGTACCATACTGCATATGCTAGATTGAGGATAAGCTTTTGCTAAAACAAAAAAGCCACAGTACAACAAAAACCCCTTAACAATTCATTCATCGCCTGACGGCTGACGATTTGACGGAAATCCGGCTACGTTAACGCCGACGCCAACGGAATCAAATTGTTATATCCTTCAAACGGATATAACACGCACCTTTTATTCCAAGTTACGTTGACGTGCCGATGCTCCGCCAAAAGCGTATGCGGTAGATAGTACCGAATACGCCAAGTAAAAACCTTTCTTTCTCTCGAGGCAGGGGAGGCTAGAAGAAACTAACCTACTTGGCGTATTTGTGGAAGCCTACCACTGAGCAAACGGTTGCTTCGAGTATTCTCGGAGCGGTCAGAAAGTCCGTAGCGATGCACAGTTCTCGGTTCACACGCTCAATAATAATTTTTTAGCGGCGTATGCTGAAACGTTGAACACTATGTGTGTCGCTCGGGCACCCAAAACAGGATGATTACTCTTATGTTTTTGTAGTATAGTAACCACATGCTACAGCGAGTCATTACACTCACCACTATCGTAAGCCTCTGCTTACTGGGCCTGATGCTGGCGTCAACGACACCAGCGACTGCAGGTCCTTTTGGTCTTTTAGTTATTTTTATTTCAGCTTATCTTGCCTGCCTTGGCTTGATAAGCTTTTTTTTGTATGGCATGAGTCGTGTGATCGGACATGTCGTTCGGGGGATGGGCGCTCGTCGTCCGCCAGTTATTATGTCGTTTCGCCGGGCTTACTACTTCTCGACGGTTCTTGCGGCTGCGCCAGTTATGCTGATCGGACTACAATCTGTCGGGTCGATCGGTGTATATGAGGCGGCATTAGTGCTCATTTTTGAAATTATTGGCTGCCTCTACATCTCAAAAAGAATCTAGAAAAGCATAGGCGCCATAGGGGTGTTGCGTGCTATAATGACAGATATGCAGCCTCAAAACTTTGAAAACACCGGAGCCCCTGAGCAGCTCCCCGTGCAGCCGCCGAATAGCG
>DFTJ01000025.1:10077-10316 GCA_002381485.1 Candidatus Saccharibacteria bacterium UBA4215 | reverse complement strand
CAGCTCCCTGTGCAGCCGCCGAATAGCAACGAACGTATTCCGGTGCTTCCTACCCCAGAAACAGGGGTGCAGCAAGGTGCGGAGCGTCGCGAACAGGCCGGTGAAGCTCGTGCAGCCGTCGCTGATGCCGCTGGCGCTGTCCAGCCCGTTGTACCTGCGGTAGACGACACTGCCGCACCTGCGTCGGATCCAGCGACAACGTCGCAGTCCGCAAGTCCTATCGTTGCCGCTGACCAAGA
>DFTJ01000025.1:3699-9928 GCA_002381485.1 Candidatus Saccharibacteria bacterium UBA4215 | reverse complement strand
ATGGAGACGCAAGATGATCCGCATAAGCGACAGGTAGAGGTGAGTGAACTGCAAAAGGATTATTTGCAGAAGCGGTACGGAAAACAACTAGGCGCCAAGCAATAGGCGGATAAGAGGAAATAGGTGTGAGTGGTGTCATTATAGCAATCGTCATTATCCTACTGGTTACAGTTGGTATTGTTATTGCGTACCATCAGTACCAGAAAATTCTCCGTGAAGCCAAGAACTACGAACGTGGTCTAAAGATGGTGCCGATGTATATTCACATTCCGCCAATGAGTGATGATATTGAAGGTAATGGACGTGATGAGCGCGACATTACTGAAGAGGTGCTTTCGCAAGCTCAGGTGATGTACAACATCATTGCCAGTACTGTGACGAAGGGGCTAAAGAGTCGCGTCTATGGCCAGCGGCACATCTCTTTCGAAATTGTCGCCCATGAAGGATTGGTCCATTACTATGTTGTCACGCCGATTGCATTGATTGACGTCATCCAGCAAGCAGTTTCTGCTGCTTATCCGTCGGCCCGACTCGAAGAGGTTGAAGAGCGAAATATATTTAATCCAGCTGGTCGCATGAGTGGAACGATTGGTGGTGAGTTTACGTTAAAGAAGGACTTTGCCTACCCAATTGCAACCTATGAAGAGGCAAAACGAGATGCAACACGAGCCCTATTGAATGCGCTTTCAAGTGCGTCGCGTGAAGACGGTGTCGGGATTCAAATGTTGATTCGGCCAGCGCAGCCAGGCTGGGCGAAGACTGCCGTGGCAGTTGCCGAGAAGATCAAGAAAGACAAAGGCGTCAAGTCGGCCCTCGGGGGTGACGGCGTAAAGGGGTTAATGGAGGCTCTTTGGAAACCCCCAGAGACGAAAGAGTCTAAACCTGAAGACAAGCAGCTGAGTTCACTAGAACAGAGCACGGTGCAGTCTATCGAAGACAAGACCCGATACCCGGGTTACGAAACGTTGATTCGTGTGGTTGCTTCTTCGAATACGTCGGGCAAGTCGCAGGCGCTTCTTAATAATGTCGTCTCGGCATTCTCGTTATTTGATTCATCAACCAACAACGGCTTCCGTTTTGCTGTCAGTAAGAATATCGACGAATTTGTCACTGCATATTTATTCCGTTTCTTCCCACAAAACGTCAATGAAAACATTTTGAATACTGTCGAGTTGGCAACAATCTTCCATATGCCAAGCCAGAGCACGATTCCAACTTCTCAGGTCCAACGCCAAGCAGCAAAGCAGGTTGATGGTCCGACTCACGTCATGGACGAAGGCTTCCTGCTAGGCTATAACGAATTCCGCGGCGCCCGAAAGCCGATTCGTCTGGCGAACAATGATCGCCGCCGACACACCTATATTATTGGACAAACTG
Source organism: Candidatus Saccharibacteria bacterium UBA4215 (assembly GCA_002381485.1). Lineage (GTDB taxonomy): Bacteria > Patescibacteriota > Saccharimonadia > Saccharimonadales > Saccharimonadaceae > Microsaccharimonas. The sequence goes on along the minus strand of DFTJ01000025.1, from coordinate 8,551 downwards.
GAACCGGTAAGTCGAAGTTACTCGAGAACCTGGCCTATCAAGACATGGTGGATGGCAAAGGCTTTGCCTTTATCGATCCGCACGGCGATTCTGCCGAAGAGTTATTGGGTATGGTGCCAAAAGAGCGAGTTGAAGATGTTATTTACTTTAGTCCTGGCGACATGGAGATGCCGGTGGGGCTTAACTTGTTTGAGTTTGAGAACCAAGACCAGCGAGACTTCTTGATTCAAGAGTCGATTGCTATGCTCTATAAACTGTACGATCCAGGGCACACCGGTATTATTGGGCCTCGCTACGAGCACTGGTTCCGTAATGCCGCTCTGACGATCATGAGCGACACTGACACGGGATCAACCTTTATCGATGTTCCACAGGTGTTTAATGATCAGTCGTTTACAGACGAGAAGCTAAAGCACGTGACTGACCGGACGGTGCTTGATTTCTGGAACAAGGAGATGGCTCAGACGAGCGAAGCAAATAAGTCTGAGGTGCTGGGGTGGTTTGTTTCTAAGTTCGGCGCTTTCTTGTCGAATGAAATGATGCGCAACATTATTGGGCAGACCAAGAGCGGCTTTAACTTACGTGAAGTAATGGATAACAAGAAGATCTTGCTAGTGAACCTTTCAAAGGGGAAGACAGGGGAACTGAACTCTCAACTGCTCGGTATGATTTTTGTGATGAAGTTCCAGGCGGCAGCGATGGGCCGAGCCGATATACCAGAAGATCAGCGCGAAGACTTCTCGCTGTACGTCGACGAGTTCCAGAACTTTGCGACCGACAGCTTTGCTACCATTCTATCTGAAGCTCGTAAGTATCGCTTGAGCCTGGTGCTGGCTAACCAGTTCATGACGCAGCTAACTGATCAAATACGGGAATCTATTCTTGGTAACATAGGCACTGTCATCAGTGGCCGTATCGGTATTACTGACGCCGAGATGTTAGTGAAGAAGTTCTCACCGACCTTTGATGCCGAAGACCTGACTCGACTGCCCAACTTCCAGACGATTGCTTCGGTGATGATTAACAATGTTCCGTCAGCAGCCTTTACGATGTCATTAATTCCACCGCTGGGGCAGTCCAATCCAGAGTTACGAGATGCATTGAAGAAGCTGTCTGCGGCGAAGTACGGCCGTCCAAGGGCGCAGGTGGAGCGAGAAATCTTTGCACGACTAGGAGCAGGCGATAGTGCTCGCAAAGAGAAGCTAGAGGCTCTGAAGCAGGCTCAGCAGCAAAGAATGGCCGCATTGCAGAGTAGTGGCAACGCACACGCTGCGGGGAGCCCGCCATCCAGTGCACCGACACAGAATCCTGGCGCACCAAAGGCCGCGGGGGGAAGTTCGTTCCTTGATGAGTGGTTGGCAAAACGACAGCACATCCAGACAGCGCCAGTGGGCAAACCAGCGCAACAGACACCCGATCCGGCGTTCGGCCCAACAGTGCCACAGCAAGCACCGGCACCACAGCCAAAGCAAGAGCATCCAAAGCATGATTCATCTGAGCCGCATAAGCTACACATTCGAGATGCAGAAAAAAACACCGATCATGATCACGGTGTCTCAATCAAGTTGCGTTAAAGGGTCTACTTTTTGCCAGTAATCATGACGCGCAGGTAGTCATAGAGAATACCGATTAGCCAGCCCACAATAAAGGCTGCAATCGTTTCGAATCCTGACAGAACATAGCCAAGGTTTTTGGCGATTAAGTATACCGCCAAGACAGCAAAGAAGGCGACAACTGAACCAGCCAGGATCGCGTTTGGGCGGGCAATGGTTTTGCCAACTGCTTCGCTTGTCTTTTCGACAACGGGGTTGTGGATGATCTTACTAAAGGCACGTTGTGGCGCCGGAAGTTCTGATTGGACCTGTTTCATGTGCTTCTTGAAGCTAGCACTCTTTTCTTTCTTACTGATGGTACCGCGGCGACGAGTTGGCGCGGCAGTGCTTGGTTTCTTATCCTTTTCAGCACCGCCTTTTTCAACACTGACGGCGTTTTCGAGGGCTTCAACGCGAGCTTTCTCTGCCTTACGTTCGCCGCTCTCGACATCAATATTGCCGGCGGTTTCTGGGTTAGAGAGGCGCTCGTATTGTTCGGCTGAGACGCGAGGAGTTTCGATTCCTTTCTCTGGTCCGGTTGGGGCTTGTTCGGGGGTGCTCATATTTATATTGTTCCTGTGTTTAGATCGCGACGAATTAAGCGTACTTCTTTGTTGAGTTGTCGAGAGCGGAAGTAGAAGAAGGCGACGACAGCAAGGAGAGTGCCGCCAAAGATGATGTTCTCAGTTGGTCCTGTTTTTGGCAGCTCGGTGACAACTTCTTCAATAACTTTTGGCGGCGTACAGTCGACGGGGATTGTTACTGATACTGTGCCAAAGACATTTTCGATCTTACAGTTGTATGAGCTGGGGTCGCTTTGGCCTTGGGCGGTTGCAGGAATCGTACTTTTCACCTGTACGGTGAAGGTGCGGCTTTCGGTCGCGCCTGGTGCGAGGGTGACGTCGGGCCACGATAGCTCTTGGGTTGTTTCGTTGTACGTACCACCACCGTTATCAATCAGCTCCGAGTATTCAAGGACGTCACCAAGATTGTCGATAAGTTCAACTTTTCCGTCAGATTCACCGGTGTTTTTGGCGGTAATTGTAAAGCTAATACGATCATCCGTGCGGGCTGTGGTGGTTGTTGCGTCAATGTTGCCTTGGGTAAAGTTCTTGGTTGACTTAGAAAGAGTGATTTCGGCTGGTTCAGGTTCATCCACTGGCGGCGGAGGAGTCGGCGGTAGTTTTTCGGTTACCAGGTTGCCACAAGATTGCATGATGGCAAACCAACCCATCGACTTCGACTGTCCAATCCAGCCGTAGATGCGAGTGTTATTGCCGTTTGCAATGTTGATGGGGCGACCGTGAACAGTAGTGATCTTACTCCCGTCAGACCCTTTGACGGTGACAGGGCTGCTGCCAGGCCGGGCAACGTGGCCCCAGCTTAATTTTTTGCTGCTTGTCATGAATGAGCCAAAGGTTGCACTAGTTATCTCGGCTCGGGTGATGCCAAAGTGGTTCATAATGTCTTTTAGGTGCTTGGAATTGGCGTCGTAGGGGCGAATAAAGTTATTGAGTGATCGGTTAGAGCCGAGGCCTAGCCCACCAGGAACAAAATCAGAAGGATTAGAGGCGTTGGCTGATTCGGGCGGCTGAAATACCACCAAAGACTGCACAACAAGTGCGAGTGCAACAAACACAAGGCCCATGCGGCGGGTCGCCTCTTCTTTGCGAAGCCGCTTGGCATAAAAGCCGAGTTGACCGACCAATGCAGGGCTAAAGGATAGGTTTGAGACTATTTTTCTAAACATTTTTTGTATTTTTTAAGATTACCTCTTGTGGTTAAGATTAGCATAAGAAATATGTTCAGCGCAATACCCTTGAGCGAACAATTTTTTTCCGATATAATAGATACCAGTTAAACGTCCGCAATCGGCCGGATTTAGGGGAAAAAGAGGAATGTACCGTGGTTAAACAAAAATCTGATGGTTCTTATGACGGGTCACAAATTCAAGTTCTTGAGGGGCTCGAGCCAGTTCGTAAGCGACCAGGTATGTATATCGGAAGCACTGGCTTCGATGGCGTACATCACTTAATTAAAGAAATTGCCGACAACTCAATCGACGAAGCGATCGCTGGATACGCTTCACGTGTCGATGTTACTATCTTGGAAGATGGCGGCATCACCATCTCTGACGACGGCCGCGGAATCCCTGTTGATAAGCACCCAAAGACAGGTCTTAGTACGCTTGAAACTGTACTGACCGTGCTGCACGCCGGTGGTAAGTTCGGCGGCGGTGGATATAAGGTATCGTCTGGTCTGCACGGTGTTGGTGCCAGTGTGGTGAACGCATTGTCCGATCTTATGATTGCCGAAGTGGTGAAGAAGGGTGAGTTGTACCGAATCGAATTTGTCCGCGGTGGCGTAAAAACGCCATTCAAGAAGGTTGGTAAAACGGATCGCGGTGACGGGACCGCAATTACGTTCTATCCAGACGCAACTATCTTTAAAGAGACAGTGACATTCGACTACAAGTGGGTGGTTGATTACTTGCGGCACCAAGCGTACCTCACAAAGGGGATTTACGTTGCAGTAAAAGATGAGCGCACTCAAGAGCGAGCAGCCTTCTTCTTTGAGGGTGGTATTCAGAGTTACGTAAAACACCTAAATATCGGTAAAGATGTCTTAGCTGACGACATTTTTTACGTCGAACGACAAGTTGAAGACTCGATGGTAGAAGTAGCTGTGCAGTACAACGATACATTTAGTGAGTTGGTAAAGCCGTTTGCAAACAATGTCCTGACTCCTGATGGCGGAACGCATTTAGTTGGATTCCGCTCGGCAATGACTCGTGTCATTAATGATTATGCCCGCAAGAACAATCTATTGAAGGAAAAGGAAGACAACCTGAGCGGTGACGATATCCGTGAAGGTTTGACGGCAATTATTTTGGTTAAGCTACCAGACCCTCAGTTTGAAGGTCAAACTAAAAATAAGCTAGGTAACCCTGAAGTGCGACGGTATGTCGAACAGGTCATGAACGAGTACTTTGCCTATTATCTAGAAGAAAACCCGAATGTTGCAAAGAAAATTGTTGGTAAAGCGCTGCTTGCGGCTCGTGCCCGTCAAGCCGCCCGCGCTGCCCGTGACAACGTTATCCGTAAAGGCGCTTTGGATGGCCTCAGCCTACCCGGTAAGTTGGCTGACTGTTCGAGTAAGGACCCGAAGGTGTCTGAAATATACATTGTAGAGGGTGACTCGGCTGGCGGATCAGCGAAATCGGGCCGTGACAGCAAGACGCAGGCAATCCTTCCGTTGCG
>DFTJ01000025.1:0-3596 GCA_002381485.1 Candidatus Saccharibacteria bacterium UBA4215 | reverse complement strand
ATCCTTCCGTTGCGTGGTAAGGTTCTGAACGTTGAACGTGCTCGACTTGATCGCATGTTAGGTAACAACGAAATCGTCAGCCTCATTAAGGCACTGGGTGTTGGTATTGGCGATCAGTTTGATATGAGTGGGCTGCGGTACCACCGCATCATTATCATGACTGACGCCGATGTTGACGGTAGTCACATTTCGACGTTGTTGCTGACATTCTTGTTCCGTTACATGAAAGATGTTGTTGATGGAGGACATGTGTATCTTGCGAAGCCACCACTATTCCTTTTGAAGGGCGGTTCGAACAAGCGGCTATACGCCTATAGCGATGAAGAGCGCGATGAATTAATCAAGGGCCTTATTAAGGTGCGCAAAGAAAACGGTACAAAGCTCAATGCTGAAGATAGTGTTCTGAAGCAAGCTGGCCTATCTGATGTACAGCGCTACAAGGGACTTGGTGAGATGGACGCCGACCAGCTGTGGGAGACAACGATGAATCCAGAGAATCGCGTACTGGTTCAGGTAAAGGTTGAAGATGCCGAACGCGCTGATGCCATTTTTACTAAATTGATGGGGGATGAAGTGAGCCTGCGTAAGAGCTTTATTCAGTCGCGTGCAAAAGATGTAAACGTTGAGGAATTGGATATTTAATATGGATGACGAAAATACAACACCAATCAATGACGACATCCTAGAGGTGTTGCAGACACACTCGAAGACACTTGAGCACCGCACCGTTGAAGACGTCATGGAAGATAGCTTCCTGCGCTATTCAATGAGCGTCATCATTGATCGTGCCTTGCCAGACGTACGTGACGGTATGAAGCCAGTACATCGTCGTATTTTATACACCATGGGTGAACAGGGGTTGCGACCAGGTGGTAAGTTTGCCAAGTCTGCTCGTATTGCAGGTGAAGTTATGGGTAAGTACCACCCTCACGGCGATAGCTCTATTTACGATTCGATGGTCCGTCTTGCTCAGGACTGGGTGATGCGATATCCGCTGGTCCAGGGCCAGGGTAACTTTGGTTCGATGGACGGTGACCCAGCAGCAGCAAGTCGATATACTGAGGCTCGTTTGGGTAAAGTAGGTAACGAGCTCCTCGATGATCTTGATAAGGATACGGTCAACTTCCGTGATAACTACGATGGCTCAGAAGAGGAGCCAAGCGTTCTGCCGGCAAAACTGCCTAACTTGCTGCTGAACGGTCAGATTGGTATCGCCGTCGGTATGGCAACCAGCATCCCGCCGCACAACATGCGTGAAGTTATTGATGCAACGGTTGAACTGATTGATAATCCCGAGGCTGGTATCGATGACTTATTGAAACACGTGAAGGGACCTGACTTCCCGACAGGCGCCGTTGTGTACGGTGGCGCACCAATGAAACAGGCGTACCAAACCGGACGCGGTAGCGTGACTATTCGTGCTGTTGCCGATATTGAAGAGACCAAGAAGGGTCGCCACCACATCATTGTGACGGAAATGCCTTATGGTGTAAATAAAGCAACACTTATTGAGAAGATTGCTGATCTGGTGAAAGAAAAGAAGCTGACAACTATTAGTGACCTGCGCGACGAAAGTGCGCGTGGTGCTGTCCGGATTGTGATTGAGCTGAAGAAAGATGCCTACCCAAAGAAGGTGCTCAACCAGCTGTACAAAATGACTGCCTTGCAGACCAGCTTCCACTTCAACATGTTGGCGCTAATTGATGGTATCCAGCCACGAGTGCTGGGCTTGGCTGAGATTCTGTCAGAATTCATTAAACACCGCCAAGTGGTAATCCGTCGTCGTACTGAATACGAACTGCGCAAAGCAAAAGAGCGAGCCCACATTCTGGAAGGCTACAAGATTGCACTCGATCATATCGACGAGGTGATTAAAGTTATTCGTGCCAGCAAGACGAGTGAAGAGGCCGAAGGCAACTTGATTGAGCGATTTAAGCTGAGTGAGATTCAGGCAAAAGCTATTCTTGCAATGCAACTTCGTCGTTTGACGGGACTCGAACGTGCCGCAATTGAAGAAGAGTTGAATGCCTTGCTTGAGCTCATCCAGAAACTTGAAAGTATTTTGGCTGACGAAAAAGAGATCCTGAATATCGTAAAGGTAGAGCTACTCGAGCAAAAAGAGAAGTATGGCGATGACCGTCGCAGCAAGATGATCACTCACGAATTGGGCAAGTTTAGCGACGAAGAGCTCATTCCTGAAGAGAACACAGTCATTCTGTTGACGACCGAAAACTACATTAAGCGAACATTAGTGAGCGAGTATCGCCGACAGCACCGTGGTGGCAAGGGTAAACGGGGAATGATCACCAAGGAAGAAGACGTGATTGACCAGCTGATTCCAGCCAGTACGCACGATTACTTGCTGTTCTTTACGAACAAGGGACGGATCTTCCGCCTGAAAGCGTATGAAGTTCCAGCTGCCTCACTGGCGGCAAAGGGTGTTGCGGCAGTTAACCTACTTGCGCTCCAGCCAGAAGAGCGGATCACTTCTATTATTAAGAGTGAAAAAGAAGAGAGCGATGATGGCTTCTTGTTTATGGCGACCTCAAAGGGAACCGTCAAGAAGACTCCATTCAAAGATTACGCCAATATTCGAACTAATGGCTTGATCGCTATTAAGCTTGATGAGGGTGATGAGCTGCGCTGGATTAAGCGAACAACCGGTGATAACGAGGTGATTATCTCGACGTCAGCTGGTCAAGCAATTCGATTCAGCGAAGCCGATGCTCGTCCGATGGGACGTTCGGCTCGCGGTGTCCGCGGTGTCCGCTTGCGACCAAACGACAGTGTTGTCGGAATGGATATTGTTGCAAATAACGAAGGAAACCTTTTGGTGATTAGCGAACAGGGCTATGGAAAAGTCACTAAAGCAGCGCACTTCCCAGCCCATAAGCGCGGTGGAGTTGGTATCAAGGCCGCCATTGTGACTGCCAAAACAGGTCCAATCGTTGCCGTTCGAACGCTTGAAGCTGATACCGAAGAAATCCTTCTCATCTCTAGTAAGGGGCAGGCGATTCGTGTTGCCTTGAAGGATATTCCGGTAATTGGACGGACGACTCAAGGTGTGCGCATTATGCGTACCGGTGAAGGGGACAAGGTTTCTTCGTTCGGTTTCATCTCGGCGCAGCCACTTGAGGCGCTTGAGGAAGGTAGCGAGGAGGCCTAGCCATGGAACTGGCGGTATCGGTATACCTCTTGGCGGGTGTTATTGCGTGGGCATCGGCTCAGCTAACTAAGTATATCGTTGCCAGCGTCAAAGCCAAGAGCTTGCGCCAGGTAAATCAACTGTACTTGTCGGGCAATATGCCGAGCGCACATTCCGCAACCGTACTTGCTGTAGCGACAATGATAGGTCTTGTTGATGGATTTGACTCGGGGCTGTTCGCTTTAGCTGCTACTTTTGCAGCAGTAGTGATGTACGATGCGGTCATGGTCCGGCGTTCGTCTGGAGAGCAGGGCGCGGCCTTGGTGGCGTACTTTACGCAGATCAAAAGTAAGATATTGCCCCCAAGGGTCGCAAAGGGCCACACTCCACTTGAAGTTTTGGTTGGAGCCGTCTTTGGTGTCAGCGTAGCTCTTATAGTATTTTTTGCAAC
>DFTJ01000026.1:4685-4882 GCA_002381485.1 Candidatus Saccharibacteria bacterium UBA4215 | reverse complement strand
TTTTCTGACCTCTACCAGTTATCAAAAAAAGATCTCCTTGTCGATATCGGTTCGGGCGACGGCATGGTATTACGGTTGGCTCGACAAAAGGGGGCTCGAGCGGTTGGCTATGAAATTAACCCAGCGCTGGTGGTGATTTCGCGCTGGTTATCACGGGGTGATAGCGCTGTTCGAGTAGAGTGGGCAAATTTTTGGCG
>DFTJ01000026.1:3914-4563 GCA_002381485.1 Candidatus Saccharibacteria bacterium UBA4215 | reverse complement strand
GTAGAGTGGGCAAATTTTTGGCGCCGTCCACTGCCAAAAGGTACAACGGTAGTGTATGCCTTTTCTGTCCAGCGCGACGCTAATCGCCTAGAGAGAAAGATGCAAGCCGAGGCTGATGCAGCCGGGCGTCCACTCGAGCTTTTGGCGTACGGCAGTCCTCTCAGGGGTGTGACGCCTGACGCAACACTCGATGCGTATTATCGCTATACATTCAAGCCTTCCCAGGCGAAAAAGGTTACGCTATAATAGCCGCTATGGACCCGTCTTATCAGCAACCTGCACCATTGCAGCCAGTACCGCAGCCGCACACTTCTAAAAAATGGCTGATTATTGCTATTGTAGGAATTATTACAACAGTTATTGCGCTAGGAGTGATGGTGTGGGCACTGATCAACTATTTTGATCAAAAGAACAATGTCGATACAAAAGTATCGAATGCGGTCGCCGAAGCTCGCAAAGACCAGGCCGATGCAGATGAAGCGAAGTTCTTGGAGCGAGAGAAAGAGCCCAACCGTCAGTTTGTTGGGCCTGACGACTATGGGCGTCTGATGTTTGACTACCCTAAGACCTGGAGTGTCTACGTTGAGAGCGATGCCAGCGGTGGCGGAGACTACGAAGCGTACCTAAACCCAGGCTTTGTACCACCTGT
>DFTJ01000026.1:2706-3886 GCA_002381485.1 Candidatus Saccharibacteria bacterium UBA4215 | reverse complement strand
GGAGTGTTTACGTCGAGAGCGACGCCAGTGGCGGCGGAGATTACGAGGCGTACCTCAACCCAGGCTTTGTGCCACCTGTCGAGAACGACACGCAGCTTGCTGTTCGTGTTCTTATTGAGAATAAAGAGTACGACCGGGTCATTAGTAGTTACGAATCACTCGTCAGCCGTGGCGACTTGACGTCGAGTACGGTAAAGGCTGACGAGCAGACCGGCACCCGGCTTGACGGAGCGTTCAGTAAGGACATTAGGGGTTCGGCGGTGATCTTTAGAATCCGCGATAAGACAGTGACGATTCGGACCGATGCGCAGACATTCCAGGCTGACTTTAATAAGCTCGTTCAATCGATCACATTTAATAAGTAATTCATTGCGCTTGTCTTTGGTATGACTGCTGCTGCGGTGATATTATGAGTGTATGAAGGTGAGCAATGAGGGAATAGGGGCCGATGTGCCTGATGCTACGCCAGTGGTGACACCGGTGGTTGCGGCGGCGCATGAATTGAAATCACCGCTTTCACTGGTACGCCAACTCTCGCTCCATCTTGAACAGGGCGCTATAACTGATGCGCAGCGTCGAGTGCTGCGACAGATTACGTTGACAAGCGAGCGGGCATTGCGACTGACAACCGATTTAACAAAAGCCGCTCGGCTGGAAGATGCTTTGTTTGAGCTTGAGCCAATCAACCCTGAGCAAATCTGCCGTGATATCGTTCACGAACTTACGCCACTATTTGAGGCTCATGGACGAAGACTTGATATGGCCAAGCGATCGCATCCGTTACTATTAGTAGCGAATCGGGATCTATTGCGTCGAATTCTGACAAATTTTAGCGACAACGCGCTGCACTATACTCAACCAGGCACGGCTGTACGTATGCAGATTCAGGCGTTTCAGAAGAGTGGGGTGGTGCGCATTGGAGTACGCGACTTTGGGCCAGCGCTTTCTACTGACATGTGGCGAGCGCTGCAAGATAAGTTAGCGACAGCGCCACAGGCGATTCACGCACGTCCGCAGAGCAGCGGTCTGGGGTTGTTATTGGCAAGTCAGTTTGCCGAGGCGATGCACGGGCGGGTTGGCGTGACACGTCATAGGGATGGCGCCACCTTTTATGTCGAGTTGCAGGCTTCGCGCCAATTGAGTTTATTATGAGCGCCACCCAGACCATCCTGCTAGTTGA
>DFTJ01000026.1:0-2663 GCA_002381485.1 Candidatus Saccharibacteria bacterium UBA4215 | reverse complement strand
TGCTAGTTGAAGATGACGCCTGGCTGGCGGCCCTGCAAGCCGAAACGCTGACGGCTGCTGGGTACCACGTCGCTACCGCACCCCACGCGACGGCAGCTATCGCTTGCGTTGATGAAAGTGTGCCAGCCGTGATTGTTGTTGATATGTTGCTGACGGGAACAACGGCTTTGGCGCTATTACACGAATTGCAGTCGCATACCGATACTGCGAAGGTGCCGGTGATTTTATGTACCAATTTGGCAGATGGGCTAGACTTAGAGGAGTTGGCGCCGTATGGAGTGCGGCGTATTGTCGATAAAACAACGATGCAGCCGGATGATATTGTTGCTGCAGTAAAGAGTGTGCTGCTATGAAGACAAGTCGGACCCGAGCGATTGTGCTGCGGCGCACAAACTATGGTGAAGCCGATCGGATTTTATGGTTGCTAACTCCTGATGGTCGTCGTAATGTGATGGCCCGTGGCGTACGGCGCGAAAAGAGTAAGCTTGCGGGGGGAATTGAGCTCTTCTCGATTTGTGATGTTGTTATTGGCGACGGGAAGGGAGAGCTGGGTGTGCTGACGTCGTCTCGGCTCGTCCAATTTTATCGTCATATTATTGAAGATTACGATCGTTTGCAGTTTGGGTACGAAGCGATCCGTTTGGTTTCTAAGGCCAGCGAGACGATTGACGAACCCGAATGGTATGATCTGCTGGCGGAACTATTGATGGCACTCGACAGCACAACAATTGCGTTAGAGCTGACGCAGACCTGGTTTTATCTACGGTATGCAACATTATTGGGGCATCAGCTCAACCTTTCGATTGATGTGAATGGCGATCGCTTGGATGCCGAACAGACGTATCGATATGATGCGAGTGAACAGGGGTTGTTGCCTTGGCCAAACGGCTCGTTAACGGCCGAGCACATAAAGTTGTTGCGCCTGGTTGCTAGCCGGCCGCTGAAGATTCTGGCGCAGATAGGTGGGCTGGAGGCAATCCTGTCAGATTGTTTTCAAGTGGCTCGGGAGCATGCCGCGGTATAAAAACAACAGAGACGCCTGTGCTATAATACGGGGCAGCTATGAATGAACAACAACAAAAAATGGAAAATATTATTTCACTCGCCAAGCGACGTGGATTTATCTATCCTGGATCTGATATATACGGTGGCCTAAGTGGTACCTGGGACTACGGTCCATTAGGGGTTAGCTTGAAGCGAAACATTATGCAATTGTGGTGGAAAATGTTTGTTGACGAGCGCGAAGATATGCATGGTGTCGATGCTGCAATCCTTATGAACCAAAAGGTCTGGCAAGCGAGCGGACATGTTGATACATTCACCGATCCTCTGGTAGAGTGTGGTGAGTGTCACGGCCGTTTCCGTGCCGATAAGTTGGAGAATGACCAGAAATGCCCTACGTGCGGAGCTGAGCATTCATTTGGCGAAGCTCGCCAGTTTAATATGATGTTCAAGACGAATGTTGGTCCGGTTGATGACGAGGCCAGTGTGAGCTATCTGCGCCCAGAAACTGCCCAGGGGATTTTTACGAACTACAAAAATGTTGTCGACACATTCTACCCTGATATTCCATTCGGACTTGCGCAGCAGGGAAAAGCCTTTCGAAATGAAATTAGTCCTCGTGACTTTATTTTCCGTTCTCGCGAATTTGAGCAAATGGAGATTGAATACTTTGTTGATCCAGCAAAGTGGGAAGAATCATTCGAACACTGGCGCCAACAAGTCTGGCTATGGACGCAAGCGCTTGGATTGCCAGACGATCAGGTGCATGAGCTAGAGGTGCCAGAGGAAGACCGAGCACATTACAGCAAGCGAACTATCGATTTTGAATTTGACTTTCCGATTGGGCGCGAAGAGTTGCTTGGCTTGGCGTACCGTACGGACTTTGACTTGATGAACATCCAGCGTGCAGCCGGAAGAAGTATGGAGTACACCGTAAAAGGCTCGAATACAAAATTTGTTCCTCATGTTATCGAACCCTCATTTGGTGTTGAGCGCACCCTTATGGCCGTATTATCTGCGGCGTATACCGAAGATGAGGTAAACGGAGAAAAGCGAATTTTCTTGCGACTGCCACACCACCTTGCTCCAGTAAAATTTGCGATTTCACCACTGGTGCGCAATAAGCCAGAACTGGTGGAGCGAGCGCGTGATATCTACCAGCGAATGAAGCAGGTACACGGTGCTGTTATCTGGGATGATAACGGGAATATTGGTAAACGCTATCGTCGTCAGGACGAGATTGGAACCCCATACTGCGTCGTGGTTGATTTTGAAACGATTGAAGGTGATGGCACGGTGACGATTCGAGATCGTGATACCACTGAGCAGCGTCGCATATCAGTCGATGACCTTGTAAGCGGAAACATCTAAGGGGCATATATGAAAAAGTGGTGGGGGAACAGCAAAGCGAAGGGGGTTGGGTTCACTATCGTTGAACTGCTGATTGTGGTGACGGTCATTGGCATCCTGTCTCTTATTATTGTGGTGAGCTACGGAGCAGTAGTGAATAACGCGCACGACTCATCAGTAAAAGATAATATGGTAAAGCTGTCTGACCAGGTGAAGTTACTGGCACTTGATACTAACACTATCCCGATTGGCGGCGCGACCGACGTCCCAACCGGTGACTCAACGCTCTTTCCTGACATAGACTTTGAAGC
>DFTJ01000006.1:5963-6203 GCA_002381485.1 Candidatus Saccharibacteria bacterium UBA4215 | reverse complement strand
TGCAGAGGAGTAAGCTCTAAGAACAACGCGTACAGTGCTTTGTTAGCAATATCGCGGTACGTCAAGCTTCGCTCGACAGCCTCGCGATACACTTCCTCTGTCTGAAGATGGACATGGATAACTTCACTCATATCGCTCATTATACATCGCTCATCAAAAATAACCCTTTCGGGTTATCTTTGTGTGGTGCGCGAAAGAGGACTTGAACCTCCACGTTCTTGCGAACACTAGCACCTGAAG
>DFTJ01000006.1:2100-5862 GCA_002381485.1 Candidatus Saccharibacteria bacterium UBA4215 | reverse complement strand
GAACCTCCACGTCCTTGCGAACACTAGCACCTGAAGCTAGCGCGTCTACCAATTCCGCCACTCGCGCATACTGCGTTTCGCGCACAGCGCGTCTACTCATATTCGACCGCCACTCGCGCATACTAATTACTGGTAACTAGGCGATTATAGCAGACCTCGGCGTCGGTTGTTAAGCTAACTGACGAAATCAGTCGTATCGTACTGTGATCGCAGGCTTGACACCAGGGTGCGGACCTCGTTTTTCTGCTTGACACCAGGGTTCATTGTGCCGAATGGGTCAAAGATTGCTCTGACTTCTTCAAATAATTTTACTTCTGCATCATCTAAAACCGACCACGCGGCATTGGCTTTGAGCCTTCCTTCAGCACCATCACTGACGAATGCGCCATTACAACGATGAACAAGGTCAGCATACGCGGTAATGAGCCGGAATATCTTCTGCTTATCACTCACCACATCCAGCTTCAGCTGCGGGTAGACATTGAGAGTACCTGTCAGAAGGTTTGTCTTCAGCGGCAGTGCTATGTGCTGTTTGTCGGCCAGTTCCTGCAACTGTGCGTGGAATTCTTCACGACGATCAAAGGGCACAAAGGCGCCGTCAATGATTGGGAGTGTCACTTTATCATCATCCGCCATTCGTCGAGTCGCTTCTGGCGCGTCCAAGAGCTGTCGGAACTCTTGTATATCACGGTCAGCCGAGTCGACCATGCCAAGCTCTAGTTTCTTCATAAGTTTGCGTAGCTTTTTGATTTTATGCTGACGTGCTCGATCGCCAATGTCATTAAACTCAACGTAGACCACACTCCCGTTTGCCTCTTCGGTGCCAAGAACGCCAAACACCTTTCCGTAACTGTGTGCTCGATTAACGAGTTCGTCGTCAATTAAATAGAGCATCGACGGCGACAGTCCTGCTACCTTATCGGCTACATCACGGGCCTGTTCTGTTGTCTTTGTTAAGATGATCGCAGCTGTCGCGTCTTGACTATAAAAGTCAGTCCTTAGAACAATCTCCGAAATAATGCCCAGTGTTCCTTGGCTTCCAGTAAACAAAGGAGTCAAGTCCATTGAACCATCTTTTGCCTTCACGGCGGCAATTGAACGATAGCCCGTGTTGTCGCGAGTTGCATCAGCGGTTATCTGCTTAATAAGTTCGTCGTTGTCTTCGATAAGTCCAGACACTTTCCGGTAAATCTCGCCCTCAAATGTCTGGAAGCCGAGCTTTTTGTTCACTTCGTGCCTACTGATGCGACCGGTTTCTATAATATCCCCATTCGCCAGAACAACCTCAAGCTTCTCGACATTATCAGCAAATGCAGCCGAGGAGCCAATACTATTATTAGCAACCGTTCCGCCCACTGTGGCATGGCAGCTATCGCCAGGAAGTCCAGCGACCACAAGCCCTTGCCAACGTAGCAAGTTATCCAAAATATCTACTCGAACACCTGGCTGGACATGTACGAGACGCTCCTTCGCAACCACTGTAAGTACATCTGAAAGATGAGCTGACGTATCAAGCACTATTCCCTTACCGATTGCAGCACCGGTACAATCAGCTCCTATACCGCGCGGAGTTACTCCCATTGGGTGCCCTTTTTCAGCTAATTGCCAGGTAAAGCGAGCAACCTTGCGTATATCATTGGTGACCCGCGGAAAAACTACAATCTCTGGCGTCATCGTTAAAATACTATTATCGCGACTAAAGCGACGACGCATTGCCTTTGAGCTTGTCGCTTCTCCCAATAGATGCTCATTTAGATACGTTGCTATCTTGTTCATTAACTCTATGATAGCACAAGCACGACGCAGATATGTTGTAGCTTTGTGATAGCAAGCCTCTCTGTTATAATGAGCTACACGCGCGAGTGGTGGAATTGGTAGACACGCTAGCCTTAGGAGCTAGTGCCGCAAGGCGTGGAGGTTCAAGTCCTCTCTCGCGTACCAAATGAAAAAGCAGATCGGCTGGTCTGCTTTTTCATTTGGGCTTCAAGAACAACCAAACAAAAGAACGCCAGTTAGGCGTCCTTTTTTCGGTAAAAGACAAGGTGCGCATTTCCATAACTACGATTGTCCACCACAACAACCTCCGCTCCGGTTGGGACCTCATCCTTACCTGGGTATGATAGTACCATAAGCCCGTTCGGTTTTAATAGTCTAAACAGCTTTTTTATACTGGGAAATTGCGGATTATAGTATGGGGGGTCGGCAAAAATAATATCGAATGTTTTGTCGAGTGTCTTCACGCTCGCCGACACAGTAGCCCGAATCAAATGCGCTTTGTGGTCGGCATGCAGCTGCTCAATGTTCTTTGCGATGATCTTTTGGGCAACCCGATCCTTTTCAATAAACGTTGCACTGCGAGCGCCTCGGCTAATTGACTCTAGCCCCAGCGCCCCACTACCCGCGAAAGCGTCCAATACATCAGCACCCTGAAGCTCCATGTGTAATTTATTAAAGAGCGCATTCCGCACCCGCTCACCCATAGGGTGCGTCCGTGAGGTTCCCGATCCTTCAATAATCCTGCCACCATATTCACCAGCGATAATCCGAACGTTCATGGTCACCCCTCTTCCAGCTGTACTGCAGCGTACCACCCCAATACCACCATCTTGATAAGCAAGGGGACAAGTTTGCCATGTACAGTGCGAGCGACCCGCCAATTCCAGCCTTGGGCACGAAATACCTCGTATAAGTCCATCGCGACAACCTCTTCAATCGCTTCTTTAAATAGCACCTCATAGCCGCGAAGCTGTAAATCAACCAGGTCATCATTCGTAACCGTCATGTTATACCGCCGTCCGACCATCGTCGCCGAAACACCAAATTCAAATAAGAAATGCGACGTAAATATACCGCCACCGCCCCAGTATTCCCAGTTCTTCGACAACGTGTCGCGTCGCCCGGTGCCTTTGATGATATTCTTTTGACGAACCGTTAGGCGTTCGTGATGTGCCATCCCAAAAAGCTCTTCGATCTTGTCGGCCAGCGGGAAGTGATGTGCAGGAGTAAGCCCATCGACAATAGCGTGGGACAACCAAGCCGCCTCAAAGGCCGCTCTTTGCTCGTTGTCTTGGCTGAGTGCTCGAGACAGGTTAGTGATGTGGTCGCGTATCATTTCGACCAAGCTTACGTCTAGCGGCTTTTTTGGATCGATATAGTGCCACGGCTCGTCAACAGACGGGCTCTTTCTTTTTACTCCATCCGGCCCATTGTTACCCTCAAAATGCAGAATGTCTCTTGATGACGGAAATGACTGGTCATCACCTAAAAGCATGCCGAGCTGTCGACGGGCAATACGATCAATCCGTTGGTGCACGCCAACGAAATTGCCTGATCTTTTTCCAACTGTTGTTCCTGAATACATAATATGTGTTTAATTCAATGTGGTAAGCCGCTGATATCGTTCAACGTCTTTTGCCAACTCTGTATATTGTAACAAATCATCACCGCTTGCGATGAATGCCTGCGCCGCCTTCTGGGCTCGACGAATCAGCTTCGTATCTGCCAAGCTTGCTATCTGAAGGTTGAGCTCTCCGTGCTGAGCGCGCCCGTACACTTCACCGGGACCACGCATTGCAAGGTCGACCTCAGCAAGATAAAAGCCATCGTTACTCTGCTCAATCTCCTTCAGACGTTTGCTGGGAGCTTTGGACGAACTCACCATAAGGTAACAATAGCTTTGATGAGCGCTGCGCCCCACGCGTCCACGCAGTTGGTGCAGCTGAGCTAGCCCAAAACGGTCAGCGTCCTCGATAACAATAACTG
>DFTJ01000006.1:1413-2052 GCA_002381485.1 Candidatus Saccharibacteria bacterium UBA4215 | reverse complement strand
ACGCCCACGCAGTTGGTGCAGCTGGGCAAGCCCAAAACGGTCAGCATCCTCAATCACGATGACCGTCGCGTTCGGCACATCGACCCCAACCTCCACAACAGTTGTACTGACAAGTATGTCGATGTCGCCTGCCGCAAAAGAACGCATTACGGGCTCCTTCTCTGCGGGCTTTAGCTTCCCATGTAACAACCCAATGCGTCGATGCTTCAGCTCACCTGTTTTCAGCACTTTGTATTCTGCCTGAACGCTCTTTAGCTCATTGTCCGGATTGTCGTCGATCAAATTACAGATGACATATGCTTGACGTCCAGCGGACAGCTGCGCCTCAACCAGCGCATAAAGTTGTGGTCGACTATTTGGTGACCATATTTTGGTTTCTATCTCTTTGCGATCCTTAGGGCGTTCGTTTAAGATCGAGATGTCTAATTCACCATAGACAGTGAGCGCTAAGCTTCGTGGAATTGGCGTTGCTGTCATCGCAAGCAAGTGCGGCATTTTCTCGGCCTTCTTTAGAAGCTCTTGGCGCTGCTTCACTCCAAAACGGTGCTGTTCGTCAATCACGACGAAGCCAAGTCGATGAAACTGCACAGATGCCTGAATGAGCGCATGTGTCCCCACGACGACATCGACTTCTCCGTA
>DFTJ01000006.1:0-1354 GCA_002381485.1 Candidatus Saccharibacteria bacterium UBA4215 | reverse complement strand
GCATGCGTGCCCACAACGACATCGACTTCTCCATTAGCGATAGCTTCATAGACCGCAGCTCGAGCTGCTCCCTTGACGCTGCCTGTCAGCAGGCTCACTCGAACACCAAACGGCGATAGCAGCGTGTGTAATGTTTCAGCATGCTGCGTGGCAAGAATTTCGGTTGGAGCCATCATCGCTGTCTGAAATCCTTCGTGAGCTGCTTGGCGCGCTGCGAGACCCGCTACGACAGTCTTGCCCGAGCCAACATCCCCCTGCAGCAGTCGATTCATTGGAACAGCCTTCTCGAAGTCCTGTAGGATATCCCATGCAGCAATGCGTTGCGCAGTTGTTAGCTCGAAGGGGAGCTTTTCGACAAAAGCTTTTACAATCGACTGCTGAAATGGAATTTTCCAGCCCTGCAATTTAGCGATTTCTTGCTTGTTTAACTGACTTGCTACCAGTAGGCTGAATAACTCCTCAAAGCCGAACCGTTCTTTAGCCCGCTCAACATCATCAGCCGAAGTCGGGAAATGCATCGCTACCAAGGCGTCGGATCGCGACATAAGATGCTCTGAGTGGACAATAGCAGCTGGTAGCGTTTCTGGTAGCATTGTCATTAATGGGCGCAGTTCGGCGATCAATTTACGTAAAAGTGGCACTTTCAGGCCTTGCACCATTCGATAGACTGGCAGCAACTGATGAGCTTGCTTCGGTACATCGACTGCTTTTTCGGCTGCTGGGTTTGTCAGCTGGTATTTGTTGTAGCTAAACTCGAAGGTTCCCGTAAAAACGAATTCCTCCCCCGTCTTTAGTTGCTTCTCTCTGTACGGCTGATTAAACCACACGGCCTGGATCTTCCCCGAGGCGTCATACAGCGTTGCCGTCGTGATGCGCATTCCTCGCCGCACTGGTCGGGTGGATACCTTCTCGCAGCGCGCTCTAATGGTGACGTTACCTGGCTGGATATCAACGATTCTGCTGGCGTGAGAATAATCGCTATAATCGCGCGGCAAAAATGTAATCAGGTCATATACTGTTCGGATACCCCCGGCACGAAGGTGTTCGGCCGTCTTTTCGCCAACACCCTTAACGCGATCGATAGAAGCACCGGGATTCATGCCGTGGCCTACCGTACAAGAATAAAGCTATTCTTGCCTTTCTTGATCAAAGATCGTTCATGTATTGTCATATCTTGGTCAATCTTTTGACCGTTGACTGTCACCGCTCCACCTTCAATCAGTCGTCGCGCGTCACCGTTACTACTCGCAGCTCCATGGGCGACAAGTGCGTCAACAACACTCGAGCCGGTCTCAGCAACGGGTATCTCCGAAGCAAGTACTGCCACATCGTCTTCTGATAGTTCAGTCACAGA
>DFTJ01000016.1 GCA_002381485.1 Candidatus Saccharibacteria bacterium UBA4215 | reverse complement strand
CTTCATCTCTCTAAGGAGCGGGTCGACAGCTTTCTGGCGGAAAAAGACATTGACGCAAATCGCCGCGCCGAAGATCTTTCTATTGAAGAGTGGCGCTCGATTATGCAAATTGTCGACCTATAGTGCTTATGCTACACTAGCACCAACATGAAACATCTAAAAAATGCCGCCTTTACGATAACTGAACTTATTATTGTCATTACGGTGATCGGCATCTTGGCCGTTATTACAGTCGTTGCATATAATGGGGTGACGCAGCGCGCAAACGATAACGCGATTTTATCTGATTTAGAGAAAGTAGCGACTTTACAGACTGATTACGCGCTCGATAATCAAACAGGCGGCAAGGCCTGGTACTCACCTGACGGTATCGACGAGGACTTAGGCTTCACTCCCTCGTCCGGCAACACTATTGATGTAGTGGCGAATAATGTCGATTACTGTATTCGTGGCTTTAATCCCGCTTCAAACCACCCTACGCTCGCAGAGGCACTTATTAAAGAGTCGAGCGACGGGGCCTGCGACACATTAAGCCCATCGAGTGCAGCGCTCGCAGACGTGCCTGGGCCTTCTTTTGACACCCTCACGTTTACGGAGCGCACCGCGGCTGGCGAACGGGATTGGGCAGCGGCTGCAATGTCGAGTGATGGCACTTTCATTGCTGCTGCCGTTAGTGACGGTTACATATACACATCATCAGATGGTGGTGCAACTTGGGAGGAGAAGACTGCTTCGGGAGCCCGAAGCTGGACCGACATATCGATGTCGGATGATGGAGCTGTTATTGCCGCATCATTCTACGGACAAGTGTCTGTATCGACCGATAGCGGAGATACGTGGACTCTTGGCGGAAGCCCAAATTACTGGGAGTCGGTCACTGTTTCCGGTGATGGCTCAACTATCTATGCCGGAACGATATACATTTACAAGTCGACTAATGGCGGTGCAAGCTGGTCGCAGATGAGCGTGCCGTTTGCTGGTTCTTCGTGGATATCCCTTGCAACGAGTACCGATGGCACGTTTGTGGCAGGGTCGCGCAACGGGGGTAATATTCACTACTCGGATGACGGCGGTGCAAGCTGGTCTGCGTTGACTCAGGCGGGGACAAGCAGCTGGGGCGATATTACTATTTCTGACGACGGTCAGAACATTGCCGTCTACCCGCAAAACGGAAGCATTCTTGTGTCGGCAGACGCGGGGGCAACGTGGACTGATACGACAGTTGGCTTCGGCTATTGTAACGGGCTCACCGCCTCAAGTGATGGCAGTAAACTCGCGGCGTCAGCTCGAACTGGTGGTACGGTGTCACTGTTCACGAGTATAGACGCTGGAGCGGCGTGGGTAGAGCATGACTTTGTTGAGACGGTATGTAACGGTGCGCTGGCGTCATCAAGTAATGGATCAAGCATTGTCGTCGGGCTACTTGGCGGGCCTATCTACACCGGCCAGTTTGGTGAGTAGCAGCTGGTATCTGTTACAATAGTCATAAATGGATACTAAAAAACTCTATATTGCATCCGCTATTCCTTACGTGAACGGCACGCCCCACATTGGAAATGCACTCGATTTTCTGCTTGCTGATATTTGGACCCGCTATCAGAAGCAGCAGGGTCATGAAGTGCGCTTCCAGCTCGGCACTGATGAGCATGGTAACAAGATAAGTCAAAAAGCGGCCGAAGAAGGTATTACTCCTCAGGCCTACGTGGATACGTACCATCTTAATTTCAAAAACTTGATGGCTCAACTTGCCGCAAGTTCAACCGATTTTATCCGGACAACCGACCCACACCATATTTCGGCAGTACAATATATCTGGCAAAAATTGCAGCCATATATCTACAAAAGCACCTATGACGGCTGGTATTGTGTCGGCCACGAAGCATTCTTTACTGATAAAGAAGTTCAAGGATTTAGCGGTAATTGCCCGGATCACCAGAAGCCATTCGAGCGTGTTCAGGAAGAAAATTACTACCTAAAAGCCAGCGCGTTTACTGATCAGATCCGTACAGCAATTCAGGATGGTACGATGCAGATTGTGCCGGAGTATCGAAAAAAAGAGTTTTTGGAACTCATAAAGGATGGCGTACAGGACGTCAGCATCTCTCGGCCGCGTAAGAGCTTGAGCTGGGGTGTGCCTGTGCCGAACGATCCTGACCAAGTGATGTATGTCTGGCTCGACGCGTTGTCGAATTATATTACGGTCCTTGGTTATCCTGACCGTGAAGGGTGGCAAGAATACTGGCCGGCAGATGTTCAGGTGATTGGCAAAGATATCTTGCGTTTTCATGCCGGAATTTGGCCAGCAATTTTGCTAGGTCTTGGCCTTCAGTTGCCAAAGCGACTGCTTGTCCACGGGCATGTCATCGTCGGGGGTGCCAAGATGAGCAAATCAGTCGGTAATGTGGTTGACCCGGTGCAAATTATTAATGAGTATGGCATTGATGCCTTTCGCTATTATTTCTCTCGTCATATCCCAACGCTAGACGACGGTGATTTTACCTGGGAAAAATTTGAAGCAGCCTATAACGGTGAGCTTGCGAACGATCTGGGTAATTTGATTCAGCGTGTGGCGAGCATGATCGTTAAATATCAAGCAGGTGTTATTGGCGAATCCGAACAAGCCGAACATGATATGTCTTTGTACCATGAATCAATGGAGAAGCTTGAATTCAACAAGGCGATGGACGAAGTGTGGAATATGGTTCGAAGCCTGAATCAGTACATAGATAACGTTAAGCCATGGGAGGTCGCAAAGGAGATTGGCAAGGACGCCGAAGCCGAACCTCACTTGGCTGAGATTTTGGCTCATTGTGCTGGCGCATTACTGCAAATTGGCGACCTTCTGGTGCCATTCTTGCCGCAGACCGCAGAGCGGATCCACAAACTATTCGATTCGGGTGTTGTGCAGCCGGATGAAGGCGTGTCTTTCCCGAAGCTATACCTACACACTGCTGACCCGCACGCTCCAAAGGCATAATCCATGTTTGTTGATACGCATTGCCATATTCATGAGTCCAGTTATCCGCTTGATACCACTCAAACGCTGGAACGGGCAAAAGCAGCCGGTGTTGAAAAGTTTGTATGTATTGGGACAAGTGTAAATAGCAGCGCCGAGGCAGTTGCCTTTTCTGAAGCACATGACGATGCGGTAGCTTCGATTGGCGTCCATCCGCATGATGCCAAGGATGGATACGACATCGAGCAGTTTATGGGCACTTCAAAGAAGATTGTTGCAATTGGTGAGATTGGGCTCGACTACTATTACAACCACAGCAGCAAGGAAGTGCAGATAGCGGCCCTTGAAGCTCAGGTAGAGGTGGCTTTGGAACATGATTTGCCAATTATTTTTCATGTCCGTGATGCGTTTGATGACTTTTGGCCAATCTTTGATGGGTTTGAGGGAATTCGTGGGGTGCTGCACAGCTTTACCGATTCGGAAGAGAACCTGAAAAAAGCGATAGAGCGAGGCTTGTACATTGGGGTGAATGGGATATCCACCTTCACAAAAGATGAAGCTCAACAAGCAATGTTTGACGCTGTGCCACTCGATAGGCTATTGCTTGAAACAGACGCGCCATTCTTGACGCCCACCCCCTTTCGTGGTAAAGTAAATGAGCCAGCATTTGTGCAGAACATTGCAGAGTACCATGCAAACCGCAGAGGTATTACAGTAGACGCCGTTGCCCAAGCAACGACAGCAAATGCCCGCGCACTTTTGCGCATCTAACGAATACAAACAGCTCACGAAAACGTTACCAAGGTGGCTTTTTCAATTATGCACGGACAATATCAACTTCCTACTACTCTTGAGCATGCTCAACAGCTAGCCCCAGAATTTACTGGGCGTATTGAGTATGAAACTACGGCAGAAGCTATCGACCGGAGTTTTTACGAGACGGCAGTTAGGACTGGCCTTGAGATTGAGGCGATGCGCCTCGCTGCTGATGAAACTACCATTCCTCGCTATCGCTTATCACGCATCTTTGAATCTGTGACGCGTCGTTTTGTTGTTAATCGTGCTCCCGCGCCTTTGATGACACGCCTGATTGATGCTGAAAGTGAGATTGGTGCCAGTCTTTTACCGCTGCCAAATGGCAAGAAATCACATCGATTCTGGTATCACGAAGGGGATTGGTTTTATGAAACGGTTGACGCCTTGGGCCCGATGGTCGCTCGGTATACAGTGGGCGAAAAAGGTATTGAGAAGCTGGTCGACGGCAGTCCGGTTCAACTGCACGATGGTGATCCCGGACAAATGGGCGAAGAAGAACGTTTACTTGTGATGATCGGTCTCTATCGGGAAGAAATCGAGCGTCAGCTTTATAAGCGTGACGTCGCCTAGCTGGTATACTTAGTAGAGTGAAGGACACGTCTATTTTTCTTGACCATGCGGCTGCTACCCCGCTTGACCCGAAGGTGTTGCAGGCCATGCAGCCATACTTAACCGATCTTTTTTATAATCCATCGGCCCCCTATGCTCCGGCGATCAGTGTCCGTCATGAATACGAGGCTGCAAAAGCTATGATTGCCCACACGTTAGGGGGCAAGCCAGATGAACTTATTATGACAGCTGGAGCTACTGAGTCGATTAACCTTGCGTTTCACGCTGTTTCGGGGCATGTTGTCGCTTCAAACATAGAGCATCACGCTGTTCTAAGGGCCGCCGAACGATGTTCACACACTTTGGTTGCGGCCGATGAACGCGGCATGGTGTCGCCAGAAGTAGTCCAGGCTGCGATAACTGAAGAAACTCAGCTGGTGAGTATTGCGCTTGCGAATAATGAATTAGGAACCATTCAACCACTGCGAGATATTGCAGCAATTGTGCGTCAAGAACGGGCACGGCGTATTGCAAACGGTGAGGCGACGCCAATTTATCTTCATAGCGATGCTTCACAAGGGGTGGGGCAGGTAGATATTTCGGTTGCCCGTCTTGGTGTTGATATGTTGACACTGAATGCCGCCAAAGCATACGGTCCAAAGCAAGTAGGTTTGCTGTGGGCGTCAACACTTGTGAAGCTAACTCCTCAGATTGTTGGTGGCGGTCAAGAGCGGGGGCTGCGTAGCGGCACCGAGAATGTCGCTGGCACGATTGGCTTTGCAAAAGCGCTTGAACTTGCTGCTACTCACCGTAAGCATGAAGTGGAGCGTTTGGGTGAGTTACGCGACAGATTGCAGCGTCATTTGATTGACGCGTTTCCGCAGGCGGTGGTTTCTGGGCATCAGAAACATCGCTTGGCAGGACATTTGCATATTTCGTTTCCTAATATTGACGCCGAGCGCGTCTTGTTTGCGTTAGAGTCGCGCGGCGTGCTTGTGGCAACGGGCAGTGCTTGTGCGGCTAACAAAGGAACACGTTCACATGTACTGGATGCGATTGGGTTGGTGCCAGAAATAGCTGATGGCAGCTTGCGCTTGACGCTGGGGCACCTTAATGATCAGGAGTCGATTGAGCGAGCAGCGTTGATTATCACCGAAGAAGTGCAGCGTGAATATGATCGGATGGCAGGATAATGAAATATCTTTTTCTGATTCCAGCGTTCTTGGCAGCGCTGATCATTGGCCTAAGCATCTACTTGCAGCCGAATGACTATATCGGCTGCGGCGAAGCGCCAGCGGCTGGCACGGGGCAGTGTTCTCCGGTTGACGCAATTGTCGTCGTCAGCGGCGGCAATACGCAGAACAGAACGGCCGAGGGTATCGCATTGTACCAGGCTGGCTGGGCGGACGCACTTATCTTTTCAGGCGCGGCTCAGGATAAGACTGGTCCAAGTAATGCTGAGGCGATGAAACTTCAAGCACTGCGGGCCGGTGTACCAGAAAGAGTTATCTACACCGAAGAGCGTTCAGAAAACACTGAACAAAATGCAACAAATACCGAAGAGATTTTTGCTGACAATAATTTTCGAGAAGTGATGTTAGTGACTTCGGGGTATCATCAGCGTCGAGCGAGCTTAGAATTTGAGAAGCGTACTGGTGGCGTACAGATACTCAATCGACCATTACTGAACGACGGTGACTGGAATGGTTGGTGGTGGCTTACGCCACGCGGTTGGTGGCTTGCGGTTGGCGAAGTGGTGAAAATCGGTGTGTTCTATGCCCAGGGAGCAGTGGAATGACCAAAGTCTTTGTTGGTATGAGCGGCGGAGTCGATTCTAGCCTGACGGCGGCGTTGTTAAAAGAGCAGGGCTATGATGTTACCGGCGTGTATATGAAGAACTGGACTCAGGACCTACCTGGAATGAAATGCCCGTGGGCCGACGATTTGGCTGACGCAAAGCGTGTTGCCGTGCAGCTGGGAATAGATTTTGTTGTGTTTGATTTTGAGACCGAATACCGCCAAAAAGTAGTGGACTATATGATTGAGGAATACAAACGAGGGCGAACGCCCAACCCAGATATCATGTGCAACCAGGAAGTGAAGTTTAAGCTGTTTTTGGAAGCAGCGCTTGAGGCGGGAGCAGATATGATTGCTACTGGTCACTATGCACGAGTGGAGAATGGTCAGTTGCAAATGGCGCATGATGCAAACAAAGATCAGACGTACTTTTTGTATCGGGTCACGCGTCAGGCGCTAGAGAAGACACTCTTTCCATTGGGTGAGTATGACAAGCCGACGGTGCGCCAGATGGCTAAAGACCGCGGTCTCTATACGGCAGGTAAAAAAGATAGCCAGGGGATTTGTTTTGTTGGCCAGATTGGCATTCGAGAGTTTTTATCAGAATACGTACAACAAGAAGCCGGTTCGATTATCGATACTCGATCGGGCAAGGTGTTAGGCCAGCATGATGGCGCAATCTTCTACACGATTGGCCAGCGACATGGGCTGGATGTTGGCGGCGGATTGCCGTATTACGTCGTGGGTAAAGATATGGAGAAAAATGAAGTATACGTGACGACTGATCTGAATGATGGCGCGTTGTGGCCATCGCAGGTTTCGCTGGCAGATGTGCACTGGATTGACAAAACACCAATCCCCGGCACATATCAGGTGCGCGTACGACACCGAGCGGCACTTACCGCTGCCCAGCTTACCCTTGAAGGCGACACGGCTCGGCTCGCGTTTGAGCACCCAGAGCGGGCGGTCACTGCCGGGCAATCAATCGTCATTTATGATGGTGTGGTATGTCTGGGCGGCGGCATTGTTCAGTCAACCAAAGCTTGAGCGGATACGCATAAGCCTGTATAACTAAAGGCAGCATGAAAACACTCTGGGCATCAACACGGCAGCGCGGATTCACCATTTTAGAATTATTAGTCGTTATAACCGTGATTGGTGTCTTGGCATCCATTGTGATTGTTTCGTATCAGGGGATTCAAGAACGGTCGCGCGACGCTGAGCGTGATAGCAGTATCACAGAGATAAAGATTGCGTTAGAAAAATACTATGCTGACAATAGTCAGTTCCCTGCTGCATGTAGTTTTGATGGTGTCACCTGTTCGGCCAATAATCTGATCGTGCCGCTCGCGCCGTACCTGAGTACTTTCCCGAGTGACCCCACCGCCGAGACGGGAACCGCAGGAGATTATCAGTATGTACGCGGTGGCGAAGAGGGGAATGCATACGCCCTAAAAGTGGTGTATGAAGCGAGAGAAGAGTGTAAGACGGGTGTACGAGTTGATGCAAGCTGGTGGAGTGAGTCTATTCCGGACTGTGCCGAAGCTGGGCCAATACAAGATACAGCACCGACGATCACCACGACAACGCTGCCAGATGGAAACCTGGATTTCCCATATGAGGCTACTGTTGCTGCAACCGGAACGCAGCCGGTTACCTTTAGCGTGAGTTCAGGAGCTCTTCCAGCGGGGGTGACGTTGGGTGCTTCCACCGGTGAAATAAGCGGCACGCCGACCGAATTTGGAACATTTTACTTTACCGTTGAAGCCACGAATAGTCTCGGCAATACGACGCAGGCTCTAACGCTGACAATCTCTCCAGTTAGCCCAGCCTAGCTCTACGACGGCTTTCTCTCTGTGAAACCAGACTGAGTCTTGGTACAATTAAGGATATGAATGCCCAAGATATCCGCAACGCCTACCTCGATTTTTTTAAAACACGTGACCACAGCGTTATTCCGCGCGCTAAATTAGTGCCGTATAACGACCCAACGACATTATTCACCGGCAGCGGTATGCAGCCACTATTGCCGTATTTATTAGGTGAGACTCACCCCGAAGGTGTTCGCTTGGTTGATAGCCAGACTTGTTTGCGAGCTCAGGACATTGAAGATGTTGGCGACAATCGCCACACAACGTTCTTCGAGATGTTGGGTAACTGGAGCATGGGCGATTATTTTAAAGAGCAGCAGATTCGCTGGTTCTTTGAGTTTTTAGTAGACGTGGTTGGGCTTGATCCGACAAAGATTTACGTCACCGCCTTTATTGGTGACGAGGCGCATGGCATCCCGCGCGATGACGAAGCAGCTGCGATTTGGCAAAAAGTGTTTGAGGAAAAAGGCATTGAAGCCAAGATTGTCGAAGTAGGCAGCCAAGCTGATGGAGACGCACGAGGCATTAAGCCGGGTGAACGGATCTTCTTTTACGATGATGGTGAAAACTGGTGGTCGCGAGGTGGTGGACTTGATAAGACGCCTATCGGTGACCCTTGTGGGCCTGACAGCGAAGTGTTTTATGATTTTGGTGAACAAAACCACGCAGAGGGGTACGGATTAGCACATCCC
>DFTJ01000018.1:20716-20858 GCA_002381485.1 Candidatus Saccharibacteria bacterium UBA4215 | reverse complement strand
ACCATTCCCTGCTCTTTGGCTGTTTTTTCAATAGACTCAGCGTGAACGTCTTTAAGATCGCCGCGCAAGTATTTTTGGATTTCGTCGTTCACAACCATTTGTTCCATGATGACAATCCGACCGCTGTAACCAAAAGGTGAAG
>DFTJ01000018.1:20262-20606 GCA_002381485.1 Candidatus Saccharibacteria bacterium UBA4215 | reverse complement strand
TCGTTGGCGACTGCCTTGTAAAGGGTGATGTTCTCCAAGTCAGGCTTCTCGACATGTTCTGGTAGATCGGCAAGAACCGACTGCAAATACTGTTTCGTCGCTTCATCGGGCTGATACGCCTCTTTTGTTGCGTCATCAAGTCGTCGCACAAGCCGCTGTGCAATCACTAACCGAATTGCGGAGCTAAAGATTGGGTTAACGCCGATCATATCAATCATACGGCTAAACGCAGCAGCAGTTGTATTGGCGTGGAATGTCGATAGCACCAAGTGCCCAGTAATCGATGCCTGAATTGCTGTCTTTGCGGTATCAACATCTCGAATCTCGCCCACCATCACCACATC
>DFTJ01000018.1:10316-20161 GCA_002381485.1 Candidatus Saccharibacteria bacterium UBA4215 | reverse complement strand
AAAGCCGTAGCACCGAGCGCAGATGATCAGCGAAGCTTTGTCCGCCTGTTGTATCAACTGGGATTTGAGAGATGCCCTGAACGCTATACTCGATTGGGTCTTCAAGTGTAATAATCTTGCGGTCAGTTGTATTAAGCGCGCTCAACATACTGTACAGAGTGGTTGACTTTCCGCTTCCAGTTGGCCCTACCATCAAAACCATGCCCCGTGGGTGACTAATAATTTCATCGATCTCGTGCCGCTCCGAGTCACCTATGCCCAATCGATCCAGATCAAGCATTGATTCATCATAGTTGAATAGCCGCATGACGGCATCTTGCCCATACATTGTAGGGACGGTCTCAACACGTAAATTCAACAGGTGGGTCGTGCCGTCCTCATTCGGTATCTCTTTCTGCAAGTGGCCAGACTGCGGTTCTGTTGAAGCAGTTGAAAGGTTTGCGCGCGACGCAAGAGCACCCAACAGAATACGATATCGATCACTATTTAGCTCGGCGACAGGATGGAGGGCACCGTCGATACGCATACGAATCCGTATGCCATTCCGTTGATTCTCGACGTGAATATCACTTGCGCCCAGCTTGTCAGCCTGGTCAATCAAAAAGTCAAACACCTTGTCACTGCTCACAGAGTTCAGCGTGTCGCTCACTTGCTTGATAGTCTCACTATCGCCCGCCGAAGCAATCTGAATGTCGTTATATGTCGCTACGACAGGTGGATCATAGCGTGCCATCAGCTTGGCAAAACCCGATAAGCTGATCAGCGAAAAGCCGACATTATGAGCATCAGCAGCGTACTTCTCTTTCAACTGGCCCAGTAGCGATTGTGGCGTCTGGGTGGTGATGCCGAACTGCCAGGCATTCGAGTCGTCCCCCGCTCGCAAAGGAACAATCCGGCTCCGATGCATCTCTTCGATTGGCAAAACATCCGGTACGAGCTCGATAGTATCTTCAAGGCTACGGGTGTCTAAATAGGGTACCCCAAGAATGGCCGCGCGGCTCTGAGTCGCCTGCTCATCTTGATCACGGCGCTGTGCTTGAATTTTGTCTTCGTCCATTACCCCTCATCTTAGCAAAAAACATAAGCATTTTATAGTGATATAATGCCTCCATGCCCGACATCATCCTTATTGCCCACAATATTCGCTCGACACACAACGTCGGCTCACTCTTTCGAACTGCTGATGGCTTTGGTGTCAGCCGGATCATCCTCAGCGGCTACACACCCTACCCAACGATCGCCGCAGATAAGCGTCTGCCACACATCCGCGACAAACTGACTCGCCAAATTCACAAAACCGCTCTAGGAGCCGAACAAATAGTCCCATTCGAATACGCCGATTTTCCACCTCTCTCATCGCTCAAAAAGGATGGCTACAGGATAGTAGCACTCGAGCAGGCCGACCGAAGCACCTCACTAGCTTCCTATAGCGCACCCGAAAAGGTTGCGCTTGTTATCGGTGAAGAAGTAGACGGCATAGCACCGGACTTGCTAAAACAGTGCGATGATATTATTGAAATCCCCATGGTAGGCAAAAAAGAATCGTTCAACGTAAGTATCGCCACTGGTATCGCCTTATACCAGCTGACTATTTAACGATAACCGCATCTTCGCCGACCAGTTTGACCAACATGCCGATAAGAGGCTCGCCGTCATCAACCCGAAACGGCATTTTAATGGCTGACTTTTTCTCATCGCCTAACACCAGAACGATGTCGCTCACACCAGGGTGCAAGCTGCAGGTTTGTTTTAGCTGCACTAGAAGCGCTTGATTGTCAGGGTCCTTAACATGCACGTATAGTTTCGTGGTCGGCTGCTCAAGGGCTTTCGGCTTTTGAGCGACTTTTTCGGGCTGACTGGCGGCATTCGTCTTTTTGCGCGAGGCAACAACTTTTCGGCTTGCTTTAGGCTTGACCATCTTGCGACCATGAGACTGGTAGCTGCGAAGTTCTTCATCATCAACAATCTGAATATCATCGGCAATCATCTTTACTTCAGTGACAATGTTGCCTTCTCGATCTCGCGCGGTCACCTTTCCAGTCGCACGGATAACGGTATCTTGCGCAAGGCCGGCGCCTACCTGCTCAAACAAATTAGGGAACACGATAAGCTCGGTCTCGCCAGTTTTATCCTCGAGCTTTACGAAGGCCATCTTAGACCCACTTTTCGTAATAATCGTTCGTACGCTTGCGACAATACCCCCAATCGTGAGCGATTTACCATCAATATCGCTTGTCATTTCCACCACAGGAACCGTCTGTTCCTGGAAGTATGTATCATAATTATCAAGCGGGTGCGCACTAATGTACAATCCTAGTAATTCACGCTCCCAAGCAAGTCGTTCCTTCTCGGTATGCTTGACTGGCGCCTCTTGCATTGTGATTGTTGGCTGTGCAATTGCATCGCCCAAGGCTCCGCCAAATAAATCTGTCTGTCCGCTCAACGCTTCTTTTTGAGTCTTAGAGGCGAATCCTTGAATTGTTTCTAGGTTAAAAAGAAGATCGGACCTATCAGCCAATGCGTCAAATGCACCGGTGCGAATCAACGAGTCCCAAGCTTTCTTGTTCACACGTGAAGTAGAAACACGTTTCGCAAAATCCTCTACGCCCTTGAACTTTCCGTCTTCCCGCGCACGCAGTATCTCATCAACTACAGAAACGCCCACGCCCTTCACTGCAGCCATACCAAAGCGAATCTCATGACGATCAGGTACAACGGCGAACTCAACAAAGCTTTCGTTGACATCCGGCGACAGCACTTTGATGCCCATGTGCTTACATTCATTCATCTCAATCGCCAAGCGGTCAAGATCACCTTGGTCACTTGTCATTAATGCAGCCATAAATGCTTCAGGATAATGAGCTTTCAGATAAGCCGTCCAGTAAGAAATCATGCCATAACAAGCAGCATGCGACTTATTAAAACAGTAGGCCGCAAAGTCTTCCAACTGCTTCCAGAATACTTCCATGTCCTGACGTTTTGCCCCGGAATGCTCGATCGCACCGTCAATAAAACGCTGCTTCATTTTTGCCATAACGTCCATCAACTTCTTACCGATTGCTTTACGAAGCGTATCAGCCTCGCCCCCGGTAAAACCAGCCAGGTCCTTTGAGATCTGCATAACCTGCTCCTGGTATACCAAAACACCATATGTGGATTTGAGAGCCTCCTCCATCTTTGGGTGCATATATGTGATCTCGCGCTCGCCGTGCTTTCGCTTAATGAAATCATCAATAAACTGCATCGGCCCTGGTCGGTACAACGCAACCATCGCTACAATGTCGTCAAACACAGTGGGCTTTAACTCACGAAGATAGCGTTTCATGCCGGCCGATTCAAGCTGGAATACACCGGTTGTATCGCCACGCTGAAACAACTCATAAGTGGCCGTGTCATCAAGCGGAATCTCATCTAAGTTAATGTCTGTTTTATGTACTTTCTTAATAATACGAAGGGCGTTATTGATAATAGATAGGTTTGAAAGCCCAAGGAAGTCCATCTTCAATAGCCCGAGCTCCTCGACTGGGCCCATCGGATATTGTGTCGCCACCACACCCTTCTGCGACATTTCGACAGGTGTATACTTGACGATTTCATCCGGTGCGATCACCACGCCCGCCGCATGCACCCCGTGACTACGAATCGTGCCTTCTAAACGGATTGCATAATCAAAAACTCGGCGTGCCGTTGGGTTGTTCTCGTATTCGTTCTTTAAGTCAGGGTCATCAACCACACTCTTCGCCAGCAACACGTGGCGACCCTGCACAGGGGGCGGCACAAGTTTTGCAAGACGATCACTTTCGGCATAGGGCACCTGCAAAACACGAGCGACATCACGCACTGCCGCACGGGCAGCCATACGACCAAACGTAACAATATTCGCCACTCGGTCAGCACCATACTTCTCAGTACAATAAGCGATCACCTCGTCACGGCGCGTATCCTGAATATCGATATCCACGTCAGGCATACTAATACGGTCTGGGTTTAAGAATCGCTCAAACAGCAAGTCGTATTGCAGTGGGTCTAATTCGGTAATGCGAATAGCGTACGAAACAATAGAGCCGGCGGCGCTACCGCGTCCAGGCCCAAAAATGATGCCTCGGCTTTTCCCCCAGTTAATAAAATCCTGCACAATCAAGAAATAGCCATTAAAGCCCATCCGGTCAATCACGCCCAGTTCATAATCAGCCCGCTCAAGAACATGCTCCGGGATATGCTGACGCGCAGTCTCCACGTCCCATTCTTCGGTTTGCGCAGCTTCTACATCGCCATACCGCCATGCGAGACCGCGAAACACAAGTGTATGGAGATAGCTTTTCTCATCATAGCCATCAGGTGTTGGGAATGTAGGGATTAAGATTCCTCCAAGCTCAAGCTCAACATCGCAGCGCTCGGCAATCCGCTTTGCGTTCAACACAGCGTCAGGCTCTGTCTCACCCCATCGCTCAATAATTTCTGTCGGGTCTGTCACATGCAAATCGAAATCTTTCAGCGACATCCTTTTTTCGTCACTCAAAAAGGAGCCTGTCCCGACACACAATAGAATTTCGTGCGTGTCCTGGTCATCATGCTCTAAATAGTGCCCATCGCTGGTTACCACCATCGGTATGTCTAGTTCTTTACTGAGCTGCTGTAAGTACTTATTTATCTTGACCTGAACATCCCAAGCTTTCGGTGCGTCAGGGTGACCGTGGTCCTGAAGCTCAAGATAGTAGCGATCGCCAAATACACTCTTATACCACGCGGCGATGCTCTTTGCCTCTTCGTAGTTATCAGATCGAAGATTCTCACCCAATTCACCACTTGCACACCCAGAAAGAATAATCAGGCCTTCATTTAATTCTTCAAGCAAATCGTGATCGATACGAGGCTTGTAATACATTCCTTCAAGATTGGCCTGCGAACTAAGTTTCATTAAGTTCTGGTAGCCCTGTTTGTTCATCGAGAGAATCGTCAAGTGATAGCGGGCTTTATCCTTTTGTGGATCGCGATCAAAACGAGTCCGAGCCGCAACGTAGGCCTCCATGCCCAAAATTGGCTTTATGCCGGCGCTTTTTGCAGCCTGATAAAACTCAATCGTCCCAGACATCGTACCGTGATCAGTAATTGCCACCGATTCCATGCCCAGTTCCTTCACCTTGTCGACCAGGCCTGGAATCTTTGAGAGGCCATCTAAAAGACTATGGTGTGTATGATTATGCAGATGCACATAATCAGAGGCCCGTAACGCCGCTCCCGATGTCATTGCTGACTGTGTAGTAACCCCCATGAATACTTCTTAGTATACCGAAGCAAGCACAATAATGCTGTAGTAAAAGTCACACGCTCGTATACCTAGCGAGATTGACGTACGGTATCAACAATGTATTCTATAAATTCTCCGATACCTCCCGGGAGGTCGACCAGAAGCCCAAGAATGGTAACCGCAAGTGCCACAACAAGCGTACCACCGATAACACTTCCGACGCCAAAGAAAATTCCTCTTACAAAATTGAGCCAGTAAATCTGACGACGCGAGCGGTGAAGATCATAAAATAATTCCTCGATTAGGTTTCGCCGTGCGCCAGCCTCATTAGCATCTTTAATAGTATTCGTAACTTTTTTTGCTGTTTTCTTTATCATAGCCCCAGTATACTCTGCTTATGTAAAGAGCGCACCCTTAGAGTGCGCTCTTTACTGGTTAAGAAACAATTCTACTGGTTATCCCGAAGAGTTTTCTTTGCATCTTTTGCTGCCTGTTGGCTGCGACCCTTAAGATCTTTTGCTGTGCCTGAAACACGGTCAGCGACATCACCAGCTACCTTGCCGGCTTTGTCTACAGCACCTTCGGCAACATGTGCTGCCTTACGTTTCGCTGCGTCGGCCTTTTCCATCACTTCAGCCTTCTTAGCTTCAGCTTTTACCTTTAGCTCATCGCGTGTTTCTTTGCCACTTTTTGGAGCGGTAAGAATACCAGCCAAAAAACCTGCTGCCGCGCCAAAGAGTGCTCCAAGTGCTACTTTACCTTTTGCCATAATTACTTATCTCCTTTATTAGATTGCTTCGTAAACTTCCTAAAATTTCGTTTGATCATTTCAGCGAAAAAGATCGGTGACGTAAACTTGGCTGCGCTTGATAATGCTTCGCCAACTTTATCGACTGTCTGCTGAGCGGAATGAGCGATACGCTTAATCTCTCTGGTCAGACGGATCAAATATATGCCGAGAATGATGCCAACAAGTAGAAAGATAGCCAGTACCACTGATACGATAATGACGAGGATTTCTGCTGCTGAACTCATGCACGTACTCCTTTGTTATTATCTTGCAACACTCTTAGTATACGCTTATCAACGAACGACCGCAAATTGCTAGCCAAGCCTTTTCCTAAGAAAATCACGCAGCTGATCACCATACACATCACTTTCCAGCGCAAGGTCGATAACTGCTTTTATGTATTTGAGTTGGTCGCCCGTATCATGCCAGACACCTTCAATGAACTGGCCATATACTTCTCCGGAAGCTGCCAGTTGATTCAGGCTATCGGGAAGGCTTATCTCGCCACCAACACCGACTTCTTCTTTTTCTAAGTACTCCCAAATTTCTGGCGTCAACAAGTAGCTCCCTACCGAAGCAAACTGAGACGGGGTTTTCTCTTCGCCAGGTTTCTCTACAAGACCACCTAGACGGAATAGGTTGCCCCCCATATCGTCAGCCAGCATCGCCATACCATATTTATCAGCGTCCTTCTTTTCGACTTCTATCAATGAAATGACTGATTTTCCCGTTTTTTGATGCGCAGCCTTTAGCTGCAAAGGCCACGGCGTCTTGCTTCGAAAGAAGTCATCGGCAAAGAATACAAAGAATGGCTCGTCGTCATTGATAAGATGTCGAGCGTTTAGAATTGGCCGAGCATTACCTTTTGGCGATCCTTTTTGTCGGATATAGACAAAATTCGCTAGTTCAGCAATACGCTTAATTTCATCAGCCTTATCTTGCTTTCCTTTCTCCCGAAGCTCTGCTTCCAGCTCATCGCTACGATCAAAATGGTCTTCAATGGCACGCTTTGTGCTCCCTGTCACGATAATAATTTCCGTTACCCCAGCGGCTACCGCCTGTTCGACAATCACCTGGATAACAGGTCGATCAATCAGCGGGAGCATCTCCTTCGGCATAGCTTTGGTTTGCGGCAGAAAGCGTGTTCCAAGCCCGGCAGCACAAATAATCGCTTTAGTAGGTTGTTTCATTTATCAGTCCAGCTTCTGTCGTATTAGTTTTTGAGCCAATGCTGGGTTCGCCTTGCCGGCAGATCGTTTCATCACTTGCCCTACCAAGAATCCGATTGCTTTTTCGTGACCAGCCTTAATATCAGCGATCGACTGCTGACTTGAAGGGTCACCCAGCACTGCGTCGACAACTTCTCGCACAACGTCTTCGTTACTTTCCTGGAGCAAATTCTTTGCCTCAGCAATTTCTCGCGACGAGCCTGCACCGACAAGAAGCTGGCTGAATACTTCTTTGGCTGCAGTGCTTGATAATTCATTGTTTGCGACCATCTCAGCTAGTTCAGCATAATCAGCCGACTTATAGTTGGTTACCTTGACACCTGCCTGGGTATCATCCTGACCAACCGCACTCGCAAACCAGTGCGCCACGCGCCGAGCAGCATCATCGCCAGCATTCTGTTGCACTTCGCTAATCAAAACTGCGTAAGATTGCCTTGCCAGTAACGCATCAACCACCGAACGGTCTAGCCGCAATGTACTCCATGCGGCACGGTACACCCCCGGAAGTGGCGGTACATCTTTTTGCATTTCCGCAACCTCTTCTGGCGTCAGCACGATAGGAGGAATGTCTGGGTCTGGCATGTAGCGATAATCTTGAGCGTCCTCTTTGCTGCGTTGAGAGCTTGTTTTGCCGGTCGCGTCATCCCAGCCACGTGTCTCCTGAATGATACGCTCGCCTTTTTCGAGTCTTTCAACTTGTCGATGAAGCTCATACTCAGCTGCTCGCTCTACACTTCGAAATGAGTTTAAGTTCTTTACTTCAGCTCGTGTACCAAGTTCACTCGCACCCTTCTTGGCAACAGAAATATTAACATCAAAACGCATATTGCCATGATACAGGTCGCCGTTTGTCACACCGGCATATGTCATGAGGCGATGCAGTTCAGCAGCAAACGCCTTTGCTTCAGCAGGAGAGTGCATGTCCGGCTCCGAAACAATTTCAATTAGCGGAGTCCCGGCGCGGTTAAGGTCAACGAGGCTGTAGGTATCATAATGCGTCAACTTACCTGCATCTTCTTCCAGATGAGCATGATGAATGCGCACCTTGACAAAACCACCTTCAAGGAGAGGTGCGTCAACGTGACCAGACAAAATAATAGGCTGATACATCTGACTTATTTGGTAGCCCTTCGGCAAATCAGGATAAAAATAGTGCTTACGATCGAATCGACTGACTGGAGCTATCTCGGCGTTTAGTGCCTTGCCTGCCCGAACAGCAAGCACTACCGCTTGATGGTTAAGCACCGGAAGCATCCCTGGCAACCCAAAGTCAATTGGGCTCGTAACGGCGTTAGGCGCCTGGTCGCGCGCATCGTTATCAGCACCGCTAAAAAGCTTCGTCTTGGTCGCAAGCTGCACGTGACACTCAATACCAATCGTCATGTCGTACTTATCGAGCATTTCTTGGTTTGCCATTAAATTGCCCCCACGTCTTTCAAGGCCTGCTTAAATGCTGCTAGGGCCTGCCGCGCCTGGGAATACTCAACCCGTACATCAGTATCATGAGTGATTCGGTTTCGCAGTTTATGCGCTGTCCACACTGCATTTGCGTCAGACCATGTTGTCTGCAGTTTCTTCATGCGGTCACCCATGTTTGTACCGACGACTCCACGATCTTGTAAAGCTTTGTCGAGCAGCTTATCAGCGTTCATGACAGCTAAGTGGATGCTCCCATCATCTTCACGACGAAGCTTCTGCTCAATTTCAAGCCATTTACGGCGATAATAGTCAACGTCCAGCTGCTTGGGGCCCTTTTTCGTCAAGGCAATCACCACAAACAACAAGCCACCAAAAATAAGTATAGCGGCAAAGAACAAAATCATTGTTAACACATCATCCATCAGGTCACTCCTTCCATCTGTTTCGCAAGTGCTAATAGCAATCCGTCACTCCGACGCTGTCCAATTAATTGCACTCCAATCGGCAAGTTTTCAGCCGACTTACCCGCAGGAACACTTATCGCCGGCATTCCAGCAAGACTCGCAGGCACTGTCATTATATCGGCCAGGTACATCTTCACAGGATCGGCCGTGTTTTCACCAAGCTTGAACGCTG
This sequence comes from Candidatus Saccharibacteria bacterium UBA4215, assembly GCA_002381485.1. GTDB lineage: Bacteria > Patescibacteriota > Saccharimonadia > Saccharimonadales > Saccharimonadaceae > Microsaccharimonas. The sequence goes on along the minus strand of DFTJ01000018.1, from coordinate 10,839 downwards.
GCGTCGGTGCGGTCGGTGTCACTAAAATGTCATATGATTCAAAAAGTTTATTTAACTCGTTAATAAGAACCGTTCGCGCCTTTTGCGCCTTCAGATAATACGCGTCGAAGTAGCCACTTGAGAGCACATAGCTTCCTATCATAATCCGGCGCTTGTTCTCGTCCACAAAGCCTTCTTCACGTGACTTGCCATACATTTCGGACAGTGTCTCAGCCTGGGCACGACGCCCATAGCGCACTCCGTCATACCTCCCCAAGTTACTGCTAATTTCAGCTGGAACAACAATGTAATAAATCGCTAAGGCGTATTTCAAGATCGGCAGATGAACTGCTTCGACATGATGTCCTTGCGCCCGCAGCTTATCACAGTATTCCTGCGTTCGTTGACGCACGTCGGGGTCAACCTCATCGGTCATTGCCTCCGAAATGACGCCAATCCGTAACGGCGCTTCAATAGTAGATGGCGAAAAATAATCAGGCAGCGTCGTCATGTCTTTTGTGTCTTTGCCGCTATACTTATTTTT
>DFTJ01000018.1:10004-10255 GCA_002381485.1 Candidatus Saccharibacteria bacterium UBA4215 | reverse complement strand
ATGTCTTTTGTGTCTTTGCCGCTCATAATGTCCATTACCAATTCAGCATCGTCGGCTGTTGAAGCAAGCACCCCGATAGTATCAGTGCTGCTCGCCATCGCTACCACACCGTATCGACTGACCATCCCATAGGTTGGTTTGTACCCAACCACACCATTAAAGCTGGCTGGCTGGCGAATAGAACCTCCCGTATCGGTGCCGAGTGCAAAAGGGACAATCCCCAGTGCCACTACCACAGCCGAACCGCCGCT
>DFTJ01000018.1:1143-9911 GCA_002381485.1 Candidatus Saccharibacteria bacterium UBA4215 | reverse complement strand
AACTACTCCCCCCGGCTACTCGCTCCTGATCGATTGCATTCTTAGTTGGGCCATAAGCAGAGTTCTCCGTACTTCCTCCGTGCGCAAAAGCATCCAGGTTCGCCTTTCCAATACAAATTGCTCCCTCGGCCTCTAGTACCTCAATCGCCGTCGCCTGAATCGGCGCCTTAAAATCCTCCAGGAAAGTACTGGCAGCAGTGGTTGTGCCGCCAAAGGTCAAGAAATTATCCTTCGCGATAAAAGGAACACCGGCTAAACGTCCGGTTATCTCTCCGCGGTCAACTGCGTCAGCTCGCTCGAGCGCTCGTTCTTCGGTTGTACTCAAAATGGCATTAAAAGCTTCATGCTTTCGTGCCTCATCAAGAGCCTGCAGGACACTCTCCCGGGCAGATTTACCAGAATAATCACTAATCTTTCTCATCTACAGTACCTTCGGAACTTTTACGCTGTCCGCCTCGTTCTCCGGAGCACACGCCAACAGCTCTTGCTTCGAAATACCATAATTATCAACCGTGTCTTCACGCCATACATTCTGAAGATCCGTCACTTGATAGGTCGGCTCAACATCGGACGTGTCAATCTCTGAAAGTTGTTCAAAATAACTAAGAATCGCCTCCAGATCGGCTGAAAGATGGGTTGCTTCGTCGTCTTTGAGTTGCAAATTGCTAAGTTGTGCGAGGCGATGCACGTCGTCTAACGAGATATGAGTCATATGCAGGTATTATAGCGTAGAGAGGGCAAAATTGCATGTCTCGAACTACATCTTTGCGCGAATTTCCGATATTAAATCTCGTAATTCAGCAGCTTTTTCAAACTCAAGATTAGCACTCGCTAGATCCATCTGAGAAGACAGGTCCTTCACCAGCGAAGCGTATTCGTCCTTGGGAATCTTCTTCAAGTTTAGCTTTGGCGCATCATCATCCTTCTTGGGGATAATCGCTCGTAGGCCCTCGCCGATGGCTTTATCAACGCTTATCGGCGTGATGTTATGCTTCTTGTTGTAGGCTGTTTGAATAGACCGGCGACGATTCGTCTCGTCAATTGCGCGCTGCATTGAATCCGTTATACGGTCAGCGTACATAAATACCCTTCCCTCAAGATGACGAGCAGCTCGGCCAATTATCTGGATGAGAGCACTGGTGCTGCGCAAGAATCCTTCCTTATCGGCATCAATAATAGCCACCATGCTCACCTCTGGCAGGTCAAGTCCCTCACGGAGCAAATTGATTCCCACAAGCACGTCATAAACACCAGAGCGCAGATCACGTAAAATGTCGCTTCTCTCTAATGTATCTACTTCGCTGTGAATATATGCCGTACTGATTCCTAGCTCCTGCAAATACGTCGAAAGATCTTCTGCCATCCGCTTCGTTAGCGTCGTCACTAGCACTCGTTGCTTGTTGGCAACACGATCACGAATCTCGGCGATCAGGTCATCCACCTGTCCCTCTGTTGGTCGAATCGTAATCTCTGGATCAATCAGGCCAGTTGGTCGAATAATCTGTTGGACCGGCTCGGGGCTATGCGCCAACTCATATTCGGAAGGTGTCGCCGAGACATATATCGCCTTATTGATATGTCGGTTAAACTCATCAAAAGTTAGTGGACGATTATCTAGAGCGCTCGGAAGCCGGAACCCATGTTCGACCAATATTTCCTTGCGTGCCCGATCACCGTTATACATCCCGCGTACCTGAGGAAGCGTCATATGACTCTCGTCTACAAACAACAAAAAATCATCTGCAAAGTAGTCCAATAATGTTGCTGGCTGCTCGCCCGGCTCTCGGTTGGTCAGGTAGCGGCTATAGTTCTCGATGCCTTTCACAAAACCGGTCTCTTCGAGCATTTCAATATCATACTTGGTGCGCTGTCCAAGTCGCTGCGCTTCAAGAAGCTTATCGTGCTTCTCGAAATAGTCCATGCGCTCCTCAAACTCTTTCTTGATATTCTCGATTGCTCGTTCAAGTTTTTGCTTTGGGGTGACATAGTGACTGCTCGGGAAGACTGTTATCTCGTCTGGTTCACCTAGTATTTCACCCGTCAGCGGGTCAATCCGGGTCAAACGCTCCACCTCATCGCCGAAGAACTCAATGCGGTACGCAACGTCACTACCGGCAGGGAATACATCAACGATGTCACCACGCACGCGGAATGTTCCACGATGAAAATCAATGTCGTTGCGCTGATATTGAATGTCCGTTAGCAAACGGACAAATTTATCTTGTTGACGACGCTCACCCTTCTTGACGGTAATCGCCATCTCTTCATAGGCATCCGGCGAGCCAATACCATAAATACAGCTTACGCTTGCGACGATAATGGTATCTCGCCGAGTCAAGAGCGCCGTTGTGGCAGCATGTCGCAATCGGTCAATTTCATCATTAATCTTACTGTCTTTTTCAATGTAAGTATCACTGCTGGCTATGTATGCTTCTGGCTGATAATAGTCAAAGTAGCTCACAAAGTAGTGCACTTCGTTATCAGGAAAGAAGCTCTTGAATTCACTATATAACTGGGCTGCTAGTGTCTTGTTGTGCGCGAGTACTAGCGTTGGTACTTGACGTTGTGCGATGATATTTGCCATCGTAAACGTTTTCCCGCTTCCTGTTACGCCCAGCAGTGTCTGTTCGCGAGTACCAGCGTCAAGACCCTTTACAAGGGCCTCGATGGCAGCTGGCTGGTCACCAGTCGGCTCGTATGACGATTGCAGACGAAAAACTTGGTCCATTCTTTCTATTATACGCTGAACGTCAAACTCTAGCTGTCTAAATCGGCCGGAATGAGGCGCAATAGGCTAAAGGCTTCACTAAAACTGTCCTGGTATTCAGCAAATAACTCTTGATTACTTGTGCAGTTATCACTATCCAAAGATAAACCATACTCATCGCCTTCAACCGTGACAGAATCGGTAATAGTTGCCTGATCTTCCTCTGATGTTGGATTCTTAATGATTGCAGCAAAAGTTCCTTCATCATCCGTACATGTCTCACCGGCAAGATCAGGAGACAGGAACTGCACGTACTGCGTGCCGGTAGCAGTCCGTTTAACAACAAATTCAAAGCCCGGTATGCCACGAACGTACGAGATTGTTATGCCCATTGGCTCAATATCAATCGTAGATACACTGTCAGGGTCAAGCGTTGACTCTGCCGGCGCATCAGACTGCTCGTCGCTAGTTGTCTGCGACGCCTCGGCTGGCACTGCGGCAGCCGGTTCCTGCTCGGCTACGTCAGTTGTCAGAAAAGGGTCAGGCTCTGCCTGGCTCTGCTCAAAAGCGCGCCATACAAGAGGTGCTCCAATCAGCACGAGTGCTGCAATACCCGTCAAGATAAACAATTTTATTCTCTTCTTGTTTTGTTGTTGTGTCATTATATTCCTCCGAAAGTCTGATTAATCGTCAGCGCCCTTATTAATAATCCCGAGTGCTTCGTCATAATCATCGGTGATCGTGTACAAATCAATATCCTCATCGGCTATCGTGTGGAACTCATCACGCAATACCTTTTTCATCACTGAATCGATATCTTTCCAGAACGCGCTGCCAAACAATACAATGGGAGCGCGCGGGATCTTCATGGTCTGCTGAAGTGCAAGGATTTCGAACAACTCATCGAGTGTGCCGTATCCCCCTGCAAAAAAGATGTACCCGCTGGCGTCGAGGGTCATGGCAACCTTACGGCCAAAGAAGTGCTCGAACTGAAAACTCTCCGTCGTATAGTCGTTGAGCTTCTGTTCATTGGGAAGCAAGATGTTAAAGCCAATCGAATCTCCACCGATATCATATGCCCCGCGGTTTGCGGCTTCCATAACACCGTTACCCCCGCCAGTTACCACAGAATACCCATCCTTTGCCAAAAGCGCAGCCAGCTCATACGCACTAGTGGTAATTTGATCATCTTGTGGCTTACGTGCTGAACCAAATATCGTGACTGTCTTTTCATGTTTTGCGAGTAGTTCAAACACATGCTCAAACTCGTCAATAACACCATCAAGACGGCCCTCGGCAGCCTCGATAAGTCGCTTTCTAATTAACAATTCTTTACGATCGTTACGAGCCCGCATAGCCGGGACACTTGTCTTCTTCCGAGGTGCATCAAGCTTCTCGGGTGCAATCATGTCGTTATCGAGTTGCTCAAGTACCTGTTCAGACAAGTTCTTGAAGCCCATATAGCGCACAAAGATTTCATTCCATAAACTCTCTCGGAAATGGTAGGCGTACCGACCTTCGTAAGACTCTTTGTTTGAGTACGCAAAACTGACATCGAAGAGGTTGAAAGCAACTGGAAAATCGTCATACATAACGCCGACATAGTCACGATCCTTCCAAAACTCTAGTTCGGGGTCGAGTTCATACAGTAAGTCCTCGGCTCGGCGCCAATGAAGGTCCTCGGGCTGAACGTGCGGCTCGAAAGCTGCCTTAGACACCGAGTCTTCTTTGTGACGCCCTAGGTATCGCTGGATGACTCGCCAGTGAATCTTATTACCGACAATTTGGCTGGCGTCACCTGGATCCGCAATAAGCGTTTCAACAACGATCTTACCGAAATGCGGCTTCTTGCTTTTTAGCTTAAAGAAGGTCGAGTATAGCTTTAATTCATTCATGTAGTGGAATAGTAGGGGTAGCGTCTTCAGCACCAGACCACGCATGCGCTTCGCATGCATCGGCACCACTACGATCGTGCCCATCTCTTTGGTATGCGTCACGTTATGTAGCTTCTTTTTCACAAAGTGAGCAGCAAGATCAACATACTTCTTGTGATCCATCTGTATAATGCGCATGTCACGCTCTTCATAGTCGTCGGCGGTAACGGTAGAAAACAGTTCATCGTACTTGTTTAGCCATTCCGGGCCCTCAGAAAACCTCAACGCCGTATAAATTTCGTCAAAGTCCTCTTTCTCGAAAAGCTCTTCAACATCTTTGTGCCCCAACGCCTTCATCAGATCATATGGCGGCATTTGACGAAGAAGCTCCTTGGCTTTTTCGCGTTTCAGCACAAAGACCTTGCGATTAAACTTCGCCTTATTCGCAGTTTCGATCATATAGGGTACAATGTGCTCAACATCTTCCGAATCTTTGGCGCCGATAATCTTTGTAAGTCGGGCGATATCGTCCTCGACCCGCGCCTGCAGGGCGTAGTATACTTCTTCCCCGGTAGAAACGGCTGGGTTAAGACCCATCAAACGCATATTGTCGTGGGCCATCCGGGTAATGTCGCCAATGAGCTTCGTATCAGCACCTGTCCGACCGCTCGTGTATTCGAGCTGACGAAGAGCGGTAGTAAATAGCGGCTCTTCGGCATCCAATAAATCTCTCAAAAACTTCGCCATGTTAAAACTCTTTCTCCTCTATCGGCATTTCATGTAATTTTGTTCCTTTGGTCAGGATTCCCTCTTTAGCTCCGATCTTGGTAACCACAGACGTTGAGTTGGCACTCGCGAAGATAATTGAGTCGCGCAATGACTTGCCCTGACTGTAATAGCTAAGAAAGCCTGACCCAAAAGCATCACCACCGCCAGTTCGATCAACGACCGGAACGTCTTCATACATTCCCGCCCATATAATCTGCTTGCCGTCCGAGACCGTAGCCCCCTTTGGCCCGTCTGACACAATCACTACAGGGCAGTAATGCTGGGCATGACGCACCAGCTCTTCCAGCGTTTCACCAGAAACTATTTGCTGAGCCTCCTCTTTATTGACCGCCAAGATCTCAACATCCTCGAGTATCGTCCGCAACTTGTGCGCTTCTTTCAGTTCAGACCCGGCTGGGTTCAACATAACCTTCACGCCGTGTTTCGCAGCATGGCTCACGATCTTTTCAAGTAATGCGATGTCCCCCAATGACGAGACATACACCCAGTCACCCGTCTCAATAACACTCAGATCCAGTTCGTGTGTATCTTTGGCTGATATCGTACCTTTATAATTAAGAATGGTCCGCTCTCCACCTTTTAGCATCAGGATCACAGAGTAGCTTGAGCGAATGCCCTCTTTCTGGATAACATACTTCGTATCAATATCTTCGCGATCAAGTTCTCGTAAGATTGCTTCACTTGCCACATCTGTGCCCAATAGCCACATGTACCTACTATGCAGCCCCTGACGAGCAAACGTTACAGCTGCATTCGTGACATTACCACCTACGGCAAAAATAACTTCATCAAGGTCGAGTTTTTGGCCAACAGGAAGTTGCTCATACATGACTCCCTTGTGCTCATGCTGAGTGAAAGCACTCTCGCTTTTCAGAAAAACGTCTTGCGTGGCCTTACCAATAGTGATGATCGTTGGGACTGACATTACAATACGGCTTTACCTGCGCTACCAAAAGCGTTAATTTTCTCTTCAACAACCGCCTGGACCGCTTCATAAACTTGCGGCATTAACTTCACTACAGCATATTCATCTGGGTTCTCGGCAAGCACTTTTTCAAGCCCCTTCCGAAATACGTAACGCATATCACTATTTATATTGATCTTACTGACGCCGATGCGGGCTGCCTCTTCGAAGAAGTGTAATGGCGTGCCGCTTCCGCCATGCAGGCTAATTTGACAATCAATCGAATCACGAATTTTCTGCAGCAGCTCAAGGTCAAGCTCCTTTGGAACAGGGTACTTGCCGTGAAGATTTCCAACAGCTGCGGCATAAGTGTCGATGCCAGTAGCTTCGACAAACGATTTTGTACCTTCAGGGGTTGAGAAGGTTTTCTTAATTTCTTCATAGTCAATATCTTCTTTGTGAAGATTACTACTTCCACCAAAGTAGTGCGGCTCGCTCTCCACAAGGGCACCCGTAAACTTAGCATACTCAACGACTTCTTTCGTTTTCGCAATGATCTCTTCCTCGCTCGCATCATGATTAGCCTGCGATATATCAATATGGATAAACTCGTAGCCGGTATCAATTGCTTGCTTGCACGCTTCAACTGTTGGGCTGTGGTCAAGATTAATGTACATCTCGACACCATACTCTTGCTTGTAGTTGTCAACCATGTCACGGAGATTCTCAAGCCCCATCGCCTTTACTTCTCCGTCACTAACCTCCACCATGACGGGAGCATTCAGCTTCTGTGCAGCCCGAGCAACTGCAATCAACGTCTCTTGGTTGTCGATATTGAAGGCCCCGACGGCAAAATGCTGCTGTCGAGAACGCTGCATGAGGTGCCGTGCTCGTGTCGTATTGTCGCGAATTTGCTGGATAGTCAGTCCCATAAGTTGATGCCCTTCCTTACTTTGTGTTTAGTATACCACTTGTGCTTATTGGTGATAGCGATGCGTCTTCTCGGCCCATTCGGTAATTGAGTCAGCAATCTGCTGCGCCGACAACTCAAATAGCTCGAACAGCTCACTTGGGTCACCTGATTCGCCAAACCTGCCCTGCATGCCAAAGCGCTTTACTGGCATCGGTAACGCTTCGCTGAGCAGCTCGGTGATTGCGCCGCCAAAACCACCTGCAATCTGTGCCTCCTCCGCCGTGACGACACGACCAGTTTTGCGTGCACTAGCAAGGATCGTCTCTTCATCAAGTGGTTTAATCGTCGGGACATGCACCACTTCAGCATCAATGTTTCGTTCAGCAAGAATATTAGCAACCTCCAGAAGGCGGTACGTCATTGTTCCGGTGCCCATGAGGCTCACCGAAGCCCCTTCGCGAAGAACGTAGGCTTTTCCAACCTCAAAAGGACTCTCAGCCGTGCTGAATATTGGCGTCTTTTCTCGGGCTAAGCGCATATAACTTGGCTTATTATTTTCAGCGATTGCGCGGGTCGCTTTTTCTGCCTCAAGGCTATCACCAGGTGCAATAACCACCATATTTGGTAGCACACGCATCAGCGCAATATCTTCGAGCATCTGGTGTGTTGCGCCGTCTTTGCCGGTATAAATACCAGCATGTGAGCCAATAATCTTCACTGGCTGGTTATTCAGCGCAATCGTCGTACGAATCTGCTCCCAGTTTCGTCCTGGGCTAAATGCAGCGTAGCTACTGGTAAATGGGATCTTCCCTGCCCGAGCCATACCACTTGCTACTGTCACAAGGTTCTGTTCGGCCACACCAATTTCAATGAATCGGTTCGGGAAAGCCTCTTTAAATAAGCTCATCTGCGTACTATCGGTTAAGTCGGCGCACAGTGCGACAATCTGCTCGTTCGCTTCACCGGTAGCCTTCAGCCCACGGCCAAAGCCCGCACGAGTTGGCTCAAGCTCGGCACTATCACTGAACAGTGCAGGGTGTAACGGATATGTCATAGCCCAGCTCCTTCGTGTGTAATCTTACCATCGAGTGTTCGCAGCTTTTCGAGTGCAGTTTTTGCCTGCTCACTGTTTGGCGGCATGCCGTGCCATTTGTAATCGTATTCCATAAAATCAACACCCTTGCCTGGGATGGTATGAGCAATAATAACTGTTGGCCGATTCGTCACCGCTCGCCCCTGGCTTGCCGCATCGATAACACTCTCAATATTGTGCCCATCAACTTCTAGCACATGCCAACCAAACGACTCCCACTTCCCCTTTAGATCCTCAAGGGGCATAACATCTTCTGTGCTGCCATCAATCTGTATATTATTCCGGTCAATAATGCCGATCAGCTGTGAGAGTTTGTTCTTGCCCGCAAACATGGCAGCTTCCCAAATGTTTCCCTCGTTCAACTCGCCATCACCCATGACGACATAGACAAAGCGGTGCTTCTGCTGATCGATATACTGAAGTGAGTAGGCATAGCCCGCAGCCTGTGAGAGCCCGCTGCCAAGTGGCCCACTGGTACTTTCGATACC
>DFTJ01000018.1:0-1081 GCA_002381485.1 Candidatus Saccharibacteria bacterium UBA4215 | reverse complement strand
AGATACCAGGAAGACGCTCTCGTTCCGGGTGACCCTGTAGGCGGCTTCCGGTCTGTCGGAGCGTCATCAGCTCTTCTTTGTCAAAGAAACCAGCTTCGGCCATCGCAGCGTATTGGACGGGAACAGTGTGTCCATTGCTCAAAAAGAGGACATCTCGATCTGCCCATTCCGGGTCTTCGGGCCTAATATTTAAGATATGAAAGTAAAGTGCTGCAAAGATGTCAGCTAAACCTAGCGGGCCAGCACTGTGGCCACTCCCGGCATGCTCCAGCATTGAGATAATGTCTTCACGAATCGTGTTGGCTTTTTGCTGCAATTGAACAGTCGTCAGTTGCATATTAAATCACTCCTCGTTTATTAATTTCTTTAGTCAAAGCCTCGTACATGCCCGCCGGATTATCTGAGTTGGCGATCGCGCCGCCGGCATTCAAGACGTCAACACCACCCTGTGTCAGTGTATAGGCATTCTCTAGGTTTACGCCCCCGTCCCAGCCAATCTCGACGTTAGGATTGATCGCTTTTACCAAGCGGATTTTTTCGATCTGCATCAAGCTGGCTTTGCCGCCATACTGACCTAATTCACCAGAGAAGATCATGACGTGATCGACCATCTTTAAGACGTCGGCGACATTCGATGGAACCGTCGTCCTCAGCAGGGCAACTCCAGCTCGGATACCCGCTTGCTTAATCTTTGCCACCAGCGCCGCCCTGTCTTCGGTAATTTCTGCGTGGAAAATAATCAAACTTGGCTTCAAAGCGATAAGGCGGTCAAGATGTTCACTTGGCCGGGCAACCATTGCATGAACATCAACTTGCCAGCTTTCGGGCCAATACAAGTTGTTTTCACCGAGCAAAAAGCTGGGCGCGAACTCACCATCGCTAATATCAACATGGACCCTAGTTGCAAAGCCCTGTAGACGTTCTACGGTTGCTTTATAAGCCTCCGGTGTCTCAACGGTAATAGCAGGTGCAATAACAGACATTACAAGTCATCCAATTGATCATTACGACGCTTAAAGCGAGGAGCAGAAGCAAAGGGGGTTGCGAGCCAAGTTTCAATAATCCCGCGCCATTCTGCTTC
>DFTJ01000021.1:4763-5143 GCA_002381485.1 Candidatus Saccharibacteria bacterium UBA4215 | reverse complement strand
TGATCAACCATGTCCAAACGAAAGTCATGCAGCATACTAATCTCATCGATGATCAGCACGTCAGTGCGTTCAATAATTTCACGACGTCCCTTTGAAATATGATCGCCAAAACTATCCGACAGCGAATCTGCAACGCCTATGCCGCTCCAGCTGTGGATAGTCGTACCCCCTAAGTGAGTGGCTGCTAGACCGGTTGTTGCTGTCACGGAAACATGCCGGCCATCATGCTTGGCAAGCCGAATAAACTGATTCAATACATGCGTCTTACCCGCCCCTGCCGGACCAGTCAGTAGCACGCTCTCCCCGGAGAGCATAATCTCTAATGCGAGTCCCTGATTCATTCTTTCTATTATACGCTACAAAGAAGAAGAGCCGCCCAA
>DFTJ01000021.1:1838-4693 GCA_002381485.1 Candidatus Saccharibacteria bacterium UBA4215 | reverse complement strand
AAGAAGAAGAGCCGCCCAAGAAGGAGCGAACTCAACTTCCAGAACGGCGCACGAGCAAGGCAATGCCTGACTCCTAACGACTTGTCGAACGCTCGCGCGGTGCAGGGTGTGCGGTGAATGTCACCTCACCCGTACCCGTACGACCACTCTCATCCGAACGATCGGGGTACATCGTGACTGTCCACACACCGGTCGCATCTATCGCGGTGAAGCGATAGAGTGGCCGCTTCCCTTCGTACTCTCGACGAGAAAGTTTCGATGGGGTCACCCATATCTCGGTAAGCGGCGGCTCGGTCAGGGTGAGACGAACGGCGACGGCTGGTGTTTCGATGGTCATCAGCGCAGAAATGACGTTATATGGAATAAACTGTGCAGCTTCAGGCATAATGCTACTCCCTTGTATCACGCGGAAAATGAATGTGCAACAAACGTCTTGCGCCTATTTAACAGTTTCCTGCGTCGGCTGACAAGCACAAGCGCTTAGCCTCGAGGCGGCTCGCCTTCCGGCTCGTCGAGCGCTCGCTTTGCCTTAATCTCGTATCGCTTTCCAGTTATTTGACTGGTGATGTAGTCTTCGTTAATTAAGTTCACAAACATATCAAGGTCATTCCCATCCATGATAATGATCGCACCGGCATCGTCGGTCATAAGTTCTAGTTGCATATCGTCCGCATAAGACAGTGCTTGTTCCTGAGTAATGGCTCCCACTTCTAGCTTCTGTAATTTATTGACCGCCTTCTTGCGTTCACGAACGACTGTCTGCAAATCGAGACCATCTGGGAAACTAAGTTTGTATAACTTCTCGATCTCTGCCACTTTTTGGTCAGCCAAGAGTTGCTTCTTGAATTCATAATTAAATAACCGTTCGAACTTACTCTGATTAAAGATAAAGATATCCCCGTCCACAATCAGCACCTGGCTGTCAGTTGGCACCTTCCAGGCAAAATCAGCCTTAAAGGTTTCAAACTTACCGTCAGAAAACTGCCAGGACGTCTCGCCCTGAATCACGTTGGCAGCGCTAATCTGCTTAAATACGTAGAAGGCTTTCTTCGGGTCACTCTTATAACTAAATCGGGCTATCATCCCTTTGATACGCTTAATTTCGTGCTCCTGTTCGCTAAACTCCACCATGTCGTGGCGCTCGTGCTCGATTAAATGAATTAGCGTGTCAGCGTGTCGCACCTTCTCAAGTTCAGTCCGCAGCAATACATTGTCTTCCTTCTCGCTCAGCTCGTAGTCACGAACGGTCAGGCCAGTGCCAGCGCCCAGCTCTACCTGACTCATCATATCTAGCAAGAACAGCGGCTTAAGCTGCGCATCAAGGTCATTACCCACGCGCAAACTGTACGGAGTATAGTTCCGATTAAACAGGAAGAATTCGACGTGCAAATCATGTTTGGCGCCATCGGTGAGGTTTGCCCATTGAAAAATATCGGTCGGTTCGCGCGGTGTTTCGGAAGTCTCGGGTGTTTCGTTCATAGTTCTCTTTTCGTTAAGCAACAGGAACTACTATAGAGGCCGATAACCATAAGGGTCAACGATAAAATTTACAACTAGCGACGAAGAAGCTGTCGGACTGTCAGCATAGGCGATGCAGCCAAGGCCATCAAAGATAGCACCCGGCGGTTATGATCCAGCATTGTTTCGTCACCGTTATTAATATCCTCCGCAAGAGCATGAAGAACTAGAAAATCGCGCCATTGTTCATCGATATTTCTTAAATCAGCTCCTATCGTCGACGCGCTCATCAGCCCAACGCTTTCAGGCTTTGATTCGAGAATAAAGCCTTGATCATCAAAGGCTGTTGGCTCCCCTCTCAAATCATTACCATTCCACCCTATCGAATAGTCATCCGTGATTAGTGAATCTTCATCCAAGTAATAGCTCACCGCAACATCATACCCAACAAGAAATCCATCATGTTCGATACTGTAACCGTGTTCCATTTTTCGGGTCAAAAGGCCAGTCTCATTAATATCAGAAAACTCCTCCTCACTCGTGCCCTTAAGCAAATCAGTGTAAGCCTCTTCACCCCCATCATTCTCACGCAGGATACGCTCCACAAGAGCTGGATTCAGCTCGGTACTGAGCACCTCATGCCCAACAGAGTGGCAGATTTCATATACGGGAAAGTCTACCATGTATTCGTCTTTATCAGCGTGAAATGATACATTCGTAACCATTGAGCCAGTCGATTCAGCAAACACGGGCTTTGGCATATCTCTTTTTTTGCGAATGAGTGCAATAACATGCTCTCCGATACTTCGCTCTATGCTGGCGTGGCGAACCTCGGCTATACTCCAGCTTCCGTTTGTTAATAAATCACTAAAATTCCAACAAGCATTGCCAATATCTTCATGCGTTATGGGGCGTTTCGGCAGTCTAATTTCAGTCTCAACCATGCTCAGACTATACAATGCTCAAATACTATTGTCTAGAATCGGTAATCAGGCCGACTGGATTGGACCGTCAAGGCGCTGCTCACGGGCCTTATTCGCCCATTCATCAGCAAGCTCGTTGCCAGCATCGCCTTCGTGCCCACGCACCCAACGAAGTGTTGCATTCGATTCACCATAGAGCGCGTCCGCTTCTTGGACTATATCCAGGTTCTTGATTTCGCCGCCCTTTTTCTTCCAGCCTTTTTCAGCCCAACCAGGTGCCCATTTTGTAATGACGTTAATCCAAAACTCACTATCAGTAAAAATCTGACACTGTTCCCCATTGGCGTCTTTCATGGCGGCAATCAATGCCTTACCTTCCATGCGGATATTGGTTGAATTCATCTCGTGACCACCAATCGCTGGCTGCATCTCTTTAATCACTGCAAATCCTCCTGGGCCAGGGTTAGGGCTGCA
>DFTJ01000021.1:1152-1764 GCA_002381485.1 Candidatus Saccharibacteria bacterium UBA4215 | reverse complement strand
AGCTGCCATCTGTGTAGTATGTAATCATTCACCTATCATACTTGATTGGCTACATTCTCTCCAGCCAACAACCTTCGGAGTGCGCCATTCATTCGGCGCGAGTGATCGTTATTATCGCCGCTTGTCATTTCCGTAAGATGCTTTGGGTTACAGCACGGCCGAAAGCCACATTCGTGATTCAAGACCATGCCTTTATGGAGCGTGTTACCGACGGCATCCCACACCACTCGATGCGCAACGCGTGGGCCAGATGGTTGGCCAGCGGCCTTGCGCGCCGGACCAAAGCTCAGACGACCATAGCCGTCAAACATAAATCCTTTATCAAAATCATCCGGCCGAGTGTAGTATGTCCGCGTCACCCAACATCCTGTCCGCTCATCAACCGTTATTTTAGAAATTGCATTTGGGCTCAGTAGTGCATGTGACGGATCATCTACATATGGAACACACTGAAGCTGCAGGCTCCGCAGATCATCGATCGACTCCTGTACCGATGGCAATAGGAATGGACTCTCTTCCCCTGCCTCCCACTGCGGCAGAATGCGCCCATCAGCTTGTTCGGCATAATACTCGGCTGGCGGAACTAGTAGCCGATGCCTATTTTTGACAGCG
>DFTJ01000021.1:0-1100 GCA_002381485.1 Candidatus Saccharibacteria bacterium UBA4215 | reverse complement strand
ATAAAGTCATAATGACGAGTGTTCATGCAGAAAGGATCGTCACACACTCTGATGTCATCTTTAGATGAAGGATCGTTCAACACATTGCCCCGCATATCCAGCCCAGCAACACTCCATAGTAGATTTGTATGCGCCTCGTCGTCAAGATCGAATGAATCGACCTTCCAACACCCCGAAGTATCGTCAAATGCAACGCTCTCTAGCGCTACTGCGGCAAGCGTCTGCTCGAATCCAGGCACCAGCCGCTCAAAGTGTTCGCGCTGCGCCTGTGCTGCCTCAAAACTTTGCTGCGAGACAGCTACGGTTGGTAGCCATCTCCCGCCCTCTGTAACAGGAAAAGATTCTTTATCATGAGGGCGGATTGACACAAGCGTTTTGTGGGCAAACCCGTGCCGCGTCATCCCCGGCCACAAGCTCTCCCCTAAAATCATCGTGCGTTATGACTCGACTACTTCAATACCATTCCAAAACGCCACGTAGTCCGTAAAGTCGTGCTTCACACGCTCAATAGAGCCTTCTTTTGGCTGCGGATAATACCAGGCGCCAAATTCATTCCTTTGACCATCTACGACGACATCATAATAGCTCGCGTCGCCCTTCCAGTGACAGGTTGTCTTGTGATCGCTGTCCTCGAAAAACTGAGCGTCAATTGAAGTTGGCGGAAAATACCAATTACCTTCAATGCGAATCAACTCTTCTGTTGGAGCCTCTGCAATTGTTTGATTCTGCCATACTGCCTTCATAAAACCTCCTACGGAACTCCGTATTTATAGTTTTATTTTACCACGAACCGAACCCTATGACTTGGTTGCCCAATCAAACCATGCCGGCGAAGCGCTTGGGTTATAGCCGTATGACCATGTAAATGGTGGTGTGAATCCGGCCGCTTCACAGACAGCAGCACCGGTTGTCGCACCAAGATCAACGGTTGGTGAACCATTAAAGCCCCCCTCTGACATATACGTGAAGGGTGTGCCTGATCGGCTTTGAGCAACGATAGCAAACTGCAACACTCCCCCGATTTGGCCCGCGCAGTAGTAAAGATTTGATACCGAGTCATCATACGAATCTTGCTGGGCTTCAAAGTCTATGTCAGGAAA
>DFTJ01000029.1:4654-15910 GCA_002381485.1 Candidatus Saccharibacteria bacterium UBA4215 | reverse complement strand
CCATGGGCGACAAGTGCGTCAACAACACTCGAGCCGGTCTCAGCAACGGGTATCTCCGAAGCAAGTACTGCCACATCGTCTTCTGATAGTTCAGTCACAGAACCACCCCCAAACAAGACGGAAGTTACCCGTTCGGCGCTCAGGGCCCGCTCTTCACCGTGGACGAGTGAGGTAACTTCGCGCGCAAGTGTTTTTTGCGCCAGCCGCTCACTCGGAGCGTCTCGTACCTGTTGGGCCATTTCTTCAATCTGCTCTTTTGAAAGCAGCGTAAAGATCTTGGCGTAGTCGGCCACACCCTCGTCATCAGCATTCAGCCAAAACTGGTAAAAAGCAAACACACTCGTCTTCTTCTCATCCAGCCAAACTGCACCATCCTCACTTTTACCAAATTTCTTACCGGTTGCTTTGTTCATAACGAGTGGCGTTGAGTAGACATGCGCCTCTTTGCCATCAATACGCCGGATAAGATCAACACCGGCGACCGAGTTTCCCCATTGGTCTGCGCCGCAAAGCTGCAATGTTACGCCGTACTCTCGATTGAGATGCAAAAAGTCATATCCTTGAATGAGTGCATAGCTAAATTCAGCATAACTTATGCCCGCGCCGCCCTCACCAAGTCGAGACTGCACAAAATCGCGACCAAGCATTTGACTGATTGGTACATTTTTTCCGATAGTCCGCAAAAAGTCGAGGTAGTTTATATCCTTAAACCAATCGTAGTTATCAACAATCTCAAAGTCCTTACCGGCGAAAACGCGTCGGTATTGATCAGCAATAGCCTGTTTATTCCGAGCGATGTCCTCTAAACTTAGCAAACTGCGCTCATCTTTTTTGCCGTCGGGGTCACCGATCATGCCCGTGGCACCACCTACTAATAGGTATGCTTTGTGTCCGGCATCAATAAAGTGACGCACCATCATAGCAGCCGCCAAGTTACCGACTGTCATACTATCGGCGCTCGGATCAACGCCGAAATAGAAGTGTATCGGGGCTTGATCTAGGGCGGTATTATCGGTAAAGGTTGTCTGGTTGACGAACCCTCGCCATTGGAGTTCTTCTGAAAGTGGCACGATACATCTCCTTATCCGTTTTATCCTTGGTAGTATAGCAAACATTAGGGGTTTACGCACAGTAATTGGTGCTATAATAGTGGTAATAGTTTATACAAGAACGAGGAACTGTGGGAAAAAAACGGACATCACGCAAACTGAGCGTCTACGCTAACTTATCAAAGCGCGTTAAAGCAAAGCGCGACAAAGAGTCACGCCGCCGTGCTGAGTATCTGGCATCGCTTCCAAAACACCCCGTCAAACGATTCTTTCATCGTATGCACCCAAAACGCTTCTGGGCCTACTGGTTTAGCAAACGAGGCATCATTATGGCTCTCAAAATTACCGGCATTGTCATCCTCATTCTCGCGCTCCTTACTGGCGCTCTCTTCGCATACTTCCGCCGCGATCTCGATCAGATTCGCCCAGGTGAAATCGATAAACGCGTCCAGTCTACCGTTACTAAATATTTCGATCGTAACGGTGAGCTTCTCTGGGAAGATAAAGGCGAAGGAAATTACAAGCTCGTCGTTGAAAGCGATGAGCTGAGTGACACGTTAAAGCAGGCAACGATTGCGATCGAAGACCGCGACTTCTTCCAACACAGCGGCGTCAGTATATCAGGCACCCTACGTGCTGCAATCAATAACGCAACTGGCGGCGAAGTGCAGGGTGGATCAACACTTACACAACAACTTGTAAAGCAGGTTTTTTTCGCTGACGAAGCAGGAGACAGAGGCCTTGGCGGTATACCCCGAAAGATCAAAGAGCTGATTCTTGCGGTTGAGATTGAGCGGATGTACGACAAAGATCAGATCCTAACACTTTATCTCAATGAGTCACCATACGGCGGTCGCCGCAACGGTGCCGAGTCGGGCGCGCAGACTTATTTTGGCAAATCGGCTAAAGACCTTTCGCTTGCTGAGGCATCTCTATTAGCCGCCATCCCCCAGAATCCATCTGTCTATGACCCCTATAACGTCGCTGGTCATCCGAGACTGATTGCTCGACAGCATGCAACACTCGACGCAATGCGAGAGGTGGGCTACATTACCCAAAAAGAAGCGGACGAAGCAAAAGAGGTGGCTATTCTTGACACACTTCGACCAGTTGCTGATCAATATGAAAACATTAAAGCGCCCCACTTCGTCCAAATGGTGCGCACACAGCTTGAAGATGAACTAGGAAAAGCGACAGTTGGTCGTGGCGGCCTAAGCGTCACAACAACCCTCGATCTGCGTATCCAAGAGAGGCTCCAGTCGGCAATGGATGACATGTTCAACTCTTACGTCCCCGACTTTGCTGGCTTTACAAACGGTGCAGCTACCGTAGCTGACTCGCAGAGTGGCCAAATCATCGCCATGGTGGGGAGTCGCGACTTTGATTATCCGGGGTTTGGACAGGATAACGCTGCAACTGCCTACATCCAGCCTGGCTCGTCGGTCAAATCTTTCGTCTATGCAGAGTTGTTCGAACAAAAACCCGAAGGACAACAAAACTACGGTAGTGGCACCGTTCTTAAGGACGAAGAAATTGATGAGATTTATGGTGCAAAGTTGCAAAATGCTGATCGTCGGTTCCTTGGTGATGTCACCGTGCGAACCAGCCTAGCAACATCACGCAACATTCCTGCCGTCAAAGCGATGTACATAAATGATAGCAGTAGCAGCGAAGCGGCTGGCTCTACACTGCAGACTATCCGAGAGATGGGAGCAGCCAGCTACTGCACCGTTGGAGCAGACCAAACCGCAGGGTTGGCGCTGGCAATTGGCGGTTGTGGCGTACGACAAGTTGACATGGTCAACGCCTACACCACACTTGCTCGTGGCGGCGTTCAGAAGCCTCAATCGTCTGTGCTTGAGGTAAAAAACAACTCCGGAGAAACACTTCAGAAATGGAGTGACGTGGAAGGTAATCGAGTTATCAGCAACCAAGCCTCATACATCGTCAGTGATATTCTCAGTGACGTCAACGCAAGTGCCGCACTTGGTAACTTCTCGGCTAAAAACATACCCGGTGTCAAAACAGCCACCAAGACAGGAACTTCGGATAAAGGAGGGAACGCGAAAGATCTCTGGATGTTCAGCTACAGCCCTGCGCTGACCATGGGGGTGTGGCTCGGTAACCCCGATACAACAATCCTCCGCAACGGTACCTCCTCACTGGGGAGTCCAATAGTTGCCTCCGTTATGGAGTATGCCCATAAAGAGGTGTACCAGAAAGAAGGAAGATGGTCATCGAGTGACTGGTTCGCTCAACCGCAGGGAATCCAGCGTGTCGGTGGCCAAGTATATCCTTCCTGGTGGAGCCGAACACAAGGCCAAAGCAATGCAAAACTCACCTTCGACCGTGTCTCGAAAAAGAAAGCGACTGACTGTACCCCAGAAGCCGCTCGCATCGAACTCGATGTCGTTCGGTCTATCGATCCTGTCACAGACGAAGCAATCTACACCAACGTGCCGAGTGGATACGATGCCACTGAAGAGGACGACCGTCACGAGTGTAATGATGTTCGTCCAAGCCTTGGAGCAGCCGAAGTATCAGCTGGTGATACAGACGAGTGGATTATCACTATACCCGTCTCACGCGGAACATTCTCACTGGGAAGCAATGCTGTGACAATCTCTGTGGGTGGTACAAGTCTAGCTGTCAGCAGTCAAGGAAATAGCTACACTGCAACCTACGAGGGAGAAGATAACCCAACTGGCAGCATTAGCGCCCGCGTTGTAGATACCGGCTACTACGAAGCCTCTCGGTCATACTAGTCCAGCCGAGACACAAAGTTAGCTATTAGCTAGCTCTACCAAACGATCTTCATTCGTCTTCGGGCGGCGGCGCTGCTGCTGTTTCGGCTTCTTTGGAGCGTTTTGCTGTTGCTGCGGCTCTTGAGGCTTTTGGTTTTTGTCAGAGCGAGAGCGAGAAGATGATTTAATGGTCTTTTTTGTAGATTTAGTATCGCTACCGTTACCACTATTTCCATTTGCCAATCGGGCAAACATCATCTTGCCGGCCGCTGTCTGCAAGCTACGAATAAATTCTACTTCTACCTTTTTTCCAACACTGCTACTTGCATGCTCGACAACAACCATTGTCCCATCCGTTAGGTGACCGACCGCCTGATGAGAATCATTCCCCTTCTGCGTCAACTCGAGCATCATCTTTTCGCCAGGTAAATACGCCATGCGGAGCGTCTTAGCAAGATCATTCACGTTCAAGACGGGGATACCTTCCACCTGAGCAACTTTGTTCAGATTGAAGTCAATCGTGCAAATCGCACCACCGTACTCCTTTGCAAGTTTCAACAGACGATTATCGACACCCTCCTCGGCCGTCGTACTATCGCTAAACACCTCAGCCTGAACCGTCGAGAGCGCCTGAAGTTCGCTGACTACATCTAACCCATGTCGTGCGCGGCTTCGCTTATCGGTGTCTCCGTTGTCGGCCAAAAATTGTAGCTCGCCCACAACACTGCGCGGAATATACAGCTTACTAGTAATAAAGCCTGATTGGGCAACGGCCATAATCCGGCCATCTATCAATACGGACGTATCGACGAATATTGGCGTTTGCTGGCGTTTTGAATATGATATTTTTCTATTTTGTGAATACACAAGGTATGTTGTTTCGGCTGCGATAATCAGCAGCGTAATGACAATTAATATTTCCATAAGTTCCTTACTTTTGTAGATAATCTATCAAGGCAGAGCGGATATCGCCGACAGATGTAATAAATGTATTATTTTTTGATGCCCGAGGGCCAATGGCGCGCGTAAATCCAAGCTTTCGTGCTTCATTGATTCGCTTATCGATGGCGATGACTGATCGAATTTCTCCGCCGAGCCCGACTTCACCAAAAACAACGGTTTTATCATCAATGCGACGCCCCGCCGCAGCGCTTGCGATAGCCATGCAAATGGCTAAATCCGCAGCTTGATCGTTTAACTTTAGCCCCCCGACAACATTTATGTAAATGTCTTTGTCTGATAAATTCAGCTTTGTTCGTCGCTCAATAACGGCGATTAAGAGATTCAGGCGATTAAGGTCAAAACCACTGGCGGTACGCTTAGGATACCCGAATGTGGTTGGATTAACAAGTGCTTGAATCTCTACCAGCAACGGCCTGGTGCCTTCTAGTGTCGCTAAGACCACCGAACCATCAGAAGGATTCCTTTCGGCCAAGAGCGCCTCAGATGGGTTCTCAACCGCTCTCAGGCCCTCTTCATACATCTCAAAGATAGCCGCCTCGTTAGTAGAACCAAAACGATTCTTTATTGCCCGAACAATCTTAAATCCTCCGTATCGATCCCCTTCGAATTGCAAAACGACATCTACAAGATGCTCTAACACCTTGGGTCCCGCGATACTGCCTTCTTTCGTGACGTGACCCACAAGCACAACAGCCGTGTTACTCTCTTTGGCTGCGCGAATCAAAACGTTACTGCTGTTAGTGATCTGACTGACAGTCCCTGGAGCACTCGTAATCTCATCAAGGGTAAGGGTTTGGATAGAATCAACTATCACCATAGCGTAGTCTCCCTGGCGAATACTCGACGCAATATCATTGGCGGTAGTGCTTGCAGCAAAATCGAGCTGCTCACTCTTCTCTGCACCCAGGCGTTGTGCCCGTAGTCTGACTTGACTCGCAGACTCCTCGCCACTCACGTACAGCACACGGTGCTGCTTTGCGACGTGGGCCGTTACCTGCAGCAAGAGCGTGCTCTTCCCGATACCCGGCTGACCAGCAAGCAGCATCACTGCCCCTGGCAGGACGCCGCCGCCCAGTACATCATCTAAGTCTCTTACGCCCGTCCCTAGTCGCTTGGATATATCCTCGCCAGCGACATCTTTGATCGACTGAACAGCGAGCGGCTTACCACTCGAACCCGCCTTTGCGACAGATGAGGAGCCCGACGCAACCGACTGCTCAACAAGCGTATTCCACTCGCCACAATTGTCACAGCGGCCGGACCACTTGCTGTGTGACGCACCGCACTGCTGACAAATAAATTTTGTTTTGGCTTTAGGCATTACTTCTAGTATAGCGTTCAGTTATGAAATTTTACTCAAATAAAGGAATTTGTTTCAACTCACTGATGCTATCTATGCTTGCATTCAGTGACTCAAGCTCACCTGCAACGTCCTGGTATTCCTGGTACAAGCGGTTGTAGCGTTCTATGTCTTCACCAATCTGCACCCGTAGCGCCTCGAGTTCGTTAGAGCGAGCCACTAAAGCACTCCGCTCTTGATTAAACTCGGCCGTTGAACTAAACGCACCAGAGTTTGCTCGAGTGTTAAAACTATTGATATCCTGCGCCAAAACATCGACCCCAACGTTGTATGTAACGCTCCTTGTCTCGATTGAATCGCCAAGAGCGGCCAGATCTGCGTACAAATCATCCGCCTTTGCGACGAGAGATGTGAACACCGAGCTATATTGGTCGTACAGGCCAACCACAACTTGTCGATCTTCGAAATACTGTGCATAATACTCTTCCAATTCAGGGCTAATCACTTTCACCTCAGTGGGAATGATGGAATGCAACTCATTGATAATTTCTCCTGGCTGATTCCGCTCGTAGTAGCCCATACGTTCAACAAGCTGTTCGTCTGCATTCTGCTGATATTCCGTCTTCAAGAGTGTCCCAATTCGATCCCTTTCGGCAAGACTCATCCTCTCCCAGACCGCGTGAAGCATTTCATGGGCTGCAGTCACCTCTTCTATGCCGTCAAGACGGTCTTCGGTAACGTCATAGATATACATTCGGCCCGAAGAATAACAGCCAAGAATGGGGCTTCCCGGCTCAAGCCGTGGACAATCTTGGTTAAACTGTGCAGCAGGTGCAATGTCGGGTTCGGTCACTCTTAAGTAGAATGACCCTTTATCCGTCAGCCGTAAACGCTCTTCCAGGCTCAATATATCGGCAGGTGGGGTATACGACCACACAATTGCTTGATCGGCAACAAACTGCCGGTTAAAGAACAGCCAGCCAGCTGTTGCCAGGATTATTAAACTCAACACTCCGGCAAGAATTGCGCCAGCCAGGTGGCGTCTATTCCTCTGTGGAGACACCCAATTCCACCTTCCCTTTTACGGCTTTAGCGCGCAGCACAGTGCCTTTGTCATATTCGCCCGAAAGGATCCCGTCAGCAATCTCGTGCTCGAGCATGTCTTGCATTGTCCGCCTGAGAGGGCGCGCACCAAATTTCTCATCATGGCCCTTATCGAGAATAAGTCGTTTGGCTGAGGCCTCCACGACCAAGCGAATCCCCTTGCGCACCAGTCGCTCCTGGAGCTCATTCAGTAGTGTATCGAAGATCTTCCCGACTTCACGGCGCGTGAGGGCTTTGAACGTCAAGACGGCATCAAACCGATTAATAAGCTCGGGGCGCATCACTCGTCCCAACGCCTCCTGAGCAGCAGCGGCATTCTCTTCGTGGATACTTTCAAGGCGCTTTTCGTCATCTCTCGTCGAAGCATGGAACCCTAAGCTCGATTCTTTCATCATCATATCGGCGCCAAGATTACTTGTAAGAATAATGATTGCATTCGTGAAGTCAATCTTGTGACCCTGGGCGTCAGTCAACGAGCCATCTTCAAGAATCTGCAGCAATAGGTTAAACACATCTGGATTAGCTTTCTCGATTTCATCAAATAGGACAACGCTGTATGGCTGGCGGCGGATTTTATCCGTTAATTGACCGCCGTCATCGTACCCAACGTAGCCCGCTGGTGCTCCCACTAAGCGACTAGTATTGTGTCGTTCGCTGAACTCGCTCATATCAATCTTTATCAGGGCATCGTCACTACCAAAGACCTCACGAGCAAGCACCTTGGCAAGCTCTGTCTTGCCCACACCGGTAGGTCCCATAAAGACGAATGAACCAATAGGCCGCTTGCTTGTTGCGACTCCGCTCCGACTACGACGAATTGCTCGCGCAACCTTCTCAACAGCTTCGTGCTGCCCAATAACATACTTTCCAAGGTGCGCTTCCAGGCGACGTAGCAATTTTGCTTCAGACTTCTGCACTCGGCTGACGGGGATACCTGTCATTAAAGAAATGGCATGCGAGATATCATCATCGGTTAGTATGATCGGCTTTTTCTTTTCCGCCACTTCGCGTGTTTCGTCAAGTTTTTGCGTCAGTTGGCTAATGCGTGTTTTATACAATGCAGCACGTTCATAGTCTTCGGCCGTCACCGCTTCTTCCATCTTCTCGTTTAAGTTCTTGAGCTGCTTCATGTAGTCACGAAGCTTACTTGGCTTGTGCCCCGTCTTCACACGGATACGTGCCGCGGCCTCATCGATAACGTCGATTGCCTTGTCTGGCATATGCCGCTCGCTAATATAACGGTCGGCCATATACACGGTGTCCTCAATAACTTCGTCAGTAATAGTAACGCCATGGTGTTTCTCGTAGTAGGACTTTAGGCCTTTTAGAATAGCTATCGTATTCTTAAGAGTCGGCTCTGGAACGACTATGGTCTGTAGGCGGCGCTCTAACGCTGTATCTTTTTCGATGTGTTTGCGATATTCGTCGAGCGTCGTTGCGCCGATCATGCGAATCTCACCACGAGCAAGAGCCGGCTTTAGCATATTCGCCGCGTCAAGTGCACCTTCGGCAGCACCAGCGCCAACAAGCAAATGCAGCTCGTCAATAAAAATGATGACATTCTTTTGCTCTTGCAGCTCAGAAATAACTTTCTTCAGGCGTTCTTCAAATTCCCCGCGATATTTCGTGCCAGCAATCATTCCAGCCAAATCAAGCTGAACAATCCTCTTGTCAAGCAGATGCTCGGGGACGTCTTCACTAGCTATACGCTGCGCCAGGCCTTCAACGATAGCCGTCTTCCCAACACCCGGTTCGCCAATCAGAACAGGGTTATTCTTTGTTCGACGACTCAAAATAGTCACCAGGCGCTCCTCTTGATCGGCGCGGCCAATCACTGGGTCAAGCTTACCCTCGCGCGCGCTAGCAGTGAGGTCGGTCCCGAAAGTCCCCAGTGCGCCCTTTCGAGTAGGCATCTTTTTTTCAGTTGCTGTGTCGCCGCCAATACGCGAGAATGTATCGCCCTGACGATCCAAGTACTCTTCTAACTCAGATATAATCTCCGGCACATTCACATCCATATCGCGCAGTAGCACTGTGGCGCGAGCATTTTTTTGCGTCAGAATACTATACAGAATATGTTCAGTACCAAGATAGTCCTGGTGGAACTCCTGAGCAACGTCCCAGCTCATCTTTAACGTCAGTTTTGCCGTCTCACTTAAACTCTTTGTCGTAATGCCTCCAACAGTAGTAGAAACCGGCGCCATATTAAGCGAAGATTGTGCACGATCGAGTGTCACCCCCGCATCAGCTAAAATTTTGGCGCCAACTGAAGCGCCCTGGGCCATAACACCAAGCAATAAGTGTTCGGTTCCAATATATGGGCTGCCGTACCCCTGGGCGATAAGCGTCGCGTGATGCAAACTGGTCCGAGCGTTCTCGGTAAGATGCGAGATGAATTCCGTAAAGTCATCAGACATATTCTTATTATCTCTCCTCCAGCATAGTAAGTGCAAGCTTTTTTATAGATTCCTTGCGTTATACAAACGATTATAGCAAAAAATTAGCACTCGGGTCAAGCGAGTGCTAATTGATATTTTTATGTAGGTATTACTTTTCGTCAGACGCTTCAATTGCACTAAGCAAGCTGTCTTCGATATTCTTTCGTGGAGCTTTTTCGGCCGGTTTTGCGGCAGCAACAGCTTCTTCAATATCCAGTTCATAGCCTGTTAAACGGCTTGCCAGACGAACGTTCTGTCCACCACGACCGATTGCAATCGACTGCTGGTCTTCATTCACATAGACAGTGGCCCGTTTGTCAGCTTCGTTGATTTCTACCTTCTTCACCTCAGCCGGGCTGAGTGCGTTCTTTATGAACTGCTCGGTATCTTCATCAAAGGTAACAATGTCGATTTTTTCCTGATCACCAACTTCGTTCATGACTGCCTGAACACGAGTTCCGTGCCCACCAACGAATGTACCAACTGGGTCAACACCAGGAACTGTACTGGCGACAGCCAGCTTAGTGCGACGGCCAGCTTCGCGAGCAATCGTCTTGATTTCAACAGCACCGGTCTCAAGTTCAGGAACTTCTTGGCGGAACAGGTATTCGATAAACTCTTCATTGCCGCGGCTTAAGATTAGCTGTGGCCCGCGGTTATCGCGCTCGATGTCCTTAATGAAGACCTTCAGGCGGCTCCCGACACTATAGTATTCACCTTGAATCTGCTCGCTTTGCGGAATAATACCGTTCGCTTTGCCAACTTCAATCCGAACAACACGTGGCTCAACACGCTGAACAGTAGCGTTCACGACGGTGCCGATCTTGTCTTCATACTCACCCAAGACAACTTCACGCTCAGCTTCTCGAAGGCGCTGCAGCACAACCTGCTTTGCAGTCTGAGCCGCGACACGACCGAAGCTGCTCACTTCATACTGGTCCTCGATCAAGTCGCCCAGTTGAGCGTCCTTCTTGATCTTGCGCGCATCTTCTAGACTAATCTCGTGCGCTTCACTGCCGACAACTTCAACAACTTCACGAGCCACAAATACTTGTGCCGTTCCCTTGTTGACGTTGAGCTCGCTTCGCACTTCTTGATCGCGCTCACCGTTATCACGACGCCACGCTGCGGCAATTGCTTGCTCGATGACAGAAAGCACTGTTTCTTCAGGTAAGTTCTTCTCTTCCGCGATCGTGCGGACAGCCAGAGTAAGTTGCTTTAAATTCATTTCTTCCATAATTGCTTTTAGACCTTTCTTTGACTAAAAAATCCGACCTGCCGGCCGGAATGTACTGTCGTTATTATATCGCAAATACAGCAAACGAGCAATAGCTATTTCGTGGGGAGGTTCTGCCCTGCGCACACCGAAAACACCTGCTCCATCGCCTGCTTCTCTGCCGGTGTTACCCATAACGTGTACTTTTTCTTAATAGCAACCTGCCTCGCAACATACTCGCAGCGAAACGTACTATTCGCCGGGAGCCACGTTGCCGCATCGCCATCACCTTTCTGCTGATTGGCCGGTCCGTCCACGGCCAGCAAGTTCAGCGGATCATTGGCAAATTGAATGCGGCCATCTCGGGTGAGCTGCTGCGCGCCTTTCTGCCATGCATCCGATAACGCCACCACATGGTCAATCTGTACAGCCGAGCTATCCT
>DFTJ01000029.1:3662-4605 GCA_002381485.1 Candidatus Saccharibacteria bacterium UBA4215 | reverse complement strand
ATGCGCCTTTTTGCCACGCATCCGATAAGGCTACGACATGGTCAATCTGGACAGCCGAGCTATCCTGCCGGCTAAAATGAATAACCATGCCCGTATATGGATCATTCAGCACACCG
This sequence comes from Candidatus Saccharibacteria bacterium UBA4215, assembly GCA_002381485.1. GTDB lineage: Bacteria > Patescibacteriota > Saccharimonadia > Saccharimonadales > Saccharimonadaceae > Microsaccharimonas. The sequence continues at coordinate 4,489 of DFTJ01000029.1, read as the reverse complement.
CTCACAACTCGACATTCATCATCTAGCTGTGGAGACTCTAGATCTCGATACAAAATAATATTACGAGTATCGCACCCACTCACCATAGCCCACCCGCTGCCAAACTGCTCCCGACTATAATCGGTCTTCGGTGCTCGCCCTTTGACGGACAGCTCGCTCAACGCCACGACCGCCGACCCGGGTTGGTCCGATTCGCCCGCGGATGGTGGATTTGGTCTAATTTCTGGAGTTACAGCGATTGCGGCCATCACGATAACCGCTGCACCTACAGCCAACGCACTCAGTCGACGGAACCTCCTTCTCATATTCGTTAGTATGACGAGGCCGTATCGATGTCGCAATACACTTCGTCATTGGTTTCATCATAAACACATAGTGTGGGGAGGAAACGATCCGTCAGGTATACTAGAACGTATGCAGAAAATTACCCAACTCTTAGAAACTTTCGCCCCCGAACACTATGACCTCTCCCTCACACTCGAAAGAGAAAAACGAGCCTTTCACGGAACGGTCACCATCAAAGGTTCCGCCCCAGAAATGACCCCGGCTATTCCACTGCACGCCAAAGGGCTTACAGTTCAGAGCGCTACACTTGACGGAAAAGCTGCAACATTTCGCCATGATGAAGATGACCAGCTCATCGTTGAACACCCTGATATCCTTCAAGGCGAACATATCGTTGTTGTGTCGTTTAGTGGCACCATCACCGACCCGATGCATGGACTATATCCCTGTTACTACGAACACGAGGGGCAAAAGAAAGAGCTCCTTGCCACGCAGTTCGAGAGCCACCATGCCCGCGAAGTCTTTCCTTGTGTTGACGAACC
>DFTJ01000029.1:0-3466 GCA_002381485.1 Candidatus Saccharibacteria bacterium UBA4215 | reverse complement strand
TGCCGCAAAAGCCACCTTTAGCCTGACTCTCACCACTGAAGAGGGGGTCACCGTACTCAGCAATATGCCCGTTGCGTCGCAGCGATCCGAGGCAGGAGCACTCGTCACCAGCTTTGAAAAAACTCCCCGCATGAGCACGTACCTACTTGCATGGGTTGTTGGTGAATTGCACAGAAAAACAGGGCGGACTGAAGATGGCATTGAAGTAAATGTCTGGGCAACGAAGGCTCAGCCCGCTCAAAGTCTTGATTTTGCGGTCGACATCGCTCGTCGCTGTATCGACTTTTTTAACTCCTACTTTGGCACCCCATACCCCCTTCCAAAATCAGACCATGTCGCACTGCCCGACTTCTCCTCAGGAGCAATGGAAAACTGGGGCCTTGTGACCTACCGCGAAATCGGCTTGCTGGTCGACCCGGCTACCACCGCCCTAGAAACTCGCCAACAGTCAGCGCTCATGATTGCCCATGAGCTCAGCCATCAGTGGTTTGGTAACTTAGTCACCATGGAATGGTGGAACGACCTCTGGCTGAACGAAAGCTTCGCAAATATCATGGAGTACATCGCAATCGATGCCATCGAGCCCGACTGGCGCGTTTGGCTTGACCACTCTGCGCACGAGGTAGTATCAGCATTACGACGTGACGCTCTCGAAGGTGTCCAGTCAATCCAAACAGATGTATCACACCCTGACGAAATTAACTCACTTTTCGACCCATCAATCGTCTACGCCAAGGGCGGTCGTATGATACGGATGCTCCAGCATTACATTGGCGACCAAGCGATGCAAGAAGGCCTTAAAAAATACTTCCAAACACACGCCTACAAAAACACTGTTGCTGCCGACCTATGGAAATGCTTTAGCGATGCATCTGGAAAAGACATCGTAGGCCTGATGAACGCATGGATCACACAGCCAGGCTATCCCGTTATTCACGTCCAACGCGCAGGTGATGCGCTCCAGCTTCGACAAGAGCAGTTCTTTATTGGTCAGCATCAGCCGTCAGATAGACTGTGGCCCATTCCCCTCGGAATGGCTTCTACATCAGATACCACCGAACTCTTTTCTACAAAATCCACTGATATGCCCTACAAAGCTTCTCTGCCGACTCCTGTTTTCAACCATGACAATGGCTCGCACTATCTCACCCACTACAGTGCAGACCTCCTTCCGTCACTTCTAGAACAGCTTCCCTCCATGTCAGAAATCAATCGTATGAAATTCTTGCACGAACAAACATTGCTTGCACAAGCAGGGTTCATCTCTTCGGCTGATATCCTAAAAGTTATTGCTAGTTATAAAGACGAGCAGTCAGAAGCAGTCTGGAGCACGATAGCTATGGCGCTCAACGAACTAAAGAAATTCGTCGAAACCGATGAAGCTTCAGAAAAAAGACTAAGAGCATTTGTGAAAGACCTTGCTGCACCTCAGTACGAACGGCTCGGATGGCACCCAGAACAGAATGAAGTTGAATCCGATGCGAAACTGCGCAGCCTCATTATTGGACTCAGTTTATATGGCGAAGACCCTGATGCCATTACTCAGGCACAAAAAATCTACCAAAGCACTCCTATAGATGACCTAGACCCTAACCTGCGACCAGGCATCCTTGCGGCGGCAGTACGTGCTCATCATCCGAAAACGATCGTTGACACTCTGCTAGATATTCATGCCAAGACGAGCTCAAGTGAACTGCAGGAAGACATTGCTTCTGCTTTAACAGCAACAAAGAAGCCGGAGGTCATAGCTCGATTGCTAGGGTTGCTAAAAAACAATGACATCATTCGTCGTCAAGACGTCGCTCGCTGGTGCGTGTGGCTGCTCCGCAATCGCCACGGCCGCACAATGACCTGGCAGTGGCTCCGTGACAACTGGTCGTGGATCGAAGAATCTTTCGGCAGCGATAAAAGCTACGATGCATTCCCGCGCTATACTGGCAGCGTCCTCATGACTTCGCAAGAACTGAAGGAATACAAGGAATTCTTTTCACCGCTACGCTCTCACCCAGGCCTAAAGCGAAACATTAACCTTGGAATAACCGAGCTTGAGCACCGCGTCGCCTTGATTGAAAAAGATGGCCCTGCGGTACGAGCAGCTTTACTCCAACTCTAAGCAGTGGTCGATTGACATGCCTGAAGATTCTCCCGATGTCGCAATCACCATCAGGTGAACCGGAGCCTGGAGCGACTGGCGAACCAAATAAAGCTGAGCTGCTCGGCGCATCTGAGTCTCCTTTTGTCGAGTAATTGCTGCCAGCCCGTCACCAGACTGCGAATTTCGACGGTGCTTCACTTCTATAAAGTGCAGTTCACCATTTTTCTGGCTAATAATATCTACTTCGCAGTATTTTGTTCGCCAGTTTCGTTCGAGTATCCTATACCCCTCGCCCTCTAGCCACTTCGCAGCCAACTGTTCGGAGGCATTGCCGATATCTCTCGTCGTCTGCTTAAGGTGTGCCGTACGCACCTTTGGGCTGTCGGCCCCAGCATCAGGCCGATATTGGGCAAGAGGTGCAAAGGAAAGCCTGTGAAGTGGCGTGACGCCATGCTTGGCTATCGCAAGTCTATGCGCTGCAGTGCCATAGCCAGCATTCTTTGCAAAAGAATACTCTGGGTATACACCGTCCTGTTCTGTCATGTACATATCTCGTGCGACTTTCGCGACAATTGATGCCGCCGAAACAGCCGGCACTAGTGCGTCCGCTTTCGCCAATACCGTAACGTACGAGCCCTTGTTGGTGTCGCTTAGGAAATTAATTGTGCCATCCAAAATAATCTCGTGATATGGAGCGTGTATCTGTTCGACCGCCCGCACTGTCGCTAAACGAAGCGCCTGAGACATCCCCAATTCATCCAGCTCAGCCGCGTGTACCCACCCAAGTCCGATTGCCGACGCTGTTGCGTTAATTTGAGCGGCAAGCTGCTCTCGACGGCGTGGGGTCAGCTTTTTACTGTCCGCAAGCCCTTCGATTGCCGCGTCGCCCAACACGACCGCTCCAACCACCAATGGGCCTGCCCACGGCCCACGGCCAACCTCATCAATTCCCAGTATCATAGCCCTAGTATACCGACTAAAAAGAGCCGCCGATAGGGCGACTCATTCATAGGCAAGAAAAACAAAAGATTATTTTTCAGCTGGCGCTGCAGCTTCTTCGGCTACAGTTTCTTCACTTACAGGAGCTTCGACAGAAACATCATTCACGCCTTCACGGTCGAAGTTGACACCCTTCAAACGTGCGCTCTTACCACTACGGTTTCGAAGATACGATAGGTAGTTTCGACGTACTTTCGAACGACGTACGACTTCAATCTTCTCTACGAGTGGGCTGTGGATCAAGAAGCTCTTCTCGACACCAATACCGCTGGCTACTTTGCGAACAGTAATGCGGGCAGTGTGTGAAGACGCACGGTCAACGCGAATAACGACACCCTCGAATACCTGAATACGCTCTTTTGCGCCTTCTTT
>DFTJ01000013.1:1607-3656 GCA_002381485.1 Candidatus Saccharibacteria bacterium UBA4215 | reverse complement strand
GTTTGCGTCATACGGAGCAACGTCGATAATCTCGCCACTCTCCATCTTGACGGCAAGCTCGTCCCAGCCCTTGTCCTTCGCTGCTTTACGCAGTGAAAGCAGTGCATAGCCATTCTCCAGCTCAGTGTCAACAACACTTGCGCTGACAGCGTCCCCTACGTTCAGGGCGCGTGAAAAGCCCACCTCACGTCGCGGAACAAGTCCCACTCCGTGCGGACCAAGATCAACCAAGACCTCGTGCTTTCGAATTACGAGAACTGATCCTTCGATCACCTCTCCTTGTGTGAGCTGCTTTAATGTTGCATCTTCCGATGCAAGCAGATCATCCATTGTTATTGTTGCGGCTTTTGCCATAAGTCTTTTTTCAGACTCCTTCCTAATGTATTTCGCAGGGCGCACTAAAAGAATTAATGCACCTCCTCGATTGCCTTCATTTTACCCCATATACAGAGGAAAGTCTAGAGCTGACGAGTCGCTCGAAGCGAAGTGGCAAATGAGGCTGTCGCAAAGACAAGCGCGAAGACACCAACCAGCGCAAACAGCTCTGGACCAGTTTCTGGCAATGCTTCTGGTGCGGCCTGGTCATCTTCGTCGCTCGATGTCACCGCCTCGCCATTGTTTACTGCTTCATCTTCAGCGATAGCAATGGGCCGATTCGCCTGTTCTTCAAGGTTTTCACGAGCGATTTCCGCCGCTTCGTCTTGTCGTGCCTGTTCGCCGCGTTGCTGCGCCACATACAGAACGGTAAACGCCAGAAGCGCAAGTCCGATAATAACTGCAATAAATATCATGCCCGCCCGAGTGATGCGCCATCCACGTATACTCGCCATACTGTTTCTCCTCTTATAACACCTAGTATGAAACGGTTTATTTTGGATTGCAAGCATAGCCATCTTCACGCGCATTTGCTCATTCATTTACCGACGAACATGCTACACTAAAGTTATGATTATTGCGGTCGACACCGGGGGTACCAAGACATTAGTCGCCAGTTTTGACGACAAGGGTCAGATTGACCAAGAGTTTAAGTTCCCCACACCAAAAGACACCGCAACCTACGTACACACTTTGTCGCAACAACTTGAAGCTCATTTCGGCGCTGACGATGTTGATGCCATTGTCGTTGCACTACCTGGCATCGTCAAGGATGGTGTCGCCATTTGGTGTAATAACTTAAAATGGAAGAACTTCGACGTCGGCGCTGCCCTCAAAGGTATTCTGGGAGGCGCACCCATCTATGTTGATAACGATGCTAACTTGGCGGGATTAGCAGAGACGCGACAACTCGCCACTATCCCGGCACTATCACTCTATGTCACCATCAGCACTGGTATTGGCAGCGGCATTATTACCGATGGACAAATCCATCATGCACTCCGCTTTAGTGAGATTGGCCGCAGCATGGTGGAATACGACGGCCGAGTACGCGAATGGGAAACATTTGCCTCTGGAAAGGCCATCTACAGGACGTACGGGAAGTACGCTCGAGACATCAAGAGCAAACGAACCTGGTATCAGATTGCTGATCGCATTAGTCGTGGATTTCTGGCTACCATTCCAGTCCTCCAACCCGACGTTATTATTATTGGCGGCAGCATTGGCACCTATTTTGCACACTACCAGCATGATCTAAAGGGGCTCCTAAAAGAACATCTCCCCGACCACATTCCTCTGCCACGCATCGTGAAAGCGAAACACCCAGAACAAGCTGTCATTTATGGATGCTACTACTATGCCGTCGACACCCTTGCTCGCTAGACTAACCGCCGACTTCCCCTCGATCACCTTCCAGCCAAGTGCTGAATTCTTCTGGTCTCCAGTACAGTCAACGGTGCATTTCAACCAGGCTGACCCACTGTGCGACAGCCTGTTATTACACGAGCTTGCGCACGGCGTGCTTGGCCACCAAGAATACTCCCGCGACGTCGAGCTCATTGCCCTAGAGACCGCAGCCTGGGATAAAGCCAAAGAACTTGCCCCAACCTATGAGATCTCTATTGATGAGGATGCCGTTCAAGATCACCTCGACACCTATCGAGATTGGCTCCA
>DFTJ01000013.1:613-1412 GCA_002381485.1 Candidatus Saccharibacteria bacterium UBA4215 | reverse complement strand
TACACTCTCCCCAAGACAACAAAAAACCCCGCCTAAGCGGGGTTTTTCTGTAAGAAGTGGTATTACACAGTTGTCTTGCGACGACGTGAGATACGGCCACCCTTAGCGCCTGCAATACGAGCAAGCTCTGGGTTAGCGGCAAAACCGCCAGTTGATCCGTTTTTTCCACCCTTGCGACCGATCTTCGCGTAGAATTCTGGGTCACGTTGTAGGTTCTTTGCTGCAGCCTTCTGGCCGCCGGCTTTTGTTCCTGCCATTTGAGTTCTCCTCATTAATTAAAAAGATTTCCACTAGCCTTTCGGCGTGGAAACCCTCATTTATACCTCACACATGGTATGTGTATAGTGCTTATACTAGCATAGCTTATGCTTTCTGTCAAGTTTTACACAAGCGTTTTTATATTATATCGTATTACTTGCATAAATTGCGGATATATGGCGATGCTACTATTGCATGTATCCACCCTGTGCGATATTATTAATCAGCACCTGTTTGAATCCAAAAATCGATTCAACAATCAAAACGGCCTTATCTGCGAGATAGGCCGTTTTTTTATTGTTACGGCATTAATACACCCTAGACTACGATCGTACCATCTCCCACATTGCCGCCCTATTGCGTTCAAATTCGGCGCTATAAGAGGTGGCAAGCTCCACTAGAATACTCCGTAAGCCCAGACGCTGACACATCCAGTCATCATAGGTGCCAGTTATTTCATAGCTAAAGGCCCCCGACACCCCTGTTTTATTGCTATATCCCGACAAAGACGCGTACGTGGCCGCTAACGAAGAAGAGTTTC
>DFTJ01000013.1:0-518 GCA_002381485.1 Candidatus Saccharibacteria bacterium UBA4215 | reverse complement strand
GTTAGAGAGGGCGACAGCTGGCGTGTATAGTCTGCGAGTGCCTTAGCTTCTGACTCTGATTCAGGTGAAGAGCCCCCACCACCTTCAAGTGGCTGCCCGTTAACTGTTTCGACGTCTGATTGCCAATCAGTTGTGTCAAAGTTACGGTTAAGATCAACGTTCCGGGCATTGTTGCGCGTCCCGGCTGCGTAACCGTCTGGATTCACTAGTGGAATCACAACAATCTGCGTGTCGTCTGGGATTTGCCCAGGTGAAGCCTCGAGCACCCCTATCCATGTATCTAATAGTGCTTTCGTATTGCCTTCATTGCCATGCATCGCTCCCTGGAATAATACTTTTTTAGCACCCGAACCAAAGCTATACGCAACGATTGCGCGCCCCTGTTCAGAATAGCCAATCACGCTCGTCGAGTAGCAACGGGTTCGGGTCGAGAAACTGTAGGCTTCATCCTGCTTGATCCCGGCGTTACTCTCCAGCCCTTCTTTAATCGTCACCTTAAGGGGTGTGCATAGCCCGGC
>DFTJ01000017.1:115435-118463 GCA_002381485.1 Candidatus Saccharibacteria bacterium UBA4215 | reverse complement strand
TCGCAGCCTTGGCCGCAGGGTGATCAGTACGATGAGACGTTGCTGAGCGAAGGAGATAGTCGTAATGTTCTTGATAAGTATCGCTACTGGAAGGTGGCGGCAATCAAGGCTGATCTCGATGCCTCGCGTGTCCCCCTAGAGGTTGCTATCGAAAACCTTCAACACGACTTTAACATTGGAACGATTGTTCGCTCAGCGAACGCATTCAACGTTTCAGTTGTGCATATCATTGGCCGTAGGCACTGGAATAGGCGCGGAGCAATGGTAACTGATGCATATATGAATATCCACCACCACAAGACAGTAGCTGATTTCTTGGACTATGCAAGAAAAGATACAAAACAGATCATAGCGATTGATATTGTCGAGGAGTCTACGCCGTTATCCGCCAACATCCTCCCCGAGCGCTCCATTTTAGTATTTGGAGGAGAGGGACCGGGGCTAAGCGAGGAATTGCTCGCCGGAGCAGACAGAATCCATCATATTGAACAGCTTGGCTCAACTCGGTCAGTCAATGTTGGCGTGGCGGCTGGCATAGCTATGTATCAGTGGGTGCAGCAGCATAGTTTAGTTGCCCCTCGTCGCAAAAAATGAGACAATATCACTAGTTATGAGCACCTTATCTACCCAACCATACAAAGGAACACGCGATTATTATCCTGAAGATAAATTTATTCAGAATCATATTTTTAATGTCTGGCGTCGGGTTGTTGAGGGGTATGGCTACGATGAATATGGCGCCCCTATGCTTGAGCCCATTGATATTTACGCCGCAAAGAGTGGCCAAGAGCTGGTAAATGATCAAACCTACGTCTTCACCGATCGTGGCGGACGCACTGTCGCTATTCGACCAGAAATGACACCTTCGATTAGCCGTATGGTTGCGGGGCGACGTCAAGAGTTATCGTACCCGGCGCGGCTCTATTCGATCGCCAACTTTATGCGCTATGAGCGACCGCAGCGAGGCCGTGAACGAGAGTTTTGGCAACTTAATGTCGACATTTTTGGTGTTGATCATGTTGAAGCTGACGCCGAAATCATTACAATGGCAGACGACATTTTGAAACAACTTGGCGGCAAGAGCGACGATTACGTTATTCGCATAAATAACCGGCAGTTTATTAATTACATGATGGTGCAGTACCTTGGGCTTGACGATGTTCAGGCGCAGCAAATGGTAAAGTTATTTGATCGACGTGGAAAGATAACCCAGTCTGATTTTGAGGAGCAAGCTGGTTTGATCTTTGGAGATGAGAATGGCGATCGCTTCCAAAAGATTGAACAGTTGCTTTCGGCGACAACGCTTGATCAGTTGCCAGACGAGCTACGAGGAGCTGATTCATTGCAGCAAATGGAGACCTTGTTCACGAAGCTAAAGATCGCCGGTGTCGAGAGTGTCGTGTTCGATGCCACCTTGATGCGTGGCCTTGATTATTATACGGGCACTGTTTTTGAGGTCTTTGATACACACCCAGAGAATAACCGATCCCTTTTTGGGGGCGGACGATATGATGGGTTGGTCAGTGCGTTTGGCGCTGAGCCTATTTCGGCCGTCGGTATGGCGCCGGGAAGCACGATGATTGAAAACTTTTTAGCAGTACGTGACTTAACCCCCGCATATCGACCTTCAGCCAGTACAACAATAGTCGTTATTGATGAGGCGCACGATACGGCTGCTGCGGTTGCGTCGTCATTGCGAAAAGCGGGAGTTGCTGTTTCGGTAGACATCTCGCGCCGAAAGCTCGATAAGCAGCTGAAGACTGCACTCAAGCGCGCCGTTTCGCACATCATATTTGTGGGACCAGAAGATACCGATACATTTATGTTGAAGGACCTCGCCGCAGAGACTGAAGAGCGCCTATCTGTTGAACAGATTGCCGCTCGCCTTGCATAGCCATCCCACCGCTGTTATAGTGAGAGGAATGGAGACTACTGTAAAACACTTATCAGACACGAAGGTGCAATTAACGATTTCAGTTGGCGGGTTGGCACTTGCTGACGCAGAGAAAGTTGCACTGACAAAACTAAGTAAGACAACGAAAGTAGCCGGCTTTCGTGAAGGACATGTTCCAGCTGCGGTTGCAGCCAAGCACGTGAACCAGAAGGCGCTACAAGAGCAAACTCTTGATGATGCCATTAGCAAAGCAGTTGCTGAATCTTTTGTCGAGAATAACATCCAAGCGATTGATCGCCCGTCGGTTGAAGTGAAGAAGTTCGTTCCTGGCGAAGAACTAGAGTTTACGGCTGAGGTAGAAGTTCTGCCGAAAATCACCGTTGGTGACTATAAGAAGCTTTCAGCTAAGCCGGAAAAAGTAACCGTCGCCGCAAAGGATATCGATGATGTCTTGCAGCGTATGCGTCAGAACTTTGCTGAGAAAAAAGAAGTGAAGCGTGCGGCAAAAACTGGTGATGAGGTAATTATTGACTTCGTTGGCAAAAAAGACGGTGTCGCCTTTGACGGCGGAACCGCGACCGACTACGCTCTTGAATTAGGGGCAGCCCAGTTTATTCCTGGGTTCGAGGAAGCTATCGTAGGACACAAGGCAGGCGAAACATTTGACGTTGACCTGAAATTCCCTAAGGAATATCATGCAGCTGACTTGGCTGGGCAGCCAGTTGTGTTTACCGTTACTCTCAAGACAGTTAACGAAAAGGCTCTTCCTGAACTAAATGACGAGTTTGCAGCCAAAGCCGGTCCATTCACTTCATTGGATGAGCTAAAGGCTGATATGAAAGCAGAGTTAAAGAAGCAAAAAGAGCAACAGGTAAACGATAAATGGAAAGACGCGTTGCTGACCGAGTTGATTGAAAAAAGCACTGTCGTTGTGCCAGATGTTCTGTTGCAAAGTCAGATGCAATCAATCGAACAAGATTTTCAGCAGAACCTGATGTATCGTGGCCTGAGTATAGACCAGTACATTGAGTCTCAAAAGTTTAAGGACATCGACGAGTGGCGCGAGAAAGAGGTCAAGCCGACTGCTCGTAAGCGAGTACAAGCTGGGCTAGTCCTTTCAGAGATCACCAAGGC
>DFTJ01000017.1:112712-115426 GCA_002381485.1 Candidatus Saccharibacteria bacterium UBA4215 | reverse complement strand
AATGGCGCGAGAAAGAGGTTAAGCCGACTGCTCGAAAGCGAGTTCAGGCCGGACTAGTGCTTTCCGAGATCACTAAGGCCGAAGGCATTACGTTAACTGATCAAGAGATTGATCAGCACGTCGAGATGCATAAGCAACAGTATGCGAACAACCCTGAGGCATTGAAGCAGTTTGAATCACCAGAAGTGCGCAGCGACATCGCGAACCACTTCTTGAGCGAGAAGACGATTGATAAGCTGATCGCGCTGAACAGCTAAGATAGGAAAAAATGGTATTAGCACTCACTTGACGCGAGTGCTAATATTTTTGTACAATAAAAGCATGATTAAGCCGACAGATTACTTAGTACCAACGGTTATCGAAAAGACGTACGAGGGTGAGCGTGCCTTTGATATTTATTCTCGATTACTAAAGGACCGCGTCATCTTTCTTGGTGAAGATGTGAACGAACACACTGCTAATATTGTTGTGGCGCAGCTTCTGCACCTTGCGCATGAAGATCCAAAGAAAGATATTAAGCTATACATCAATAGCCCCGGCGGCAGTGTGTATGACGGTCTCGCTATCTATGACACTATCCAGTACGTTAAGCCCGATGTTCAAACAATCGGGATAGGCCTTCAGGCAAGCATGGGAGCCTTTTTGCTGTCGAGCGGAACTAAAGGTAAGCGCTTTACGCTACCAAGCAGCCGTATTATGATTCATCAGCCTTCAAGTGGTGGCGCTCCTGGTAAAATGTCGGACCAAGAAATTACTTTGAAAGAGGGGCTCTTCTTAAAGAACCGCCTGAACGAGATACTCGCTAAGAATACTGGCCAGAAACTTTCAAAGATTGAGAAGGACGCTGAGCGTGACTTTTGGATGAGTGCAGAAGAGGCCAAGAAGTACGGAATCGTCGACGAAGTTATTACGTCTGCTTAGAAAAATTCAATTTACTTGTTGAGCAGTCCACTGGACTAGTGTACTATCAATCCTATCCACTCTCTCCACCGACAATGAAAGGAGGGTGAGATGGAAAACGCACCACGAACATCGAAGTTCGATGAGTTCCTCTACAAGCGCCCGTACGCCAGCGATGCATTACTGATACTGGCGATCATCGCAATAGTGTTGCTGGCGGCCGCCCTCGGCTGGCTGGTGGGCAGCTGGCTGGGCGCAGTATTCAGTGTGGCCGCCGTCGGCATCTTCAACCTCGTCAGGGCAGGGCAGCCAGAGGTTGGCGCGCTGGACTACGACGGCGCCTGGGCGCAGCTCGGGCCTCTGATGCAGCAGCTAGCTGCCGGTGCCGGCGTTTTTGTCGTCATCGTGTACATCCTGATGCGCATGCTGGGCAACTTCGCGTCGAGAGACAACGAGCCTCGCACCTAGGCCGGGGGGGTCGAGCAGCCCCGCATGTCATGTAGCCGTCGTAAGGACGAAGCCGTGACATGCGGGGGCATTTCAATTTTTATACTAGAAACCTCTTGATTTATTATTAAAAACTACGCATAATAGCACACAAGAAGTAGTGTAGCCGTGTTTCTCTATGTCTTGAAAGTGGTGTGGCAGCCTCACTAAGACAATTCACGGTTAAGGGAATCTTCGGCGCCAAAGAACCCCTTTCGCAAGGTATGCGATACAACAATTAAATAACTGCGAGGAATCACGAAGCCTATGGCAACGAACAAACGTGTCACCACGAAGCGTATTTTCTTTACAAAAGATGATACCGCACTCCCAATACCAAATTTAATTGACCACCAGCGCTCTAGCTGGATGGAGTTTGTCGAAACGGGCTTGGGCGAGATCTTTGCAGAACTGAACCCAATTGATGACTATACGGGCCAAAAGCTCGCGCTTCGCTTTGGGAAGTACGAATTTCACGAACCAAAGAACAGTGAGCTGCACGCCAAGGAAAACAACCTTACGTTTGACGCACCGTTGCACGCTATGGTTGAGCTTACTAACAAGGTGACCGGCGAAGTAAAAGAGCAAGAAATTTATCTTGGTGACTACCCGTGGATGACAGAGCGCGGAACCTTTATTATTAACGGTACCGAGCGTGTCGTGGTTTCACAGCTGATTCGTAGTGCTGGTGTATTCTTCACCGCCGACCGAACTGTTGCTCGCAATAACTATGGTGCAAAACTAATTCCTGGTCGTGGTGCATGGCTAGAATTTGAAACCGCTGCCAACGGTGCGCTATTTGTTAAGATCGACCGTCGTCGCAAGCTGCCTGTGACGACTCTTTTCCGTGCCCTTGGATACAACAAGACATCTGAAATTAAGGCACTATTTGAAGATGTTGATACTGGCGAAATTAAACACATCGATGCAACACTCGATAAAGACCCAGCACGCGGTACTAACGAAGCCTTGATTGAGGTGTATCGTCGTCTTCGCCCGGGTGACTTGGCGACTGTCGACAACGCTCGCAGTATGATTGAGCGCATGTTCTTCGACTTTAAGCGATTTGACTACAGTCGTGTCGGACGCTACAAGCTGAACCAGCGCCTAAAGATCGACATGCCGAACACTACTGAAAATCGTGTATTCCAGGTCAGTGACTTGACGGCAATCGTTCGTGAGATCATTCGCCTGAACAACACACAGGAAGATCCTGATGACATCGACGCCCTTTCAAACCGACGAGTTAAGCTTGTTGGTGAACTGGTTGCTCGTCAATTCCGCGTTGGTATGCTTCGTATGCAACGAAACGCAATGGACCGCATGTC
>DFTJ01000017.1:109787-112568 GCA_002381485.1 Candidatus Saccharibacteria bacterium UBA4215 | reverse complement strand
GCGGTACGCGAATTCTTCGCAAGCTCTCAGCTTTCACAGCTTATGGACGAAACAAACCCGCTTTCAGAACTTGCTCATAAACGACGCCTGAGCTCGATGGGTCCTGGTGGACTCAGCCGCGAGCGCGCCGGATTTGACGTCCGTGACGCTCACCCGACTCACTACGGACGTATTTGTGCCGTTGAAACGCCAGAAGGCGCCAACATTGGGCTGGTATTGAACTTGGCATCCTACGCTCGTATCAACGAATATGGCTTTATCGAAACTCCGTATTTGAAGGTAGTCAAGGGTAAGGTGACAAACCAGGTTGTATACCTTGACGCCTCAGAAGAAGCGGTTGAAGTGATCGCTGACGCTGGCGCTGAGTTGAATGAGGATGGTTCATTTAAGGACAGCCGTGTGAGTGCTCGTAACGGCCTCTTGCCAGAGCAAGTTGATGCCAGCGAGATTACTCTTATGGACGCTGCACACAAGCAGATTCTTGGTCCGATTGCTGCATTGGTACCTTTTGTTGAAAAGAACCGTGTTGACCGTTCATTGATGGCTTCAAGCATGCAGAAGCAGGCTGTACCTCTTCTTACGAACCAGGCGGCGATTGTCGGAACTGGTGTTGAGGAAGTCATTGCTCGTAACTCGAGTCAACTTGTCGTGGCCGACGGCCCAGGTGAAGTGGTTCGTGCTGACGGAGATGAAGTTCACGTTAAGTATAAGGATGGCGTGAAAACATACCCTCTGATTCACTTTACTAAGTCAAACGATGACCGTTCGATCAACCAGAAAGTTGTTGTCGAGCGTGGCCAAAAAGTGAAGCAAGGCGATATCCTTATTGAAGGAGCTTCGGTTGCTGATGGCGAAATCGCACTCGGTAAGGACCTTTTGGTGGCCTTCATGCCGTGGAATGGCTACAACATGGATGACGCTATCGTCCTCAGCCAGCGTCTTGTGCAGGATGACACACTTACTAGTATTAACATCAAGGACTACACCGTTGAAGTTCGTGAGACGAAGCTTGGACCTGAGATTGTCACTCGCGACATTCCGAACGTTTCCGAAGAATCTCTTCGTCACCTTGACGAAAGTGGAATCGTGCAGCTTGGTTCTGAAGTGAAATCAGGTGACGTACTTGTCGGAAAGATTACACCAAAGGGTGAGCAAGAACTGAGCTCGGAAGAGCGACTACTTCGCGCAATCTTTGGTGAAAAAGCGAAAGATGTCCGCGACACTTCACAGCGCATGAATAGCGCTGGTGGCGGTAAAGTCGTTGGCGTCAAGATTTTCTCTCGCGAGAATGGTCACGAATTGAAGGCCGGCGTATTAATGCAGGTTCAGATTTTCGTTGCGCAATTCCGTAAGATCTCAATCGGTGACAAGTTGGCTGGACGACACGGAAACAAGGGCGTTATCGCGAAGATCCTTCCTGTTGAAGACATGCCATTTATGGAAGATGGAACGCCAGTTGATGTTGTCTTAAACCCACTCGGTGTGCCAAGCCGTATGAACATTGGCCAGCTGTTTGAGACAAACTTAGGTATGGCAGCACGCGCACTTGGTTACAAGGTAGCAACACCTGCCTTTAACGGTGTATCTGATGAGGTCATCTCTGACGAGCTAGAGAAGGCCGGACTTTCCCGCGATGGAAAGAGCCAGCTATTTGATGGCCGAACTGGTGATGCCTTTGAGGAGCGAACGACTGTCGGTATCATGCACATGCTGAAGCTACACCACATGGTGAGCGACAAGATTCACGCTCGTTCAACTGGTCCATACACAATGGTCACCCAGCAACCGCTCGGTGGTAAAGCGCAGAATGGTGGACAGCGATTCGGAGAGATGGAGGTGTGGGCACTCGAAGCATACGGTGCAGCCTCTACGCTTCAAGAAATGTTGACGATTAAGTCTGACGATGTCTATGGACGTGCTAAGGCCTATGAGTCAATCATCAAGAACGAACCGATTGTTGGACCAAAACTTCCAGAAAGCTTTAATGTTCTTGTGAAAGAGCTGCAAGGTCTTGGCCTTCGCGTCGATTTGTTAGATGAGTCTGAAGACGCAATTGTTGATGCCGAGCAAGTTATTGGAAGTGTCATTAACGGGCAGCCAGTATCTGCTAAGGACGTCATGGAAGGCGAGGTCATCGAGACAGTGCTTGATGAGTCAGACCAGCTTGGTGAAATCGAAGATGGAGTCAGTATCCAAGACGTAGATGAAATCGAAGAAATCAAGGAGGAGGCGTAATATGTCACGCATCGTAACAAACAACAACGGCATTGCTGACTTTGACGCCATCCGCCTGAGTGTCGCAAGTCCTGACGACATCATGAAGTGGAGCTACGGCGAAGTCACGAAGCCAGAAACAATTAACTATCGTACCCAAAAGCCAGAGCGAGACGGTCTCTTCTGTGAGCGAATTTTCGGTCCAGTCAAAGACATCAACCCGCACGACAACAAGCTGAAGGGGGTGCGATCACGTGAAGCAGCAGTCGACAAGAACGGTGACCTCGTCACTAAGTCAATTGTCCGTCGTGAGCGCATGGGTCACATTCAGCTCGCAAGCCCAGTGGCACACATCTGGTTTATGCGCGGTACTCCAAGCGCAATGTCATTGCTTCTTGGCATTACTGTTCGCAACCTTGAGCGAATCGCTTACTTTGCAACCTACGTTGTTCTGAAGGCTGACGAAGAGTCTCGCGACAAGCTTTTGGCTGATCTAGAGGCCGAGACTGAGGCGGGACGTGCAGCGATCAAGATGCGTTACGAGAAAGAAGCTGAAGCTTCAGCTGA
>DFTJ01000017.1:109048-109660 GCA_002381485.1 Candidatus Saccharibacteria bacterium UBA4215 | reverse complement strand
AGAAGCTGAAGCTGAAGCTGAAGGCGCTGATGTTAAGTCGCTCGCCGAGCAGCAAACTCGTGAGCTCGAAGAGCTTGAAGAGGGCTATGCTGCCAAGAAGGCGCAACTCGAAAGCCTCGTGAAATCTTCACTAATGAGCGAAGTAGACTACCGTAACCTTCCTGAAGAATACCAGGACTTGATTGAAGTGAGCATGGGTGGTGTTGCCTTGAAGCAACTACTTGATGACATCGATCTCGAACAACTGATTGCTGAACTAACCGAAGAGGTAGAGAGCGCTAAGGGTCAGCGCGAGAAGAAACTTCTGAAGCGCCTGAAGGTACTTGAAGGTATGCAGTCTGCTGGCATCAAGCCAAGCAGCCTGACAATGACCGTAATGCCGGTGATCCCTCCGGATCTTCGTCCAATGGTGCAGTTGACCGGTGGACGCTTTGCGACATCTGACCTAAACGACCTTTACCGTCGTGTCATCAACCGTAACAACCGTCTGAAGAAGTTGATTGACCTCAACGCGCCTGAAGTCATCCGCCGTAACGAAATGCGTATGCTGCAGGAAGCCGTCGATGCATTGATTGACAACAGCGCCGCTCGTGGTGGCCGTGCCGTTAATGC
>DFTJ01000017.1:108061-108855 GCA_002381485.1 Candidatus Saccharibacteria bacterium UBA4215 | reverse complement strand
ATTGTGGTTGGTCCGAAGTTGAAGATTGACGAATGTGGTCTACCTAAGACAATGGCACTCGAGCTGTTCAAGCCGTTTGTTATTAACTGGCTGATTACTGGTGAGTACGCTCACAATATCCGCTCTGCAACTCGTTTAATCGAGTCGGGCGAAGCTGTGGTATGGGATGCCCTTGATGCAGTGATTGATGGTAAGTATGTTCTGTTGAACCGTGCTCCGTCTCTACACCGTTTGTCTATTCAGGCCTTTAAGCCTCGCTTGGTTGAAGGTAAGGCAATCCAATTGCACCCACTCGTCGCTAACGGATTTAACGCCGACTACGACGGCGACCAGATGGCAGTTCACCTTCCATTGAGCCGACAAGCTCAGGAAGAGGCTCGTACTCTGATGAGCGCGACCGCCAACTTGCTGAAGCCAGCCGATGGAGCACCAGTCCTCTCGATTGGGCAGGACATCGTTCTCGGTAACTACTACTTAACCTACAATAAGCCGAGTGCGCAGACAACTGACGTCAAAGCATACAGCTCAATTTACGAAGCTGAAATGGCCTACGACAACAAAGTCATTCAGCTACAGACGCCAATCCGCTTGTTTATCAAGGGTGAAGCGCGCACAACGACTCTAGGACGTGCCTTCTTTAACGAGATTCTTCCTGAAGAGTATCCGTATGACAACGAAGTACAAAACAAGAAGCAGCTGAAGAAAGTACTTGGTGAAGTCTTCGAGCGATTTGGCGCTGAAGCAACTGCACAGCTTGCTGACCGCATGAAGGGACTTGCCTTCCGCTTCGCAAC
>DFTJ01000017.1:101168-107956 GCA_002381485.1 Candidatus Saccharibacteria bacterium UBA4215 | reverse complement strand
ACTTGCCTTCCGCTTCGCAACTGTCGCTGCTGTATCTACCGGTAAAGATGACTACATTGAGTTTGAAGAAACACAAGAGTTCATTGCCGAAGGTGATGCAAAGGTTACCTTAATTAGTGAGCAGTTCAGCCAAGGGTTGATCACTGAAGAAGAGCGATATGCGCTGACAATTAACACTTGGCGTGGCGTCGTCCGTAATGTTTCTGACTTCTTGAAAGAGAAGCTCAAGGACATGGACACTAGCGTGAGTGTGATGGTGAACTCGGGTGCACGTGGTGATATCTCTAACGTTCAGCTTGCAAGCGCCATGATTGGTATCATGGTCGACGCGACAAACCGTGAGATTGAGCTGCCGATTCGATCTAGCTACAAGAAGGGTCTTTCGTCACTTGAGCAATTCGTTGCGACTCGTGGTTCACGTAAGGGTCTGATTGACACCGCCTTGAAGACAGCTGACTCGGGTTACCTCACTCGGCGTCTGGTAGATGTATCTCAGGATGTATTTACTGTCGAAGACCGTGAAGGCGACGATGACGGCTTTGCTATCTACCGCGCTGAAACTGAAGAGACCATGATCGAGTTCGCACAACGACTATATGGTCGCTATGCTGCGGCTGATGTCCCCGGACACGTCAAAGCTGGCGAGCTCATTACTCGTGATATTGCACAGGCAATTGAAGCTGACGCTAGTGTGTCGGAAGTAAAGATTCGTTCAGTACTTTCTACCAAGAATCTGCGCGGCGTTCCACAAACAAGTTATGGTATCGACATGTCGACTAACTCACTTGTTGCAACTGCACAGCCTGTTGGTGTTATTGCTGCACAGTCAGTCGGTGAGCCGGGTACTCAGCTGACACTTCGAACCTTCCACGCAAGTGGTGTTGCCGAAAGCGACATCACCCAGGGTCTCCCTCGTGTTGAAGAGCTGTTTGAAGCTCGTTCTCCAAAGGGACAGGCATTTGTCTCAGAGGTAAAGGGCGTTGTCGAGCAGTGGGAAGATGGCAAGAAGTACATTGTCCAAGTCACGCCTGAAGCCGGTCATGTTGAGCACATCAAGCTCGAAGGCCGTACGCCAACCGTTAAGGCAGGCGCCGACGTAAAAGTCGGTGATGTCTTGGCAAGTGGTGAGAGCGAATCTCGACCAATCATTGCACCATTTGATGGCGTGGTTGAGTACACTGACGAGCACATCGTCATTGCGGCAAACGCCAGCTCTCCAGTACGCTACGAGATCCCAGGCAATACGCAGCTCGTAGTGAAGTCAGGTGACACTGTTGAGGCGGGGGACCGTCTGACAGCTGGTTCATTGAACTTGCACGACCTGATGCGCCTCAAGGACATTGAAGCCACACAGCGCTACATTATCAACGAAGTGCTCCGTATTTACGCAGCGCAGGGCCAAGACGTTGCTGACAAGCACCTTGAGGTCATCGTTCGACAGATGTTTAGCCGTGTACAGGTTGAAGATCCAGGTGATAGCTCATTCGTGACTGGCGACATTGTCTCTAAGGCGGCCGTCATGGAAGCCAACGAGACACTCGTTGCTGCCGGTAAAGAACAGGTCGCGTTTACGCAGCTACTTCTTGGTATCACAAAAGTATCCATTTGGTCTGACAGTTTCCTTTCAGCCGCATCGTTCCAGGACACGACTCGTGTACTGATCAATGCAGCCGTCAGCGGTCGTATCGATCGCCTGCACGGATTGAAGGAGAACGTTATCATCGGACGTAAGATTCCAGTTGGAACCGGTGTCTCAAGCGCAACTGCGCTCGACACACTCGACGATGATACAGTTGCAGAGATCGAAGAAGATCTTGAGCTAGCGGCCTAGCTGCTGGCTTTGCATCTCAAAAGATACTTTAAAACAGACCTCCAGTGGGGGTCTGTTTTGTCTTTCGGACGTGAAATGAGCAGCCTAGCCCTTAGCTCAAAGATTGCTAGTTTCCTCACAAGATGGTATGATACGCCCGTCCTGTTCCATTAGTGAAACGGAGTTCAAGATGCAAGAAACAGGGGAGACTACGCGGATCGTCTCCGCAAAGGATCTACGAGAACGTGCTCTTCACGAGATGTACTCAATCGGAGCCCGAGGCTCTGAAAGCTACACGGAGCGACTTCGTGGGGTCTCGTCGTACACCGCAATTCTCACTATCGTGGATGCGTACGTGCTGGCGCTTCCTAATAATCGAATCATCCTCAGGCGCGCTGCACTTATGGAGATTAGCGCGCAAGTTGCAGAGCAGCTCGTGCGTATCGAGCGAGAGCACGAAGGAAGCACATCTCTGGTTGCACTGCGCGATCGGGTGGTCGGTATCGTGACCGTTAGCGGCTATGAGGATGTGGAGAAGCACGCTCGTTTCTTTCTGAACGTGCGCACTTACGAAGAGCTGAGAACTCTGGTCCATGAGCTGTGCCAAATCATGGAGGCGAACTCCTACGAACAAGCTCACGCGCGGCTATGTGAGGTGCTCGTCACTCTCGATGACAAGCTCGCTTGCGAGTGAACGGGCTCGTCCCGCTGAAAAGGCAGAAGCTACGAGCTTCACCGCTTCGGCGGGCCTTTTCATTTCTTGAATAATCTGCTATGATTACAGGTGAGTTTCCGTTCATCGGTATCTGAAACGTGTACAAGACAGATAGCATGAGATGAACTTCGCCGACAAGGGATGCTGACCCGAGAAGGCAAACGCAGTTATATAACTGTAAAAAATATATTAATGAGGAAGTTTATTTAAACATGCCAACAATCAATCAACTAGTGCGCAAGCCGCGCAAGACTGCTAATCCGAAGAGTAAATCTCCGGCTCTTGGTCGTATCCACAACGCGCTGAAGACTCGCTACTACGACCAGAATGCACCGCTCAAGCGTGGTGTGTGTATCAAAGTA
This sequence comes from Candidatus Saccharibacteria bacterium UBA4215, assembly GCA_002381485.1. Taxonomy (GTDB): domain Bacteria; phylum Patescibacteriota; class Saccharimonadia; order Saccharimonadales; family Saccharimonadaceae; genus Microsaccharimonas. Next base: position 105,069 of record DFTJ01000017.1, on the reverse strand, counting down.
ACTACTAAGACACCAAAAAAGCCTAACTCAGCACTTCGTAAGGTTGCTCGTGTTCGCTTGACGAACGGTCAAGAAGTATGGGCCTACATCGGTGGTGAAGGACACAACCTTCAAGAACACGCCGTAGTGCTTGTTCGTGGCGGCCGTGTGCCTGACCTTCCGGGTGTTCGTTACCACATTGTTCGTGGCGCCCTTGACCTTCAAGGTGTGTCAAACCGTCAGCAAGGCCGTTCTAAGTACGGCGCAAAGAAGGAGACCAAGTAATGCCGCGTAAAGTTACTGTCAGCTTGCAGCGAGTTATTCGCCCTGATCGCAAGTACCAGAGTCCACTTGTCCAGCGTCTTATCAACAAGTCTATGTTAGATGGCAAGAAGCTGCTTGCCGAACGTGCCGTCTACCAGGCGCTTGAATCTGCAGCAAAGAAGCTAGATCACGAAAACCCACTTGAGGTATTCGAAAAAGCTCTTAAAAATGTTTCCCCTAACTTTGAGGTGAAATCTCGACGTATTGGTGGAGCAAACTACCAAATTCCTTTCCCAGTTGCAGGTCACCGTCAACTTCACTACGCCTTTAGCTGGCTCGTGCAAGCTGCTCGTGCTCGTAGCGGTATGCCGTACGCCCAGCGTCTCGCGATGGAAATCGTCGATGCATATAACGAGACCGGTGCTGCCTACAAGAAGAAGGAAGACACTCACAAGATGGCCGAAGCAAACCGAGCATTCGCTCACTTTGCTCGCGGTTAGTTAATAATTGAAGCAACAAGGAAGAGAGACGAACCGACATGGCTCAAAAAAACGTCCCCCTAAAGGACTATCGAAATATTGGTATCATCGCCCATATTGACGCTGGTAAAACAACGACAACTGAAGGTATTTTGTACCGTACTGGAATTAACCACAAGATTGGTGAAGTCCGTGGTGCAGATGGCGACAGCGCAACAACTGACTGGATGGCGCAGGAGAAAGAACGTGGAATCACGATTACTTCTGCTGCCGTCACTTGTTTTTGGAAGGGCTGCAAAATCAATATTATCGATACACCTGGCCACATCGACTTTACTGCTGAAGTAGAGCGCTCTCTTCGTGTGCTTGACGGTGCAGTTGTTGTCTTTGACGGTAAGATGGGTGTAGAAGCTCAGACTGAGACAGTATGGCGCCAGGCAAACAAGTATGGCGTGCCTCGTATCTGTTTTATCAACAAGATTAACCAAATTGGGGGCGACTTCTACAAGTCACTTGAGTCTATTCATAATCGGCTCTCTAAACACGCACTGCCGATTCACTTGCCAATTGGCTTTGAAAAAGACATTAATGGAGTTGTCGATCTTATCGACATGAAAGCCTACACCTACAAGGATTTTGCTGACCACGAGTTGGTTGTCGGTGAGATTCCAGCTGACATGCTTGAAAAAGCAAAGAATGCTCGCAGTCTATTGGTTGAAGCTGCTGTCGAAGCCGAAGATGAACTATTCGAGCGATTCCTTAACGAAGGTGAAGAGTCAATTTCTGTCGAAGACCTAAAGCGCGCCCTACGTAAGCGTGTACTTGCTGGCGATTTTTACCTTGTCACTGGTGGTGACGGACGTGGCGTGATTGTCGAGAAGGTACTCGACTTGACGGCAGAATACCTACCTTCGCCTCTTGATGTCGAGAACATTCAGGGTACGAACCCTAAATCTGGTGATGTTGTTGAGCGCAAGCCATCTGACACTGAGCCACTCGCTGCCCTCGCCTTTAAGATTGCAACTGACCCATTCGTAGGACGTTTGATCTTTGTCCGTGTCTATAGCGGCAAGCTTACCGCCGGAAGCTACGTGTTAAACACGACTACTGGCGAAAAAGAGCGCATCGGCCGTATCGTTCGTATGCACGCCGATAAGCGTGAAGAGATCGACTCTGTCAGCGCTGGTGACATCGCTGCTGTTGTGGGGTTGAAGAGCACGTTTACCGGCCACACTTTGGCTGATTCTGCCCACCCAGTTCTACTAGAGTCAATCGACTTCCCGGAACCACCTGTCTCTATTGCCGTTGAGCCAAAAACGAAGGCCGACCAAGAGAAGATGGGCATTGCCTTGCAGCGACTTGCTGAAGAGGACCCTACCTTCCGTATTCACACCGATGAAGAGACGGGCCAAACGATTATGTCCGGAATGGGTGAGCTACACCTAGAGATTCTCGTAGATCGCATGAAGCGTGAATTCAACGTTGAAGCAAACGTTGGTGAGCCGCAAGTTGCTTTCCGCGAAACAATTCGTGGAACTGCTACTGCCCAAGGTAAGCACGCTAAGCAATCTGGTGGACGCGGTCAGTTTGGTGATGTTTGGATTCGATTTGAGCCGACCGAATCTGGTGAAGGATTCGAATGGGGCGATGAAATTAAGGGTGGAGTTGTTCCTCAGGAATACCGCAAGCCTGTCGAGAAGGGAGTGAAGGATACTCTGGACGGCGGAGTCTTAGCTGGCTACCCAATGATTGGCGTCAAAGCGACACTGTACGACGGAAGCTACCACGACGTGGACTCCAGCGAACTCGCTTTTAACTTGGCTGGTGTGCTTGCAGTTAAAGCAGGAATTCCACAGGCAAAGCCTGTTATCCTAGAGCCTGTCATGAAGGTTGAAGTTTCAACCCCTGAAGAGTTCATGGGTGACATCATCGGTGACTTAAACGCACGTCGCGGCCGTATTGATGCCATGGAAGACATCCCAGGTGGCGCAAAGCTGATTCGAGGCTTTGTCCCGCTTTCTAACCTGTTTGGCTACACGAATGATATTCGTTCAATGAGCCAGGGGCGCGCTGCATCGACAATGGAACTTTCTCAATACGAAGAAGTACCACCGAATGTTGCACAAGAGATCATCGAAAAACGTACGAACAAGTCGTAATACGTCGATAGATACAGGACCGAGGAGCAAGTACGCTCCTCGGTTTTTGTTTGGTTAAGACCAAGGTAAGAATAGCTTCCTATACTATTAGTATGACTCGGAATACTACGCCACTTCGGCCTCGGGAAAAGATCGCTCGCAAGGCGGTACATGCACTATCGGCTCATGAGTTACTGCAAGTCGTGATAGGCGTCGGCACTCGTTCCCAGCCAGTAGAGCGGATCGCTCGTGCAGTCCTAAAGGTGTTGCGCCACCATCGGCGACCGCCCTCATTTGCTACATTGCTGACAATCGAGGGTCTTGGCGTGGCTCAAGCGGCGCGCATATCCGCATCCTTTGAGCTTGCCGAAAGGGTCCGTGCTGGCCTGGTGCAGCGTAAAGAGTCGCCGTTAGTTTATCAACTACCGCTACGATATAGTGCCAAAAGCGCTGGCGGGGAAGTGCTGAGAGAATCGGCAATTGAGTCAGCGCCTCTGTTGGGCGTTGAGACTGTGACGCGTCAGCTGATCGAGCGACTATTGGAGGTGCACGCAAGCGGTGTATCTGTATCTCTTGTGGGTGGTGCGCAAAATAGTCGGCCAGATATGCGCACGTTATCTTTGGCTCGGCATGTAAGGGCTGGGTGCGATTTAATGGGGATAACGATAGCCTCATTCTTAATAGAGGCAGGCGGTAAGAAGGAGCAGATCGTATGAAAGCAGTATTACGACACGCCCAGCAGGAAATGATACTTACGTACTTTAAAAAATCTCAGATTGATTATGGTCAATACTATCTTCAGCTATATGCTTCATATAACATCTGGTACCGCTCTTCGACGGGAGAGTCTTTAGATGCACGAGCGCTGGCGCAACTCAAACTCCGTCACCAGATATGGAAAGACTGTTTTGATGACACCTGCATGCGTCAGTTGCGGTCGCTAATGCGTCGCATTTACGTGCTTACCGTACATAGGCCGCTTGTACGCGAGGGGTCCGCCTGGAAAGGGGTGCTGGAGGATGAAACTGACTGGCGGGGGCC
>DFTJ01000017.1:100039-101092 GCA_002381485.1 Candidatus Saccharibacteria bacterium UBA4215 | reverse complement strand
ATGAAACTGACTGGCGGGGCATGATTGACTTTTGGTATGCGATTCGTTGTGACGTTGTGCACGGCAATGATGAGCAGCTGGTGGGGCATCACAGTCTTATGGTCAAGCTTGCGCACGAGTCACTTACCGTATTTATGACAGAAGTAGCAATAAGGATTCAGCTAGAGGTGGGGGAGGATGAAGTCTCCTCTTGGGCGACTATGAGGCGGTATATTTACTCGTCGGGGAAATCTGCCGTAGATTTAGCGCCATCTGCGGATTATGTTCGGCTCGCGGGGATGCAGTAATAAAAGGCACATCTCCCTTATGAAACACTTTACGCACAAAGGAAAAGAATGTATAATGACACGTATACGTCGTGAGGCACATTGTTATCTCATGCGAAAATAACTAAAGGAGAATTAATATAAATGGCAGATTTCGATCGAACCAAGCCGCACGTTAACGTTGGTACTATGGGTCACGTCGACCACGGTAAGACAACTTTGACTGCTGCGATCACCGCTGTGCTTGCAAAAAAGCTACCGAGTGATGTTAACAAACCTATTGCATATGACCAAATTGACAACGCACCTGAAGAGCGTTCACGTGGTATTACTATTGCGACCTCTCACCAGGAGTACGAGTCAGAGTCACGTCACTACGCACACGTCGACATGCCAGGACACGCCGACTACGTTAAGAACATGATTACTGGTGCTGCTCAAATTGACGGCGCTATCCTTGTGGTTGCCGCAAACGACGGCCCATTGCCACAGACTCGTGAGCACGTTCTTCTTGCTCACCAGGTTGGTGTGCCAAAGATCCTTGTTTTCCTTAACAAGATGGACCTTGCCGACCCTGAACTCGTTGAGCTTGTTGAAATGGACATTCGTGAGCTGCTTGCTAAGAACGGCTACGACGAAGATGCTCCTATCATCAAGGGTTCTGCAACGAAAGCTCTTGAAGGTGATGCTGAGAGCGAAGAGGCTATCATGGAGCTCGTTAAGGCACTTGACGAATACGTTCCTGAGCCAACTCGTGAACTGGACAAGCCATTCCTTATGCCTATCG
>DFTJ01000017.1:83584-99978 GCA_002381485.1 Candidatus Saccharibacteria bacterium UBA4215 | reverse complement strand
AAGCCATTCCTTATGCCTATCGAAGACGTCTTCTCTATTAAGGGACGAGGTACTGTCGCAACTGGCCGTATCGAAACTGGTGTCATCAACGTAAACGACCCAATCGAAATCGTTGGTATTAAAGATACTCAGACTTCAGTCGTAACTGGTATTGAAGCGTTCAAGAAGAACCTTGACCGTGGACAAGCTGGTGACAACGCTGGTCTATTGCTTCGTGGAATCGAGCGTGAGCAAATCGAGCGTGGACAGGTTATTGTTAAGCCTGGCTCATTGACTCCTCACACCGAGTTTGAAGCTGAAGTTTACATCTTAAAGAAGGAAGAAGGCGGACGCCACACTCCATTCTCTAAGGGGTACAAGCCTCAGTTCTACTTCCGTACTACTGACGTTACGGGTGAAGTTGAGCTTCCAGCTGACAAGGAACTTGTCATCCCTGGCGACACTGTTACCTTTACTGTTAAACTACTCGCCCCAATCGCTATGGAGCAAGGTTTGAACTTTGCTATCCGCGAAGGTGGTAAGACAGTTGGTGCTGGTGTAGTTACTAAGGTTACTAAGTAATCTAGTATCAGACCATAAAAATACCCTCGATTGGTCGGGGGTATTTTTAATTGCCATTTTATGGTATTATAAGTCAGTATTATTAATCGCACCGAGAACTCGGCCAGACGCGAACAACACCGATTCGAGCAGAGGTTACGGAGCACAATCAAGAAAGGTTTCTTCCTATGGCAGAAGCAAAAGAAGCGGGTCTACGCATCCGTATTCGCCTGAAGGCCTATGACCACAAGGTCATTGACCAGTCAGCAAAGCAAATTATCGATACCGCAATCCGTAGTGGCGCAACTATCGCAGGGCCTGTGCCACTGCCTACACGCCGCAGTACATTTACGGTCGTTAAGTCACCACACGTCTACAAAAAGGGCGGTGAAGCATTTGAGATGCGTATTCACAAACGATTGATCGACATCACGAATGCGACCCCGAAGACTATCGACAGTCTGCAGAACCTCAGCCTCCCAGCTGGTGTTGACGCCGAAATTCGAATGTAGTCTAGTTCACTCGATATAAAAAGCCTCCGTCTCAGGAGGCTTTTTATATCGAGGGCTTTTATTGCTCGGCAAGCAGGGCGTTTGTTAGATCGGCGATCTCCATCTGGATGTTAAGAATCCAGAGCTGTGTAAAGACAATTACTGCTAGCAGGATAGACCAGTAGACAGTTTGGCGGGTAATTCGGAAGCTGACAAAGTCTGTCTGGTTCTTGTAGAGACGAAATGAGCGCATTTCTTCGGCTTTTTTTGCGGCAGACTTTCGTGCAGTCGGCTTCTTTCTGGTAGGAGTTTTACGTGCAGGTGTTTTTGTAACTTTCTTGACTGATTTTTTTGCAACCATATGATTCCTTAAATAGTGATTACGCTAATGCTTGTATTATTGCGCATATTTGTCGAACTAGCAACCCCGCCTAATAGTCACCTCCAGGAAGCCCCCAGTATTCTTCAAGAGTCAGGATGCCCTTATCCTTCATATCGAGGGCTACTGTAGGCCCGACATAGCGGTAGTGCCATTCTTCAGCCATGTAGCCCGTGACATTCTCCTTGCCTGCGTAGTAGCGCTGGATAAAGCCATAAGTGGCAGCATTCTCTTGTAGCCAGCTGTATTGAGATGTTGTTCCGAAACAATCGAGGCTACAGCTCCCCGTAGAGTTAGCGAAGTCAACCGCAAAGCCAGTTTGGTGCTCGCTATACCCTGGGCGGGCACTGTACTCGTCGGCACCAGATGCCCCGCTAATTGACACCCAGTAGTTGTACGTCGCAACTTGTGTTGAGTACGAACGATAGCTACTTGTTACAGAAAGGGGCTGTCCGGCTGCTTGAGCCGCCGCAAACAGCGCCTGAAAATCATCGGCAGCCTTCGCACTAATGGTCGCACCATTGACGGTGACAAGGTCGCTTGGGGCATAGCTGAGAGGTTGAATACAGTGTTTCTTGTTCACTAATACCGATGGCTGAGTTGCGTCAGTTCGTTCACCGGATACGTTACAAGAAGATGCATCAACCGTTTGTGCTGCCTGTGAAGGGTTGCGTATAACTTCTTCAGCAGTCTTCTTGGCTTCTGCAAGCTTTCGTAGGCGCTCTTCTTCTGCCCTTTGCTCTACGATCTCCTGAATCTCGGCGTCAAGACGTGCAAGTTCGGCGGCTGATTCTGCTTGGCGTTCAGCGGTGAGGGTGTTGATTGAATTCGTAAACCAATTAATAGTAATGAGTGAGGCCGCTACGAGCGAGATAATGATCACAATAAGTAGCAGGTGCCGGCGCAGGAAACGCCAAAATGAACGACGTCGTGAAGTATGCATGTAGCTAGTATACAGCACGTCTCCACCTCTTGACTAACAGATGTATTTTTGATACATTAAGTTGGTAACATTTACGAATATAGTAACTTTTCTTGGTGAATTGGTAAGTCTCACCCCTATAAATGGGCTACAGATACTGCCAGACACCAAGAATTTTAAGTGGGAGAATGAAGCGCATGAAAGCACTTCTCGGTACCAAAATTGGTATGACCCAAATCATCAGCGAAGATGGCAAGGCAGTTCCTGTCACGCTTATTAAAGCTGGTCCTGTGACTGTGACTCAGGTAAAGTCTGTCGAAGCCGACGGATACAACGCAGTCCAAGTAGGATTTGATGAGGGTAAGAACCTGAGCAAGGCCGTTGCTGGGCACGTGAAAGCCAGCACAACAACTCCGAAGCATATTCGGGAATTTCGTGTTGACACGCTACCCGAAGAAATGACGGTAGGCAACACAATCGATGTCACTGCATTCCAGATCGGTGATCTGGTGAGTGCAACTGGCACCAGCAAGGGAAAAGGTTTTGCTGGAACCATTAAACGCCACAACTTCGAGCGACACAAGAAGTCGCACGGTGGTAAGGGTAACGTTCGTAAGCCGGGATCTATCGGCTCGATGTACCCACAGAAGGTCTTTAAAGGTAAGCGCATGGCTGGACGTATGGGCCACGACCAAGTAACCGTTAAGAATCTTGTTGTCACTTACATTGACATCGAGAACAACCTTATCGGACTCCGCGGTGCTGTTCCTGGACCAAAGAAAGGTCTGATTGTGATTGGAGGAAAGGCATAATGGCTACTACAACAGCTGCAAAGACAGCCGACAAAACCGTAGCGCTTCCAAAAGAAGTGTTTGCTGTTGAAGTCAAGAACCATGAGCTCGTACGTCTTGCGTATGACGTCTACCTTTCAAACAGCCGCACTGCAAGTGCTACTACGAAGACTCGTGGTGAAGTTCGCGGTGGTGGTAAGAAGCCATGGAGGCAAAAGGGCACAGGACGTGCACGATTTGGTTCATCTCGTAACCCAATTTGGCGCGGTGGTGGAATCGTTTTCGGACCACTCGGTAACGAAAACTACGTCAAAAAGATCTCTACCCAAGCACGACGCCAGGCAACTCGCCAGGCACTCACCCTTGCTCATCAGTCAGGGAAAATCCATGTTATGGACGTCAAGACAACTGGAAAGACTGCCGAAATTGTGAAATTCTTGGCTGATAATAAGTTCACTCGCAAGACATTGATTGCCGTCGACGAAAAGACCCCAGAGTTGATTCGTGCGACAAACAACATCCAGAACGTATTGCTGGTAAGTACAAAGTACCTTAGTGTCTACCACATCCTCAACGCTGACGCGATTGTTCTTTCAAAGAGCTCGCTTGCAACATTGAAGAGCTGGCTCGTAAAGGAGGAGGCGTAATATGATTGCACCGATTCTTGTTACTCCTGTAACTACTGAAAAGGCCTATGGGCAGAGCCAAAAGAACACCTACGTGTTTACTGCCCCTGTGACAGCCAACAAGCAACAAATCGCCCACGCAATCGAGACGCAATACGACGTTAAGGTTGCAGGTATTAAAACTCTGGTTCAGTCAGGTAAGGCAATCCGCTTCTCACGAGGCAAAAACCGTTATCCTGGCACGACAACACGGACTGACAGCAAGAAGGCATATGTCACGCTTGCAAGCGGTTCAATCAGTGTATTCGAACAGCCAGCTGAAGAAGAGGAGAAGAAGTAATGCCAATTAAGCAATACAATCCAACCACTCCTGCTCGTCGCGGTATGACTTCTCAAGACTTGAGCGACGTGACAACTCGTAAGCCGCTGAAGAGCCTTACGAAGAGCAAGAAGCAAAACGCTGGTCGTAATAACACTGGTCGCATTACTGTTCGTCACCGTGGTGGAGGCGTCAAGCGTCACCACCGTCTGATGAATCACAACCTGCCTGCTGGCATGACTGTGACCGTCGAGCACATTGAATATGACCCGAACCGTAGTGCTCGCATTGCGCGAGTAAAGGACCAGCATGGTCTTTACCACTACATTCTCGCCGACACTTCTATGAAGGTTGGGAAAGTTATCCAAAGTGGCGCTGATGTGCCTATCGAATCAAGTAACCGTATGCCATTGGCAAACATTCCTGTTGGTTCACAGATCTACGCTATCGAGCTTCACGCTGGTAAAGGTGCCCAAATGGTGCGTGCTGCCGGTACGAAGGCTCAATTGATGGCGAAAGAAGGTGACTATGCACAGGTGCGTATGCCATCTGGTGAGGTTCGCAAGATTCGTCTAGAGGCAACTGCTGCTCTTGGTGTTGTTGGTAATGTCCAGCACCAAAACATCAAGATTGGTTCAGCTGGCCGCAACCGACGCAAGGGCATCCGCCCAGGTGTTCGTGGTGTGGTTATGAACGCCGCAGATCACCCACACGGTGGTGGTGACGGTGGACGTCACGGTACTGGTAAAGCACCACGTACTCCATGGGGTCAATTGACACTAGGATATCGAACACGCCGACGTAAAGACGTATCGGGATTAATTGTAAGAACGCGTCATGACGCGAAGAGGAAGCGATAATGAGTCGATCATTGAAGAAAGGTCCATTCGTTGACTTCAAGCTCGCGAAGAAAGTCGCAGCTCTTGGCATCGAAGACCGCACAATTATTAAAACTTGGGCACGCGCAAGCGTTGTCAGCCCCGAAATGGTTGGCCGCACTATCGCTGTCCACAACGGTAAAGTTCACGTTCCCGTACTTGTTTCAGAGAACATGGTAGGCCACAAGCTCGGTGAGTTTAGCCCTACTCGTAAGTTCCGTAAGCACGGAGGCAAGGCGAAGTAATATGGCTGACCTTACAAAAGTACGCGCATACGCAAAGAACGTTGACCAGGCGCCACGCAAGGTTGGCCTAGTTGCAAGTCTTGTCCGCAACCGAACAGTTGAAGATGCACTTGTGATCCTCAACCACACCCCAAAGCGTGCTGCACGCCCTGTTATTAAAGCAATCGAAAGCGCCCGCGCTAACGCAATTAACAACCATGGCTTTGACGGTAAGTCGCTTGTTATCCAGACACTTTCTGTGACAACGGGCACTCGTTTAAAGCGATTTGTTCCTGCGAGCCGTGGACGTGCTCTGCCATTCCAGAAGAAATCTTCGAATATTCTGGTTGAAGTAACAGGTGCGCTGAAGCCTAAGAAGAAAGCTCCGGCTGCTAAGACTGTAGAGGAGAAGAAATAATGGGACAAAAAGTTAATCCAATCAGCTTCCGTCTCCAGGTTCACAAGAACTGGGATTCTCGATGGTTTGCTGGTAAAAAAGAATTTGCAACCTGGCTTGCTGAAGACATCCGCCTGCGTGAACATGTTGAAGCGCGTTTTGCCGCACGCCCAACGATTTCTCGTGTAGAGATCGAACGTTCAGCTAACCTGATCACGATCACTATTCACACTGCAAAAGCAGGTGTCGTTATTGGTCGCGGTGGTGCTGGTGTTACCGAGCTTAAGAGCGAGCTGGAAAAAATTGCCAGCCTTCCTATCCGTATCAACATTGAAGAAGTCAAGCGCCCAGACATGTCTGCAAAGCTTGTTGCTGAAAACATTGCACACCAGCTTGAGCGACGTTCTAACTTCCGCCGTGCCACAAAGATGGCTGCGCAGAATACAATGAACGCCGGAGCAAAGGGTGTACGTATTCAGGTTGCTGGTCGTTTGAATAACGCTGAGATGGCTCGACGCGAAAAAGTATTGCTAGGATCTGTTCCTTTGCACACGCTTCGCGCTGATGTCGACTTCCACACTGCACGCGCTAAGACGCCTGCTGGTATCATTGGCGTTAAGGTATGGATTTACAAAGGTGAGAGGAGCGACTAATCATGTTATTGCCACGCAAAACTAAGTACCGAAAAGTCCGTAAGGGCAAAAACCCAGGCGTCGCTACTCGTGGACACTATGTTGCCTTTGGCGACTACGGTCTGCAATCGCAAAGTAACAACGATATCACTTCTCGTCAGATCGAGTCTGCACGACAGGCAATGACTCGCTATATCAAACGTGGTGGTAAAATCTGGATCCGTATCTTCCCTCACATTCCTCGTACGCGTAAGCCGCAGGATGTAAAGATGGGAAGCGGTAAGGGTAACCCTGAGTTCTTCGTCGCTAAGGTGAAAGCCGGCACGGTATTGTTTGAAATGAAGGGCGTTGAGGAATCGGTTGCTCGTGAAGCAATGCGACTTGCTGCTCACAAACTACCAGTAAAGACGAAGTTCATTTCAAAGGAGCAAGGATAATGGCTGGCGCAAAGAAGGCAGAAGAAGTGAAGACAGTCGCTCAACTACGAGAAGACTTGGTGAAGCTTCAGGGTGAACACCTTGATTCACGCAAGAGTCACGCACAAGGAGAGCTGGTGAACCCACATATTCTGACTGTTCAGCGCAAGAACATTGCCCGTTTGCACACCGCCATCAACAGTGCATCGAAATCAGTCGTAAAGGAGGAAAACTAATATGGCAAAGACACTTACTGGCATTGTCACCTCTAACAAGGCTGACAAGACAATCACTGTCACGGTCACCAGCCGTGAAACACATCCAATTTATGGCAAGCAGTACACTGTGAGCCGTAAATACACTGCTCATGATGAGAAGAATGAAGCAAACGAAGGTGACAAAGTCACTATCTCGGAAGTTCGTCCTATCTCGAAGACCAAGTCATTTACATTGGCGAAGGTTGAAGAGAAGGCCCGCGGTTCTATTGAGCTGAAGGAGGAAACGGTATGATCCAACAAGAAACTCGCCTAAAGGTCGCTGACAACAGTGGCGCAAAGGAAATCCTTTGTATTCGTGTTCTTGGTGGTACGGCACGTCGCTACGCGCATGTCGGTGACGTCATCGTTGCTACCGTAAAAGAAGCAAACCCGACTGGTGCGGTTAAAAAGAAATCAGTCGTAAAGGCTGTTGTTGTGCGAACGCGCAACCAAATTAAGCGTAAAGATGGCAGCACGATTGTTTTTGATGACAACGCTGCGGTTATCATTAACGACGACAAGAGCCCTAAAGGCACCCGTGTCTTTGGCCCTGTTCCTCGTGAACTACGCGAACAAGGTTACGCAAAGATCATCAGCCTTGCTCCGGAGGTACTATAATGCCTGCTATCAAGAGAATCGTAAAGGGTGACACCGTGAAACTTATCAGTGGTGCTCAAAAAGGTACGACTGGTAAGGTTGTTGCGGTACTTTCCAAGCAAAACGCAGTTTTGATTGAAGGTATCGGACAAAAGCACCGTCACGTGAAACCAAGCCAGCTTAACCCTCGTGGTGGTAGCAAGGACATTCATGTTCCTGTTCCTCTGCACAAGGTTGCGCTGGTTGTTGATGACAAGACTGGCAAGACAAGCCGAGTTGGCTACTTGAAAAATGACGGTGTCCGAACTCGGGTTGCGCGCCAAGTAAATAATAAGGAGATCAAGTAATGGCAAAAACAGCAACACCAGCTATCAGCCAGACCGCTCCTCGCCTGAAAGCCTTGTACGCTACACAGTACGTCAAGGAACTACAAGCCGAACTAGGCCTAGAGAACGTACACCAGGTTCCGAAGCTTGAAAAAATTGTAGTCAGCGTGGGGATTGGAAAGAACAAAGACGACAAGCGTCACTACGAAGTAGTCCGCAACACCGTCACCAAGATTACTGGCCAACACCCCGTTGACCGTATGGCACGCAAGTCGATTGCAGGATTCAAAATCCGTGCAGGCATGAACCGTGTTGGGCTCAACGTCACCCTTCGTGGTGCGCGTATGTATGAATTCCTTGACCGATTGGTCAACGTAGCCCTGCCTCGCGTACGTGACTTTCACGGTGTCGGTGCAAAGGCATTCGACAAGAGTGGTAACTACAACCTTGGTATTGTCGAACAGTCAATTTTCCCAGAGCTTTCATTTGAAGAGACACAGCATGTACACGGTTTGCAGGTTACATTTGTAATCAGCGGAGACGACAAAGTACACAGCCGTGCGCTCCTGGAGAAATTCGGTGTTCCATTTGAAAAAGAAGGAGGAGTTCGGTAATGGCTAAGAAATCTGCTGTCGCTCGCGACGAAAAACGAAAGAAAATGATTTTGAAGTACGCCGAAAAGCGCGCTGAGCTCAAGAGTATGGGTGATCTAGAAGGGCTAGCAAAGCTTCCCCTAAACAGTTCACCAACACGCTGGAAAAATCGTGACGCCCTACATGGTCGCCCTCGTGGGTACATGCGTCGATTCGGCCTCAGTCGTATCAACTTCCGCGATAAAGCATCAAAGGGACAAATCCCTGGTATTACAAAGAGTAGCTGGTAGGAAAGGAGTAAGCATATGTCACTACAATCTACAGACCCCATCGCTGACCTCCTAACCCGCATTCGTAATGCAATCATGGTTGGAAAGCATGAAATCCGAGTTCCTTCGAGCAAGCTAAAGCACACCGTTGCAACGCAGCTTAAGAAAGCCGGATACCTAAGTGCCGTCAAGATCGAGTCCGCAAAGCCACGAGACATCTTGGTCGTCACCATCAACAACCCAGGCGAGAACGCTACCATCAACGAGATCACTCGACTTTCGAAGCCAGGACGCCGCGTCTATGTGAGCGCTACTGATATTCCAAAGGTAAAGAGTGGCCGTGGAATTGTTCTTGTCAGTACTTCTAAGGGTGTTATCACTGGTCAGGACGCAACAAAACAGCGTCTTGGTGGTGAGCTCCTGTTGAAGGTATATTAATAGAAAGGAAATATCATGAGTCGAATCGGAAAACTACCAATTCAGATCCCCTCAGGCGTGACAATCACGGTCGGCGATGATGCTATTACTGTTGTTGGTCCAAAAGGCCAGCTCGTGGTGCCTCATTTGTCAGATGTAACGGTCACTATCGAGGGAGAGAACGCGATCGTTACCCGTAAGGATGATGAGCGTATCGCAAAAGCACAGCATGGACTACAGCGTTCGTTGCTAAACAACGCTGTAGAGGGCGTTACTAAAGCATTCGAGAAGAAGCTAGAGGTCAACGGTGTTGGCTTCCGCGTGAGTGGTGGCGGTCAAGAAATTGACATGTCGCTTGGTTTCTCTCACCCTGTTAAGTATCGTGCCCCAGAAGGTGTTCAGCTTGCGGTAAACAAAATGGAGATTACTGTTAACGGCATCGACAAGCAATTGGTCGGCCAGGTTGCAGCTGAAATCCGTAGCCTAAAGAAACCTGAACCATACAAGGGCAAGGGAATTAAATACGCTGACGAAGTTATCCTTCGCAAGGCCGGAAAGGCAGGAAAATAATCATGAGTAATCTTTCAAGTAAACTCCTTAACCGGGCTCTTCGAGCACGTCGCGTACGCGCAAAGGTGCACGGAACTGCCGAGCGACCTCGACTGACTGTCACAATTAGCAACAAGCATGTGAATGCACAGTTGATTGACGATGCTAATGGCAAAACGATTGCTTACGCTACGACCGTTGGCACGAAGCAGACTGGTAGTTTGTCCGAGCAAGCAACTATTGTTGGTGCGGACATTGCCAAAAAGGCGCTGAAAAAGAAAATTACAACTGTTGTGTTTGACCGCAACGGTCGACAATACGCAAAGCGTTTAGCTGCACTAGCTGACGCTGCCCGTAAGGAAGGACTGGAGTTTTAATATGGCTGATCCACGTTCACATGCTCCGCGTCGTCGCGAACAAGCGCCGGCCGAGCCAAAGGAATTTGAGGAGCTCGTTATCAACATCGATCGTGTGTCGCGTGTTGTGAAGGGCGGCCGTCGTTTCCGATTCAAGGCGCTTGTCGTTGTCGGAAACCACAAGAATAAGGTAGGAATTGGTGTTGCAAAGGGTGCGGATGTGCAGCTTGCTATCGCTAAGGCCACTGATGTGGCTAAGAAGAACATGATTACCTTCGCAATGAATGAGGAAACGATTCCTCACGAAAATGAAGTGAAGTATTCAGGAGCCCAAGTATTGCTGAAGCCAGCTGCACCAGGTACCGGAATTATCGCCGGCGGCGTTGTCCGATCTATCATTGGTGTTACCGGGATTCGTAACCTTTTGTCTAAGTCGCTAAACTCAACAAACAAAGTTAATATTGCATATGCAACTGTTGAGGCACTTCGTGCGCTTGTTCCTCGTGAGGACTGGATGACGACAAAGCAGAGTCCTGCGAAAAAGACTACTAAGAAGGAGGTGAGCGATGAAGTATAACGAACTCAACGTCTCAGCTAGCAAAACTCGTAAGCGAGTTGGCCGTGGTATCGCTGCCGGACAGGGTAAAACTGCCGGACGTGGTACAAAAGGTCAAGGCGCGCGTACAGGTAAAAAGCTGGGAGCTACCTTTATGGGTGGCCAGCGAACGCTTGTTCGTGCAGTGCCTAAGGCACGCGGGTTCAAGAGTATCCGTACTCCTGCGCAGGTTGTGTATCTTGATCACTTGAATGAATTCAAAGGCAAGACAGTCGACAACCAAGCGCTTTTTGAGGCAGGATACATCTCAACGCCTTTCCATGCAGTCAAGGTGATTGCTCGTGGTGAGATTACTGAAAAAGTAACCTTGAAAGTAGCTGGTGCTAGCAAGAGCGTTCAAGCCGCAATCGAGAAAGCTGGTGGATCTTTCGAGAAGACAGCCGTTCCTCTAAAGCAAAGCACGAAAGAAGCCGAAGCAAGCGATAAGTAGTTCTCAGCTAACTGGAATCTTGAAGAACACGTACAATCTGCGTGTTCTTCTTATTTCGATAAGAATCTATTAATGCGCTCTGTATTTATGGTGCGCCGAGTGTATAATGGAAAGAGCTTAGATATTAATTGTAGGTACTACGGACTTTCTGATGAACTGGAAAACAATTTTCAAATCACTCAAAAACAAGGACATGCAGAAGCGACTTCTGATCGTTCTTGGTATTATTGTCGCGTATCGATTCCTATCTGTGATTCCCGTTCCTCTTGCTGACCCTACACAGCTCCGTGATGTTTTGAACAGCGTTGTTAGTAGCACCGACTTTGGCGGCTTCCTCAATCTTCTTTCTGGTGGCGCACTGGCGAGCTTTGCGATTGTGCTGGTAGGACTTACGCCATTCATTACGGCATCCATTATTTCTCAATTGCTCACCAAAGCGATCCCTCGTCTTGAGGAACTGAACAGGGACGGTGAATCTGGTCGTCGAAAGATTAACCAGTGGACACGTATTGTATCTGTTCCGCTCGCTGTCATTCAGTCGATCGCCTTTATATATATCCTGCGGCAGACAGTGTTAGCGGGCAATACGACTGTCTTAGCTGACCCGACACCAATAGAATGGATTGTCGCCGTCGGAGCAATGACGGCCGGGGCAATCTTACTGATGTGGCTCGGTGAGCTGATTACTGAGCAGGGTGTCGGAAACGGTATTAGCTTGCTGATCTTTGCTGGTATTATTAGTCAGCTTCCGTCAATACTAACGACGCTCTTTAGTGGTCTATTCGATACATCAGGCGGCGCCTTAAATGTCTTTGGGTGGTTTGAAATCCCCGTGAACCCGGTGGTGTTCTGGGTCACCATATCCATAACGGCAGTCTCGCTTGCTTTGCTGTACCTGTTGGTAAAGATTAACGAAGCTCAGCGCATCATTACCGTCAACTACGCGAAGCGTGTTCAGGGTAACAGTAATTACGGTGGAGTTAAGAGTATCCTTCCGGTGAAGCTGATTGCTGCCGGAGTTATCCCCGTTATTTTCGCGGTTGCCTTCCTGTCGCTTCCGGCCTTTATTGGGCAGGTACTAAAAGCGACTGGCAACCCAGATTACTTCGAGATAGCCGACAACTTGATTCTGTGGTTTCAGGCGCCGAATCCAGGGAACTTTATTGGTGAAACGTGGCAGGCCTTTATCTACCCTAGCTTCTACTTCTTCCTGGTGATTTTGTTTACCTACTTCTATACAGGCATCGTGTTTAACTCCAGCGAAATCGCTGAGAACCTCCAAAAACAGGGCGGCTTTATCGAAGGTGTACGTCCAGGTAAGAGCACCGAGAAGTACCTGGTGCGTACGGTGAACCGGTTAATCTTGTTCGGTGCGCTGGTACTTGGTTTTATTGCCGTTACTCCGTTTATTGGAGAGTATCTACTGTTTCAAGTTGCGGGTATTACGGGAACAAACCTCTCGATTGGTGGTACCGGGCTTCTGATCGTTGTCTCCGTAGGGCTTGAGGCGCTACGCCAGATCAACTCACGCGCCTTGATGGTGACGTATGATGACTATAAATAGCCATACTTGCTATAAACTTAGCTCCTCACCCCAAGCTTGATGTCTACGACGTCGCCCCTGGAATGAGATTGACACAGCGTCTGGGTTTGCTACAATAAAATTATATTCACAAGTTGCCGAGTGAGCTCGGTATTCTATTCCTGAAAACGCTTTACTCTTACAGAGATATACTGTATAATTCACTACTGTAACTTATGGTCAGTCAAAAGGAAGTCATTAAAATGCGCGGGAAGGTGGTGGAAGCACTGCCTAATACGCAATTTAAGATTGAACTTGAGAATGGCTTAAGCATCATCGCGCACATCAGCGGTAAAATGCGAAAGAATTATATTCGCCTTGTGCCTGGTGATAAGGTGGACGTCGAGATGACCCCTTACGATCTTACTAAGGGAAGAATCACGTACCGCCACAAAGATTAAATTAAACTGGAGTTTTTAAACGCTCATGAAAGTTCGTGCGAGTGTCAAAAAAATCAGTCCTGATGACCAAATAGTTCGTCGTAAGGGCGTTCTTCGTGTTATCAACAAGAAAAAACCTAAGAATAAGCAAAGGCAGGGTTAAGCATGGCTCGAATTGCAGGGGTAGTTATTCCCGCAGAAAAGCAAGTTCAGATCGCTTTGACGTACGTGTACGGCATCGGTCCGAAATTTGCATCGACCATCCTTGCGGCGGCTAAAGTAGAGCCGACCACTCGGGTGAAAGATCTCACCGAGGCTGAAGAACAAAGGATCCGAGACGTTATTGATTCAGAATATACTGTCGAAGGTGACCTACAGCGCTTGGTAACCAACAATATTAAACGACTTAAAGACATCAATGCGTATCGTGGACTACGCCACAAGGCTGGTTTGCCAGTACGTGGTCAACGAACCCGTACGAATGCACGAACTCGTAAGGGACGCGCAATCGCAGTTGGTGGCGCACAACCTAAGTCAGCAAGTAAGACCTAGAAAGGAATATGATGGCTGAAACTACACAACCGATAGCTAGTCGCAAAAAGCAACGCCGATCAGTTCCTGCTGGTCAGCTACACATTCAAGCAACGTTCAACAACACGATCATTAGCTTCACTGACAAAAAGGGTAACGTCTTAACGCAAAGTAGCGCTGGTGCCACTGGTTTCCGTGGAAGCAAGAAGGGCACCGCTTACGCTGCACAGATTGCATCAGAGAAAGCGGCTGAAGTCGCTAAGACTCAGTTCGGCATGAAAGCAGTTGACGTTTTCGTTAAGGGCGTTGGTATGGGGCGTGATGCAGCAATGCGTGCGCTAGGTACCTACGAGATTACCATCGATAGTATTAAAGAAGTGACCGGCGTACCTCACGGTGGCGTCCGTCCTCGTAAGGCACGAAGGGGTTAATCATGGCACGAGATGTATCTCCTATTGTGAAACAATCGCGTCGTGAGGGCTACGCCCTTCACCCTAAGGCGCACAAAATCATGGCTCGTAAGACCGGCATTCCTGGTCAGCACGCCCATGGTCGTCAGGGAAAGCCAAGTCTTTATCTGACACAACTTCGCGAAAAGCAGAAAGTGCGTCGTACCTACGGTTTGCTTGAAAAGCAGTTTGCGAAGCTAATGAACGAAGCGACTCGACAAGACGGCCTTGCAGGCGAGAACCTGCTGCGAATGCTCGAGCAACGACTCGATAACACAGTCTATCGTGCTGGTTTTGCAACCAGTCGCCGTGCTGCCCGTCAGCTTGTTGGCCATGGCCACTTTATGCTGAACGGTCGTCGCGTTGACATTCCGTCAATTCGAGTGAAGCCGGGTGATGAGCTGACCGTTCGTCCAAAGAGTGTAAAATCTGGTTACTTTAGTATGCTTGCCGATGTAAGTGCAAACGCAAATGCGTCAGTAGTAAGTTGGCTAAAGAGCGATGTAAAGAAAATGACCATTTCTGTCACCGGAGCGCCTACACGCGATGAAGCAGAAGCTGATATTAACGAACAATTAATCGTTGAGTATTACTCACGGTAAGGGTAAGGAGCCTAGAATATGTCAAAAGTAATTCACAACCCCGCACTTGCAAGTGTTGAAGAACACGACGCACACAGCGCATCGTTCGTTATTGAGCCTCTTCAGGCCGGATACGGTAACACATTGGGCAACAGCCTCCGACGTGTACTTCTTTCGAGCATTAAAGGTGGCGCTATCACTGCCTTCCGTATTGAAGGTGTGAGCCACGAGTTCACTACCGTTCCTGGCGTAAAAGAAGATGTTGTAGACATCATGCTTAACCTCAAGAACATTAAGCTGAAGGTTTCTACTGACGAGCCAGTCGAATTGCGTCTTGAGAAGAAGGGTGCAGGCACAGTCACTGCAGCCGACATCAAGACGAGCGCTGACGTTGAAGTCATTAACCCGGCACAAGTAATCTTGACCATTGATGATCCTAAGAAGGCTATCGTTATGGACTTTGTGGTTGAATCTGGCCGTGGCTACCAAACCATCGAAGACTCAAGCGCAAAGCGCCTCCACAGCGACATGATCGCATTGGACGCAGTCTTTAGCCCAGTCCTTCGTGTCCGATACAAGGTTGATTCAACACGTGTTGGTCAAGAAACAAACCTTGATAAGCTTCGTTTGAACGTCGAAACTGACGGCTCTATCAGCCCGAGTGACGCCTTTGAAGAAGCGGCTGCAATCCTCGTCAACCAGTACACTGCCCTTGCGGGAAGTACAACTGTTGAAGCTGCCCCTGCGCTCGGTCAGGAGGTTGAAGAAGAGTCAAGCGAACTCAACACGCCTATCGAAGAGCTCAACCTGAGTGCCCGTACAGCTAACGCACTCATCAACAACGAAATCCGTTCAGTTCGTGACCTTGTCACGTTAAGCGAGCAGGATCTTCGTGAGTTGAAGGGCTTTGGTAGCAAGGCGCTTGATGAGGTAAAAGATAAGTTGGCGGAACTGGAACTCTAGTATGCACCGACACGGATATAAAGGACGCAAATTTGGCCGCGAGCGTGATCAGCGTCGTGCACTTCTGAAGGGCTTGGCGACAAGTCTGGTAGAGCACGGTAAGATCGAAACAACGCTTCCGAAGGCCAAGGAACTCGTCCGATACATTGAAAAACTCATCACAAAAGCAAAGAAGGGTGATCTTGCGAATCGTCGTAAGGTGATCGCAGGTCTCTCAACACAAGCTGCGGCATTCCGTCTTGTTGACGGCATTGCGCCACAGCTGAAAGGCCGTACCAGCGGTCACGTGCGTGTCGAGCGTACTCGTCTGCGCGTTGGTGATGGAGCTCAAATGGCGACTATCGCATTTGTAGACGAAATTAAAGATACTCCCGTCGCTATCGAGACGAAGAAGGAGGAAAAGTAATGGTTAATGCAAAGACATTTAGTCAAAAGACCGCCGACGTTAGTCGTGAGTGGTATCTTATTGACGCCTCAAGCGCACCTCTCGGTCGTATTGCGACTCAGATTGCGAATTACCTTATCGGTAAGTCAAAGCCAACCTACACCCCTCATGTTGATAATGGCGATTATGTAGTCGTTATCAATGCAGCTAAGGCTGTCGTAACGGGCAACAAAGAGACTGACAAGATCTATTACCGACACAGCGGTTTCCCTGGCGGTATTAAGGATGCTTCACTCCAGCAGGTACGTGAGAAGTTCCCAGAACGAATCATTGAAGCAGCTGTAAAGGGCATGATCCCTCGTAACAAGCTTGCCGACGGACGTCTTGGACGCCTGAAGGTGTTTGCAGGCGAAGAGCACGCACACACAGCACAAACCCCAAAGAAAGTAGAGGTCAAGTAATATGGCAACTGGTAGCTATTTCTACGGGCTTGGACGA
>DFTJ01000017.1:76929-83471 GCA_002381485.1 Candidatus Saccharibacteria bacterium UBA4215 | reverse complement strand
TATTTCTACGGGCTTGGACGACGCAAGAGCGCAACCGCTCGTGCTCGTTTGTACAAAGGAAAAGGTGAGCTGACAATCAACGATAAGCCAGCCGCTGAATACCTTGGCGAGAACAAGACATTGCTTGCCGAAGTCACTGACCCACTTGCCCTTGTTGGTAAGCAGAAAGACTTCGACATCACGATTCGTGTTCAAGGCGGTGGTATTGCCGGGCAAGTCGATGCAATCAAATTGGCAATCGCCAAAGCACTGACAACTGGCCATGCCGACCTACGCTCTACTCTTAAAAAAGCTGAGTTTCTTAAGCGAGACTCACGAGAGAAAGAGCGCAAGAAGTACGGACTTCGTTCAGCTCGTAAGCGAGAACAATTCTCGAAGCGTTAGTTTAGCACTTCAGCATCAGAAAGCCTCCTGTCAAAAGGAGGCTTTCTTGCTGTATAATTTCTGGATAGGAGAGGAGTCTAGGTGAAAATTACGCAAAAATTATTCGACACATTTGCTCACCGCTGGCTGCGCATCCCGTACACCCTTCACTCGACCGTGCATAACCCTAAAGGAAAACACGTTTTTGTCATGATCCACGGCATTGGGAACTCTGAAAAGTCGTGGGACGGTGTAATCAAGCGGCTACCGGAAACAGTGAAGGTGGTCACGGTTGATCTACTCGGCTTTGGAAAGTCACCTAAGCCCTTGTGGGCGATGTATAACGCGCGAACCCAGGCGAGGGCAGTAAACAAGACGCTGCTGCAGCTAGGGCTGTTTGGTAGGTTTCATATTGTCGGGCACTCGCTCGGCTCAATGGTAGCTATCGAGATGGCTCGTCGTTTTCCGCTGCGTGTATCGTCTTTAGTCTTGTGCAGCCCGCCGTTCTACCAGCCAGAGGATAAAGACGTGCCGTTTCGTGCAACACCAGACAGGGTGTTGCGTAAGATTTTCCGATTGGTAACCAAGCATAAGGATGAGTTTGTTGAGTTAGCGAAGGTTGCACGGCGCTACAAGCTTGCTGGTCCTGCGTTCTATGTTGATGAATCAAACGCCGAAAGCTACATGGCAACATTAGAGACGATGATCATTAATCAAACCGCACTTCGTGATGTGAGCCGGCTACGCCTACCCATTCACATACTAAGGGGTGTCTTTGATATTCTGGTCATACCGACGCATCTTGGCAAGCTAAAAAAAGCTCGCAAGAACATTTCACTGCACACTGTTGCAGCTGGACATGAGATTGTTGGACTTTATGAACACGCAGTCGCTGACAAAGTCGCGGCTATCGTCAAGAAGTAAGCTATAATAGGTAGCAATGAACAAGCCTGTTATCCTCACTGGAATCCGCTCGAACGAAGAACCGACACTCGCAAACTATTTAGGTGCGTTTGTCCCGATCGTACAAATGCAAAAACAGTATGCTGGCGAGTATCAAATAAACATGTTCGTGCCCGATTTGCATAGCTTCACGACCCCCATCGACCACCAGAACTTATACCAGAATACGCTCAACAACCTGAAGTATTTTATTGCCGCAGGACTTGATTTAGATAATCCTGATACCTTTGTCTACCGACAGAGTCACATTTCTGCACACAGTGAATTGACTTGGATTCTCGACTGCTTCACGTATGTCGGGGAGATGGGGCGAATGACGCAGTTTAAGGAAAAGAATGGTGAAAGCTCGGAAAGCGTCACCATGGGGCTGTTTAACTATCCTGTGTTAATGGCGGCCGATATTCTTCTGTATAACGCAACCTATGTGCCCGTCGGCGAGGATCAGTTTCAGCACTTAGAGATTACGCGGGATATCGCGACTAGATTCAATAATAAGTTTGGGGAGATTTTCACCGTTCCCTTGTCGACAAAAGAGCAAACCGAGTTTATGAAGCGTGATAAGGGGCTGCGTATTCGCAGCTTGACAGATCCCACGAAAAAGATGAGCAAGAGTTCTGACGATGACAAGTCGAAGATATTGTTGGTAGATGCTCCAGACGAGGCTGCCAAGAAGATTATGTCCGCAACGACTGATAGTGTTGGCGTGGTGAACTTTGATTGGGATGCGCAACCTGGCATTACGAGTCTATTGCAGGTACTTGCGCTGCTTACGGACCGCAGTCAAGAAGAGGTGAACGCTGAATGGGTGGGGACAACGAACTACGGTGATTTCAAGAAAGCCGTTGCTGATGCGGTTGCATCATTTCTTGAAGACTTTCAGGCTCGTTTGCGGAGTATCGATGATGAGGCACTCCATGAAAAATTGAGTGTGTCCGAAAGCGCCATGGGTGAGATAGCAAACGCTACCTTGTTGCGGGCTCAAAAAGCCGTTGGATTGCGGCCGAGGGACTAGATATGGGAAAACACTTAGACTCAGACATACTCGCTGTCTTGCGATCATTTGAAATTGCTGGAGAATTTACGGCAAAGAGGTCAATTAAAAACATTAAAGAATACCCGGCGCGAACTGTCAGCCGCTTGCTTCGATTTAGCTTTGAGCGTGAGCAGTACTATCTACTGTTCGATAATTCAGCGAACGACGATGTTGATCAGGTACTGCACTATATTAGCCTAGACGCCCCTGGCATCGATGGTGCGCTAGTGCGAAACCCAAAAGAAAGCACTAAGGCGTACGGGTTCCCCTTAAAAGGCAAGGATGCGTACTTATTTAAGGTAACCTCAACGCGTAATCGTCTTGACCAAGAACTAGTGCGTCGTTATCCGGCTCTCTCTCGCAGTACGTTACAAAAGTACATAAAAGCGGGGCATGTCTTAGTGAACGGCGTCGCTATCCAGCAGCCAAAAGTAGACGTTTTGATGACTGATGAAATTGCTGTTACCCCACCTGAAGCTGAGAACCATAATGAGACAGAGCTTCCGATTTTATATATTGATGATGATGTCATTGTTGTGAATAAGCCTGCGGGTATTTTGACGCACAGTAAGGGTGTCATAAACCAAGAGTTTACTGTGGCAGACTTCTTTCGGCGCTATACAACAGCTGGGCTTGAAACGACGCGCCCTGGTATCGTTCATCGCCTCGACCGCGACACTTCGGGAGTCATTATCGGTGCTCGTAACCAGGAGACGGTTCTGGCCCTCAAGAAGCAGTTCGCCGAACGCACAACAAAAAAGGAATACATCGCCGTTATCAAAGGACTCCCCAAAGAAACCGAAGCGTTGATAGATCTTCCCATTTCTCGCAATCCGTCTGCACCGAGCACCTTCCGCGTATTCCCTGGTGGCAAAGAGGCTCAGACTAGCTATAAAGTTCTGGCAACAACCGACACTTTAGCGCTCGTGCGACTTCAGCCTCGTACTGGGCGCACACATCAACTGCGTGTTCACATGCAATACCTTAACACGCCCATATTGGGAGATCGTGTGTACGGCGGCAAAAGCAAGTCCGATCGGTTGTGTCTTCATGCCTATAAATTAGAAATAACCATTCCCAATAGCAAGCGCACCACGTTTACGGCTCCTGTGCCTGGATCATTCACTGACATGTTTGAGGGTATATCGTTTGATGACTGATCCGATCATTAATCCTACTACCTTAACGCAGTTGCGCCACATGCTGGGTTCGTTTCCTCACGCCGTTATTTTGCATGGGCCGAAGGGAATCGGGCTGTCAGGGGTAGCTGCATACGTCAGAAATGAGCTGAGCGCGACTACGATAACTGTACTACCAGAAAAAAATGACAAGGTGGATATCGAGAACGGTGTTATTTCAGTTAGCAGCATCCGCCGACTCTATGATCAGACAAAGACAACGTCACGGGGTGCTCGACTCATTGTGATCGACTATGCAGAGCGAATGGGGGTGCAAGCGCAGAATGCCTTTCTGAAGTTACTAGAAGAGCCAGGCAAAGATGTGCACTTTTTGTTGCTCTGCCATGATGCAGGCTCCCTACTACCCACAATTCGGTCGAGAGCGCAGCTGCTTGAAGTGCAGCCAGCGACTCAGGCGCAATCAGAAGACATGCTCGATACGCTAAAGGTATCTGACGCCACAAAGAGAGCCCAGCTCTTGTTTGTTGCAAATGGGCTCCCCGCTGAGCTCCAGCGACTTATTGCAGACGACAAGCTTTTCCAGGCGCGGGCAACATTGATCCGCGACGCTCGGACAATCGTGCAGGGATCTACGTACGACAAGCTTGCCGTGGTTCAGTATTACAAAGACGACAGGGAGGCAAGCCTAGTATTGCTGACCGACGCCATGAATATGGTTCGGGGCTCAGTAGTGAAAGACCCCCAGCCACGCAGTATTGTCACACTGGGTGCTCTTCTAGAGGCATATGAGCGCGTGCTCGCAAACGGTAACCTCCGACTGCAATTGGCGGCCCACGTGGTATAATGATGAGAAGAAAATGCTAGGATTAATTGTTATTGCACTACTGGGAACATGGGCCATCTATCAGCGACAAACTATTGCTGAAGTGGTGAGCGATTTGCCTACTAAACTCTCTGATAAATTAGACCAACTCTGGTCTATTGCACAAAGCTCCCTACAAGATCGGAAGTATTTACGTGCCGAGAAGGCTCTGCTGACTATTCTAAGAGTAGATGAACGGAATGCCAGTGCCTATAACCGGCTTGGCATCTTGTATGCGAAACAGCAGCAGTACAAAGAAGCGATTGAATGTTTTGAGATTGCTCAGTCGCTTGAACCAAGTGCGAGTAGCCTTCATAATGTCGGCCTGATCTATTTCGAGACAAAGAACTACGATAAAGCTGCACTTGCATTCGAGCAGGCGCTTGCCATGGATAGTGACTTACCAGCTCGTCACATTGCGTATGCAAAGGTGCAAGAAAAGCTTGGCAATGACCGCAAAATGATTGACTCGCTAGAGCGAGCGATTGAACTCGACCCTATTCCGCAGACTCTCTCTATCTTAGCGGATGCCTATGAGCGAGTCGGTGAGTCAGATTTATCAATGAACCTTCGTGAGCGTGCTGCTAAGATGATCATCCCGCAGGGAACACCCAAGAAAGTACGCCAACCACGACGTGTTATTATGTAATACATAAAAGGAGAACCTATGACTGCACAGAATGAACATGTCACACAGCAATTTCAAAAAGCCGATAGCCTGCTAAGGGTACACGGCCTACTTTCGATTATCTTTGGTTCACTGGGTGTATTTGCCGGGTTGTTGTTTCTGCTTTTGCTGGGCATCGGATCAACTGCCAGCCTGCGACTAGAGGATACTATCGGCGCCTTTGCGTTTGGTATCTTTACTCTAGTCCTCTTCGTGCTCCCTCATGTCTACATGATCATTGCTGGGGCCTACTTAATGAAGCAGCCAACTCCGAAGCTGGCTCGGGTGCTCGTAATTATTAACTTGGTTTTAGGCGTCTTCTGGAACCTTGTCCTACTTGTGTTCGCGATCATTAATCTTGTACAGATCGATGATTACGAACGTGGCTATCCGAAAAAGAAATAGATAACAAAAAACCCACCAAATCGGTGGGTTTTACAATCATAGTTGGTGCTGGAAGTAGGACTCGAACCTACGAAGCCTTACGGCGGGAGATTTACAGTCTCCTGTGATTGCCACTACACGATTCCAGCATGTGTATCATGGAGCCGCCTCACGGATTCGAACCGTGGACCTACTGTTTACAAAACAGCCGCTCTAACCAACTGAGCTAAGGCGGCAGGCTATTGATACTCAACTATTTTACTGAAGTACTGACTTTAATTCAAGCTGATAAAGTATGGAGCCACGATCGGGATTTGAACCCGAGACCTCATCCTTACCATGGATGCGCTCTACCAACTGAGCTATCGCGGCAGACTCTCTGTGCGCGCATGCGCTCTACTGACCAAACGGGAGAGCTATCGCGGCACACTCGGTAGATTTTAGCATAAACAACAGAGATAATCAATCAGCAACAAACGGGCTAGGGGTTGATTAATTCAAGACTTGTTGCTATAATCGACCTCTGAAAGTTGTTATATATTTAAGGAAATTCTATGGCTAAAAAGAACACCAAGCGCAAGCTCGTCGGCCTGGTCAGCGAGCTGACCGGACACCGTACATACTACACTACCAAAAATACTCAGAATACTACCGAGAAGATTAGTCTCAAGAAGTATGATCCTGTTGCGCGTAAGCACGCAACGTACACTGAAACCAAGAAAAACCTTGGTCGCAACGAAGTTAAACCTCGAAAAGGTTAGTCCTCTTTTTTGTCGAGTGTTTCAGCCAGCCATAGAGCTGCCTCGATAGATCCACCGAGCACCGTCTGAGAAAGGCGGTGTTCTGTTAGGTAGATAAATAGTTTATCGTCCCTAATTTCAATTGCATGTGGCCAAAAACGAGCGGCGATACCCCTAGCAATGTCGCTAGTAATAATTTGCTCTACGTCCGGCGCTTGATGACCAGCCGCGTACATATTGTACCTCTGTGTGAATTCTGCATGGTAGTCTTGCTGAGTTAAGCCGTGAATTACCTGCAGCTGACGCAAGCCAAGAAATAAGTGTTGAAATCGCTGCGTCCGGTCATGCGGAAGTACGAAAATGTGCGGCAGCATCACGTCAGGGTGAAGTG
>DFTJ01000017.1:65575-76880 GCA_002381485.1 Candidatus Saccharibacteria bacterium UBA4215 | reverse complement strand
CACGTCAGGGTGAAGTGTCACCTGGAGTATGGCCCAGTTATGTTTTTCCTTAGTTCGGCCAATTACGTTCGTGTCGTAGCGATCGACGAGCGCAATATCGTAGCCGTCGTAAGAGCCGACGGCATAATGCCTATCTTTGTGCGTTGTCGACACCGTAAGGCCTCGTATGACCTCGTGGTCGTCGTTTCGATGGTCAACCGAGCCAAAGTATAGTAGGCCTAACTTTTTAGCGATGTCTTTAATCGCATAGCCGCGCTCTCTGGTATGTAAGAATCCACCCATATGCAGTTATCTCCGTTCAATGCTATCAAGCATTGTTGAGACGTATTCGGCGTGTGACCAGGTCAGGGGAGCTGGTGCAATCGTTTCGCTTGTCTTTGGGTTAATTTGCTCAGCGAGCATGCCGGTAGACAGAGCGTGAGATTTTACCCAGCTCAGTATTGCCATTGCCCCCGCACTATCACCAACCTCTAGTAAGTACTGGGCATGCCAAAGGGTAGTGATGAACCAATAATTGCCCGTTACTGTATCGTCGGTACGTCGATAGTCGTCGTTTTCGTAGCGAGGCAGACCTGGCTTTTCGGGTGAAGGATTGAAAGTACTGGTTATTGTTTGAATGGATTGTTTCATTTCGGTGCTTTCAATTGCGAATAGCCCGAACATAAATGCGCCAAAAGTAGCCGAAAGATCGATTGTCTCGTCAGCAACGGGCGAGCCGGAATCGTAGCGAATACCCTTATAGAATGACTTACGGTCTTCGTTGAACAGATGCCTGTGAGCCGCTACTTGAATATCCTCGGCAGCAGTGCGCCACTTCACTTCATGCGCTTCGTCTCCGGCGATGGCAGCAAGCTCGGCAGCAGCCAGTAGACCACCGTACGTGACCGCAGTTGAGTATGTGGTTGTCATGTAGTCTTGCTCCCACAGATCATAGCTCGGCTTCGGAAGGCCCGAACTGCTATCAACATACTCGGCGAGGAATTCCGCCATCGGCACAATCATTGAACCATAGAAGTCCTTAATCAGAGCTGAGTCTTGCTGGGTGTGATAGAACTGCGCAAACATAAAGACAACGATCGCCGTTTCGTCTTCTTGAATCGGTGGGGCAACCATATCACCGTGGACGTAGGGATGCCAACTACTACCAAGGGCGCCATCGGCACGGTATTTGTGCATCATATAGCCACTAGGGTGCATGCCACGTCGACAAAACTCGAAGAATCGGTAGGGTTCGTCTTTATAGCCCATTCGAATAAATGGCCATAGAACATACGCACCGTCCCGGGGCCAACTATACCCGTAGGCGTCACGAGAATAGTTCAGCATTGTACTATCGGTGCTGGCAATGATTGCACCCCGTTTGTCCATTTGGGACTTCATAATCATAATGCTGTGCAGGAAAAGCGGGCGATGATCAACAGGCACATGGTCGATCAGCTTTAGGGCAGGAGACAGCCATTTGTGCCACCAGGCGGCAGTTTTGTGGATACGAGCATGCATACCATCATCAAGCATCTGACGATGAATATACAGCGCTTCACGAATAGACATGCCGGCGCTTACCCAGTAGTGGGCACGTTCTGAACTTTTGGCGGCAACATTCATCGTAAATCCAAGTACCGAGTCAACCCGACCATGCTCGACGTTATTACCATCGAGCTGCCCGTCTTCAGCATCGCGGAAGCTGCCTTCGTGTCCCTCTATACCGAAAAGGCCAATCGAATATTGGTCGAAGGGCTTTTCATTGTACTGGCCGGCGATCACAAAGGCGCGACGGCCTCGGTAGTGCAGGATGGCGTCACTGTCTGGCAGATACTGAGCTGTGTCGGTATTGCTACGCGAATCACCGATTGCGAATGCTTGGTGCATGTATAGCTTAATCTCCCTTGCTTCGTTGCCAAGGTTGATAACATGCACGTTGCGCATAAAGACACTTGTTTCGGCGTCAACCGCATCATCAAACTCTAGAATAACGTTAAGCTTGTCGTTTTTGGCTCGGGTATGGCCAATCAACGCAGTATGCGGGTACTCAAACCGGAACTCCCAATCTCCGTTATCCAGCCAGCTGATGGCACCATCAATGAAAATACCTACTTTATGGCGCAAATGACTACCGCCAGCATGGTTCTCAAACCCGACGTAGGGGTAGTAGAAGTCATGCACCAGCCCAAACTTGTTGAGGCCAACATGAAGTTCGCCGTTACTTAAGACAATCGGCCTAGCCACTCAGCCCTCCTGTTTTGTGATGAGCATGCAAACGCCAGCGAAGGTCTCTAATAGCGTTCATATAGTATAAAAACGCATCATACGGAGACTCGTACGGGCTAAAGTAGGCATGGACATCGCCGTCTGTGAACCATTTGGTGCACATATAGTACGCGTGGTCAGATGTCTGGAGGCGGCGCCAATCGGATATAAGTTGGTCGTCTTCGGTGCGGAGGATGTCTTTTTCAAGTGCATATAAGTGCTGCAACGCCTCTTTTTGCATACTATTACCTATCCAGGCGGTCAGGTCGCGCTCTGCATCAGCCCAAGTGACGGTTGAGGGCATACTAATCGTTCCTGCAGGTGAGTGGGCTTCAATGGCTTCAGACACAGTGTAGAAGGTATTATTCTCGTCTGCCAGCCAGCGTCCGACAAAATCTTCAAAGAAATCAAAGATGCCGGTATCAGCCCATTGGTGCTCTCCGAAGGTTTCGTAGTCCATGAATAAATTAACGAGAGGCTGGTCGTTGATTGATGCGTTCATCCACTCGCTATACTTATCGACGGTCAGAGGCCACTCAGCCCAAGACTTGTTGCTAAAGCGAAATGCCAGATCATCACTGAGACGGTAATTCTTCATGAGCAGCGAAATGTCCTTTGTGCCTTCTGGTCGATAGACAAAGTTTGGGCTCCGCCAGTCAAGTACCGGATCCCAGCCTTCAGCTAAGATGCCCTTAAAACCATATTGATCTGCCCACTGAGCTAGCTCGTCATTGTAGGCGAGCTCGGTGTTACGAAACACAGATGTCTCGACGCCAAAAAGCTCTCGTATCTTCGCTTTGTGCGCTTCAACCTGCGATTCGAATTCGGCTCGGCTATAAAAGAAGGCGAGTGAGTGGTGATACGTTTCGGCTACAATTTCGACACGTCCAGTTTCAACAAGGCGGCGAAAACTATCGATCACATCTTGTCCCCACTGTTCAGCTTGCTCTAGCAGGGTGCCGGTGATTGACAAAGACACTTTGAAATCCGGATGCGTTTGCAAAAGCTTCTCAAGCAACTGGTTCATCGGCCGATAGGATTTATCTGCGACTTTACGGAATATTTTTTCGTTGTTGCGCCCACTAAGCGGATCGGGGTCGACAAAATAGTCGTGGGTATTTGCCGTATCAAATACGGTATAGTCCCGCAGCCGGTATGGCTGGTGGACGTGTAGGTATAGCGTAATACCGCGCTTGCTCATACCAGCACCCTCTCGCGTGGCTGTCGGGCAGCGCCATAAAGTATGTGCAGTTGTGCAGCAACATCATCCCATGAAAGTTGAGCATACTCCTGCATGACATTCTGCTTTAACGATGTTTTAAGTGCTGGAGAAGTCGCCACTCCAACAATCTGATCAGCTAAACGCTCGACATCCCAGAAGTCATATTTCAGCACGTTATGGAGCACCTCGGCGACACCAGATTGTTTGGAGAGAACGAGAGCCGTATCGTGGTGGGCGGCTTCGAGCGCGGTAAGGCCAAACGGTTCACTGATTGAGCTCAGGACGAATACATCCGAAACGCTGTAGGAGTCGCGCCATTGTTTGCCGCGTACAAAGCCGGTAAAGAATATCTTATCCGAAACACCCAACTCAGAAGCGAGCGAAATTAGCTCGTCACGCTGTTCGCCGTCACCAGCAAGCAGCAGCGCAAGACGATCGTATTTTTCAGAAGCCATCGCAAGAGCGCGTACGAGATTCGTTAATCCTTTCTGAATTGTCAGACGCGTGACGGCGCTGATTACGGTGTAGCCCTCTGACTTTAGGCTTTCAAGGTACTTGTAGGTGCGGCGATCATACTCGTAGCCGTCGTCAAAGCTAGCTGTGTCGATCGCATTATGGACGACTTCGATTTTATCGGCTGGAATACCATACTGCTCGATGATGATTCGCTTCGTGACGGCGCTGACGGCAATAATTCTGTCGGCCACGATAAGGCCTTGGTATTCAATTTCGCGAGCGATTGGGTTGCCGCTTGCTCCGCCAGAACGATCAAACTCCGTCGAGTGGACGTGGACGATTAACGGCGCGTCTGTCATCTGCTTGGCTCGGATACC
Organism: Candidatus Saccharibacteria bacterium UBA4215; assembly: GCA_002381485.1. Lineage (GTDB taxonomy): Bacteria > Patescibacteriota > Saccharimonadia > Saccharimonadales > Saccharimonadaceae > Microsaccharimonas. The sequence goes on along the minus strand of DFTJ01000017.1, from coordinate 72,578 downwards.
GGCTTCCATCGTCAACCAGTCGTGAGCGTGAATAGCATCATATGTTGCAACCCCTTTTTCAATATGGCGTTCGACGTACTTTGTGTACTGTCGCTGAACGCTTCGTATGTCGGTCAGGTGGCTTGTTTCGGCGTCATTGTTTCCAGAAATCAAGAACTTACTGTCGTATGCACCTAGGCCGTACCTGTCGAGGGGGGATAGCTTTGTGGCGTTATGAACAGTCATAAAGTCAATGTTTTCGTGCACAGCAGAGTAGGGCACGACGAAATCGATAGAAGTGCCTTTTAAGGCAAGAGCTTTGGCAAGATGATAGCAGGCAACACCTAATCCACCACTGTTATGCGGCGGTAACTCCCAGCCCAGCATTAATATGTTCATACCCCTGCCTTGGCCTGCCCGTAGGCAAGCCGAGTTCTCCTTTGTGTGTTCCTAGTTGTTGGTTGTAATTATAGATGTAAGCTTATGCTTTTACAACAACATTAGGCGTCAATTTCAGGGATGTTGTGTGCGCGCCAAAGCTCCTTGGCTTTTTTGCGCGAAACAAACTGCCGATAACCGGCAAGTTCCATCTGACGTCGCACCCATGCGCCAAATTTTCCAGCTGCGTATACCCCTAGCCATTCAACGTAGCCCCATCCTTCTCCAACTGGTACGCCGCTCATGTAAGAACGGGGGCGAAAGGGCTTTGGCTGGCGCTTTGTGACAATGCGAGAAAAGTGTTTGGCAACAAAGCTCGCCTGAGCCATTGCTGGCCAGGCCGTACCGCTGTATTTGACAGTATTGTTGTCACCGATGACGTATATATTTTTTGCTGCCTGCAAATATTCATCGACATTGACCCGCCCATTGGGTGCCAGGTCAAAGATATCAGGATGCTTACTAAAGAAGGGGTTGTTGGCAACTCCTGACGTCCAGATTGCGGTTTTTGTGTCGATCTTTTTGCCTTCCACGAGGATGTAGTCATCATCAAGTGCTTCGACTTTGTGATTAGTGAGCACTCGGATGCCCATTTTCTTTAGTCGCCGACCTACAATCCTAGAAGCAGTCGGTGACATGCGCGGTAAAATGCGAGGAGCAGCCTCGACAAGTGTGACGCGAGTATTTGAGTGGTTTAAACGGTGAAGTTTGATAGTTGAATGCAAGTACTGACACAGTGCTCCGGCTAGCTCGACGCCTGTTGGCCCTGCGCCGATAATGACGTAGTCCTTATCCAGCTTGTTCTGGACAACGGCTTCGTGAATATGATTCTGAAACTTCTTAATGTCCTCGAGGCTTTTGATGCCGTAGCAGTGTTCGGCCATGCCTTTGATGCCAAAGTACGTCGTGACTGACCCAAGGGCCATAATGACCTTGTCGTAGTGGTATTGTTTCTTAGCGCCTTTTATAATGCGGCGAGTAGGGTCAATCGATGTCGCCTTGTCGTGAACAACCGTCACATTGGGATGGTTCTCGAAGATCTGCTTAAGGGGAATCACAGACTCGGCCATACTTTTGCCGGTTGCAGTTGCATAGAGCGTCGCGTGGTGAAGAAAATAATCCTCATCCGAAATAAGCGTAATGCGGCCAATATGACGTTTGCTCAGCTCTAGTGCGGCCTTGACGCCAGCGAACCCTCCCCCGACAATGACTACGTTCACGCAACTCCTTTTGTGTTATTTTTAAGCTTATGTTTATGGTAGCAGAATCAGCCACTGTATAAAAGTTGCATGATTTAATCGTTTGATAATTATTGCATACTAAAGTGAGGCTATGGCGTATAGCAATCCAAATGACCCACGAAGAGCCGTTAGCAGTAAGAAACATTACTTAAAAAATAAGATTGTGTATATTGCTAGCGCAAAACAAACAAAGGAGAAGATGCGAGCATATGTTCGCCGCAAGAAGGATCGTCCGTGCACGGATTGCGGCAAGAGATATCCATACTATGTAATGCAGTTTGACCATGTCCGTGACAAGCAATATAACATTGCAACACTAGTGAATTATAATAATCGTGTTAAAATTGATACTGAGCTCGCTAAGTGCGAAGTGGTTTGTGCGAACTGCCACATGGAGCGAACTCATCAAAGGGGCATAGTACAACGGCTAGTATAAAGCTCTCCAAAAGCTTAGATCGTGGTTCGATTCCACGTGCCCCTGCCAAACAGGACGCAACGCAATTTCTGCGTTGTTTTTTGTTTCCTGACTACTGTTACTTTTGCTATTATCGCTGGTTCGGTTAAGCATTTCTATGTCCTCCATTATTTCCTTAGATATTGCGCTTTTCTCAGCGATCATTTCTACAAACTTTGTGTATTTAACAGATACGGAGTTGCTAATGTAGGTGACTGATTCGAAGAGTTCGGTTAAAATCGTACGTTTATCATCATTCGCTAAATCTGTGTCTAAATACTGTTCTTTTGCGTGCTGTGTAAGCTGTATTAGTCCGATAGCCTCACGGTGCTTGGTCTCGCTTGTTGCATCAGCAACTAGAAGCTCTTCTTTGAGTTCTTCAACCTGTTTAGCTATGTCGGTGTGTTTTGTTTCATAACGTTCTTTTGTAATGTCACCAGCAAGTTTATCGTCATATAACATCTCATCCATTTTTTCGAGTCGTGTAATGCGGGTCTCTAAAGACTGTTTGTATTCGATGACGGTAGCTTTCGACGCGTTGAACTCGTTTTCAAGTCTATTAACTAGCCATTGGACAACAGTAGGTGACGGACTTATGAGTTTATCTAGCTTTTCGATCAATACTTCATGTACCAGTTCTTCTCGTAAGTATTTATTTTGCTTACACTCAACTAAATCACGCTGACAAGCGCCATATAGATGACCCTTCTGGCGTTCCCATGTGATTGATTTACTGCAATACCCACAAGTGAGTACGTTTCTGAGTGCAACGTCATGACGACGCTGCTTAACAGCTCTGCCACTATGCATTTTTGTTTGAACAGATTTATATAGCTGTTTAGATATGATCGGCTGGTGTGAGCCCGGATATTTCTCACCGTTGAACTGAATAATACCCATGTAGTATGGATTTTGCAGCAAGAGGTGAACAGCACTTTTGGTAAGTGGCCTGCCAGTGTAGGTCGTTATATGTGCTTGCTCAAGGAAAGACCAAACAGTAGCGGTTGATTCGCTTCCTTGAACGTACAACTCAAATGCCTTTTTAATAACTTTGCTTTTCTTCGGATCGGGAACATGAACTCTTTTGCCATTTTGTATAGCCGTCATGTAGCCGATAGGTGGACGCGAAGGAAGCCAACCTTGAGCAAGCTTTTCAGCCCAGCCTTTCATAGCCTCTTCGCGAAGGTTATCTGTATATTTTTTAGCGACAGCTAGGTGAATATTCCACATAAACTTAACGTCGGATTTAGATTCTTTATGTAGTCTCAAATTTTCTTTAACGGCATGAAGCATGCGGTCTTTATCTAGCTCGAGCCAATCATCAATAGATACGGCGTCACGCAGGTTGCGTGTTAATCGGTCAGTTTTCTCTACGGTAAGGTTATAGACATTATTATCAGTTAAATAGGTGAGAAGTTCGTTAAATATCTTTCTACTTTGCTGCTTTGAAGCTGTTTCAGCGATCTTAAACACTCGAACAACTCTTAGATCATTACTCTCACAGTAACCCCGTAGGAGCTTTAGCTGTGAGTCAAGCGAATAACCCTCGTCCTCTTGCGATTTGGACGATACTCTTGCCAGTATGACTGCTGTATTCTTCGTGTTCATTCCATTTTTTCGCTATCTGCAACGATAGTACGACCGTTCGCAAGTGTTTCAACGACCGTAATTAAGCTACGGCCAACTGCTTCGGCTTCCTCGTATGTCACGATGCGTTGGTTCTCACGTTCCAAAATAATGCGGAGCTCTTCGATAGCCTCATTATCAACCCTGAACGATTCAGTGATGATACCCACAAAATTATGAAACTTACTAATACCCATGTACCCTCCGTATAGAAAATACCAGCCCAAGTTTCCTTGTCGCTGGCACGTAACCGATCGGCTATATAGATTTAGTTATTTTGCGGGTCGTCCGCGACCTGCTTTGCGGTCCAAGTCCTCTTTAATGAGTCTTGCGAGTTTATCGTCACCAAGTTTAGTCAGTGCCGTAAGCACCAGCTCGCTCAGTGTAATCTCTCGATCGGCGGCCACAGCTTTCGCACGGGCTTTAGCCTTTGTTGAAATGTCTATCTGCATCTTTGGTCGAACTGCCATACTATCATTATAGTACAACAGTCTTACTTTCTATGTTTTTTACCATACTAAAACCCTCCGTTTACCCTTTGTACATAGCCGACTTGTTAACGTGCTATCTTCTATACTTAAATTGTACTACTTGTAGTACAAATATACAATACTATTTATGTTAATTTAAGTAACAAAACATACTTTTCGCATTAAGTATGATTATGAACAAAATAACAGATAGGTACTTGCTTATTTACTCTCCCTCTTTTATATATGTATATAGGAGAAAGACTACACTCATGGCTAAAGAGAAAACACATTATAATCTCAATGCTAAACAACTTCATATCTTAACCTTGCTCTACAAATTCCGCTACGCAACCATTCCATTACTTACAAGCTACAAAAACCTAAAATCAAACTCATTACAAAGAACCCTCGACATCTTACTAGAAAAAGAATACATCGGTCGTAAATTTGAACCAGTATTCAAAATTGATCGTAAACCAGCTATCTATTACTTAAGTACAAAAGGCATCGCTCTTCTTAAAGATGATCCTCGCTTCGATCCTAACGTCCTACATAGCTACTACAAGAACAAATCGATCAGTACTGCCTTCATGCAACACAGTATTGATACGTTGGCAGTATTCAACGCCCTCAAGCGAAGCTACGGTGATACTTACCAGATATTCACTAAACAAGAACTCTCCGCCTTCGATGACCTCCCAGAGACCAAGCCAGACCTTTATTTACGTGGTGATCGTGAGTACTTCATCACGCTGTCGCATGATGTCCAACCGTTTCTGATCAGAAAACGTCTGGCTGAATATATAACCCATAGCGAAGAAGAGGGCTGGAGTGGGGGAGTGTACCCTGCTTTACTCTTTGTCTTTGCCGATAGTAATAATGAAGTACGCTTTCTCGACTTCGCCAAAAAGTCGCTTGAAAGTGCGGGCATTGATACTGATGAGCTATCGATCGGGGCAACAACGATCAAGGCGCTAGGGGACTATCGTACTAGTGCTATCTGGACATACGCCAGGGAAACCAGCTCTCCAGTCGGCTTAATATAGAGCCCTTTGACGTCTTGCTCAGGACGTGAAGAGTTTAGTACTCTTCGGCCAACATCACTGTTAGGGTTCGGTTACAGTCCGGACTGAGCGGATCGCACCAATACTTCAGCTCCTTGTCGTAGTAATCTATCTTCCAGAAAACCTTCTTGCCCTCAAACATGAGCGAGCCAAAATCGTGCTCACCGTATGGGTCGTTATCTTCGGTAAACTTACTGAAGCTCTCTATTTTTCGAGACAGCTCGATGAGATCTATAATCCCATCTCGCACCCCACTCGTGTAATACACATTGAGGCACATCCCCCGAAACCTATCGTTTAGTTTTGCTATATCACCAACTTGAGTTTCCATGAAACCCTCCTTTTCTTTCTGAGAGGGCTTTCTGCCTCTCTGTCTAAGAGGCACGGGCTGCGACCAAAAGTGTCAAGGTGGAGACTTGTACTACCTTGATGCTTTTGGTTCACCCGTATAATGAAAAGACAGAGGAAGGAAGAACTTACTTATATAGTTCTAAAAATCTTTCTCCATACCAAGTAGAATTTTCACTGCAAAAAGCCATCAATTGGTATGGTTTTTTAACGGTAGTCGATTGCCGCTTAGTTTAGAGTTCGAAAGTACTTTTTTAAGAATTTTTCGTTTAACCTAGGTAATCGATTAAGCCTATCGCAACATTTCACCGATTAGTTCGAGGATGAAGCTTTTGAACCTATGCTTTAATTTGTTTAAACGTCTTTGCACCAGCCCCAAACAATCGCAAACCATTCACCACTACGAGAATTGCCATAGCTGCGTCAACCGCCACCGCAACACTTAGACTCGCCAGCCCTAAAGCACCGGCTACCAATATGACACCTTTAACCGCCAAAGATCCGTACACATTCTGTCGTACTACCCTAAAGGTCTGCTGTCCGACATCCATAAGGTAAGGAATTGTTCCGATCGCATCGTTCATAAGCGTCACATCAGCTGTTTCAATCGCAATATCCGAACCGCCGCCTCCCATTGCTATACCGACATCGGCCCTCGCAAGGCTCGGGGCATCATTGACGCCGTCGCCGACCATTGCAACTTTTCCATATTTTTTCTGAAGCTTTTCGATTAATCCAGCCTTTTCTTCGGGAAGAAGTGCACCATAAACATCCTTGATTCCTACCTGATCAGCAACGTACTTCGCAGCAAGCTTATTATCACCCGTCAACATGACAGGAGTAACCTTGAGGCGCTTAAGGGCCGTGATGACACCCCTTGATTCAGGACGCAGCTCATCGGTGACACCAATCAGACCAATGACGACCTTTCCCTCACTCACGAGGATTGATGTCATCCCTTGCGATTCAAGACGCTCAACTTCCTTAATAACTTCTTTGCTTGCTTTCGCGTTACTGCCTATGTGTTCCAGGTTACCAATAGCATGATCTTTACCGTCACAAACAAGACAGTTGGCGATGCCTCCACGCCCAGCGACGTTTTTGTACTTATCCATTGCGTGAGGCTTGACACCTTCTTGAGCCGCATACGCCTCAATAGCAGAAGCAAGAGGGTGGGAAGAAAACTTCTCTAGACCTGCCGCATCAGCGAGCACATCTTCTTTAGATGCACCGTTGAAGGTAATAACCTCAACCACTACAGGAGTTCCCACAGTGAGCGTTTTCGTTTTATCGAAGGCGATTGCTTTTGTTTTGCTCAAGACTTCAAGGAAGCGTCCGCCTTTAACTATTACTCCGCGCCGAGAAGCACCCCCTATAGCA
>DFTJ01000017.1:55797-65510 GCA_002381485.1 Candidatus Saccharibacteria bacterium UBA4215 | reverse complement strand
TAACGATGACGCCGCGTCGAGAAGCACCACCTATGGCCGCGGCGACCGCAACAGGTGCAGATACAACAAGCGCATCAGGGCAAGCCAAGACCAGAAGGATCAACGCCCTAGTGAACCACTCAGCAAAAGGTTGGCCAAAGAACAGCGGAGGCACAAGCGCAACGAGTACAGCCAGGATGAGTGCGATAGGAATATAGTAACTCGCAAACTTATCAAGAAAATGCTGCATTTCCGGTCGTGACTTCTGAGCACTCTCAATGAGCTTAACGATCTTGTTCAAGGTGCTATTGGCAGCAATCTTCGATACTCGTATCTCAAGGTAGCCACTCTGATTGAGGGTTCCTGCGTACACGAGTTCGTCTTTATACTTTTCCTTAGGAATGCTCTCTCCCGTGATAGTTGCTTCGTCGATCGATGATTCTCCGCTTACGACCACACCATCCAATGGCACCATATCACCTGGACGGATCTCTATAATGTCATCAATCTCAACCTTATCGACGTCAATTTCTTTGCCATTCTTAAGGCGTGCTTTTTTGGGAGATTTTTCAATCAACGCAGCCACTGCTCTTCGTGAGCGTGATTCTCCGAACTCTTCAAATGCCTCCGCCAGAGCAAAGAAAAGCATAACGGTGGCAGCTTCGGCGATTTCACCCAAGTAGAGGGCTCCTAGTGCTGCAATTGTCATGAGAAGGCTAATAACAATTTTACGTTTAAGAAGACTCTTGATAGCAGAAATAGCTACCGGTATACCACCCGCTGCTAGCGAAACCCCGAAAACTATTTCTGACAGATCATTTTGTAATAGAGACAGAACGATTCCGCCGGCGAACGTTATTACTGCAACAAGCGTCAGAAGCTTTGCCCAGCGGCCGCGCTCTTCCTCTTCGTGCTCGGCGCTCATATGTCGTGCCTAGGATGAACATGAAGCACGACGGCCTGAAGATCCTTGAGTGCGTGCTTGATACGCTCGTCCGCCAGTTTGTACTGTGACCGGCGACCATCCGCCGTCGTGACTACGAGACCGCAACCACGAAGACACGCTAAGTGATTCGAAATAGACTGACGCGTCACTTCGAGCGTTTCCGCCATATCAGCAGGATAGTAAAGCTTTTCACTCAAAAGAGCGAGGATTTGGACGCGGATCGGGTCGGACAGAGCATGTCCGAAACGAGCAAGTGCACTATGTGAGGTAGTCATTGGTTTTGTTTTGGTAATCATATACCCATAGTACATCACAGGCTGTATTCAGAACATAGTGTATTATTATCTACAACTTTTAAAGAGTTGAGGAACATTTATTTGCTTTGAACGCTTTTTGTTTTTCTCGACACTAACCAAACTTGTTATACTAATTAGCATAATGCAAGAACACAATGATAGCGATGAAGGGCTGAGCGTAGAAAAGAATAAACATGCTAAACGCAGACGGGGCCTAAGTACCTGGCATAAAGTTGTCTTAGGAGTTATTCTGGCTGCAATAGTGACTGTCGGGTCATACGCAGGCTACATATACGCTGTCTCACCAAACGTTATCCGTAACCCAAAACTTGAACATTATCATTTCCGCATGCAAATACTTGTGGACGGTAAGGCTGAGGACTTCAGCACTCCGGCTTATCAAACAGGCTATGCTAAGGACCAATGTAACGCTAACTTACCTGAGCAGCCGATTCATTTCCATGACAATAAAGATCAATTCACTCACATTCACTGGGAAGGTATGACAGGTGGTATGGTGATGAAGTACTACGGCTGGAATTACATCGGCGGTATTGACGGGGCTCTTGGCTACAAGCTAAACGATCTATCTGATATTCAACAAGTAACCACGCACGGTAATTACCTACCAGATGTTCCAAAAGATGATACGTTTTACATTTACACTGGCGATGAAAACAGCTACAAAAAACAAAGTTTTGAAGACTGGAAGAACAAAGACCTTGAAGATTTCTTTGGTAAGACAAGTAATTCACCAGCTCATGAGCTGAATAAGTCGGGTGATGTGAGTGTCTTAGATATACTTTTCCCGAAAGCCTATGCACACGGTACGGCTGAAGATGCTGATGGGGATGATGGTGCAGCGGCAGAGACAGATCAAGAAAAACTGACCCGCATTAACAACTTGCTGGGTAACGTCGTTATATTTGTTCAGAAAGATGAGCCTACCGACCAGCAAATCAAAGCGAGGTTCAATGACCTTGAACCGCTAACCGATAGTACATGCGGTGGTTGATATGACACGATTACGATCCATTTTAATACGGTTACTGATTATACTGTCGATTCTCTTTGCAGGCGTGTATGCACATAATGGTACAGTATTTAGTAAAAGTTCCGTACAAGGCTGTCAAACCAGCTGTACGTCGCATGCACAGCTCCTCGCTGTTAATAGTCAGACAAAAAATGATGAAGATGATGAGAAAGAACCAACTCCTCCACTATTTTCATGGGTTAAGCAAGCGATTGATCTCTCATTGCTATATGGAGCTTTTGTTTTTACTGCTTACTGGATATTTATCAAATTACAAAAAACTCACTTGACCACACAACTTCGATTCTAGAATAGACGTTATTCCGAATAATAATATCTACTCAGAAAAGGAGTCCCCCCATGAACAAGCGTTTTATTATCGTCTTAGCTGCGATCATCGTCGGCTTCGTGGCAATAGTTTTGCTATCGAGAAGTGCAGGTACGGACGACGTCACCACAACTGGATCAAGTAATGTTTACGGTAACCCTGATAGTAAAGTAACACTGACTGAGTATGTCGACTTTCAGTGTGAGGCTTGCTACGCTTTCTACCCTACGGTCAAAGAAGTGAAGGAAAAATACAAAGATACAGTGAAGTTCGAGATTAAGTACTTCCCAATCTCGTCAAGTCACTCGAATGCACTTGCTGCAGCTGCAGCTGCTCAAGCAGCCGCCAAACAAGGCAAGTTCTTTGAAATGCATGATATGTTATTCGAACGTCAAAAGTCTTGGGAAAATATGAGTACAGAACGTACTGCAACGTTTGAATCGTACGCCAAAGAAATCGGGCTCGATATAGCACAATACAATACAGACCTAGCAAGCGCTGAAACAAAAGCGATCATTAACGCTGACCTTGCTGAAGTAAAGAAACTAGGAGGCAATGGAACGCCAACATTCGCGCTGAACGGTGAAAAGATTGATAACCCGCAAAATACTGTCGAGGCATTCACCAAATTGCTTGATGATGCTCTCGCAAAAAGCAACTAACACCTACGGATCTTCCGACTATATTGGTCTCCAAATGACTAAATACGCCGATCAACAGATCCGATCGTATAAATAGCCGGTATTTACGATTTATATGGCTTTAGCAGGATGGGCAAAACTGGAGTTTCTAACAGATGCTTCGGTTCGCCTGTCCACTATAGGCTAGTATAAAGCTCTCCAAAAGCTTAGATCGTGGTTCGATTCCACGTGCCCCTGCCAAGCATAAGCACATTGACTTTACTTGAGTTATTTGTTATAATATTATCTATCACCATTCCCTACACGAAATGAGGAACGATGAGTGACGCATCAACAAACGCAATCCGTGATTCGCTGATCCGAAGCTCTCCTGAGAGCGAGGGTCAGATCCGCACCCGTGACCAAGTGGTCGAGAAGTGGTGCGCCGAACACGGCGTCGCGAAGGATGAGATCGGTGTCGAGCAGTTGCTCGAGATCAGAGCACTTCCCGAGTGGCAGAACGCGTCCTGAAGCGAGCCCCGCATTACCCGCAATAAGCTTAGTGCTCTGCGTCGATGATGTGGGGCACTTTGCTGCCTGAGTAAGCTCTAATCTCATCCACGAGCAGTCGCCTTAAGGATTTTCGCTTTGCTAATTTCAGTTAAAAGTCTTCAATTCGGAGGCTTTTTGTTATGATAAAGCGAATGAACAATCTAGTAATCGCCGTTAGCACCGAGTCTTCAGCGGGGCTTCTAGGTAAATACGCGGACGTCATACTCCTTGATAAAGACACAGTGGAAAGCAAGGATACCTTTTACGATACGCTGTACATTAGAAGCCACTTCGCCGAACAGGATACGCTACCTCAAAATTTTCGAAAAGAAATCAACAGCTTAGTACAGCAAACAAAAAGGGTGAACCCAAAAGTAAAGATCATAGATAACATGGATAACGTAGATGAAATAATTGCTTTCGAGGATAAATGGCTGCAATACAACATCTTTGGTAGCTTTATGCCATATACAAAGTTATTCGACAGACAACTTTCTATCTCTGACTTCCGTCGACCGATATACAAGAACAGGCTCTCTTCGAATGGAAGCGGCGTCACCTGGGACAGAGAGAAAGCTCTAACGTCTTTCGGGGACTGGGTCGTGCAGGAGTCGCTAGGTATACAAGAAGAGTTGCGAGTGTATGTAATATTTGGTCATGTTTTTACTATTGGGGTTGTGCGACAAAGCATGACAGAAAACAGCAAGGCGCAGGGGGTGAGCGCTCGCGACTTAACGGACGATGAAGTCCAATTTTCACTTAGTGTAATGGAAAAAGCCCCCGATCTTGAGATCGTAGGGCTTGATATCGCACGGACAACAAGCGGCGAATTAAGACTTATAGAAGTGAATAGGTCTCCTGGATTTGCAAAATTCTATGAACTGACAGGAGTCAACCTCGCAAAAAACCTCTATGAGATCCTTGGCTAACCCGAAGGCAATGCCGCCCAGCATTAATTGAAAATATTGTACTGCCTGTGCTACCCTACGGGCATGTTTCCATACCAACTCGTTGCATTTATCGATAGAAACCCCAGCCTGGGCGAGCCTGTGTATGATGGAAAAAATGGATGGTATCCGCAGATTGCCTTGAAGCGCCGCTTCAAACCTGTAGGCATAAATGAGAATGAACTCATCGCAAAGATACAAGATTACTGCAATTCACGAAGGCCTTTAGGTGTTGTCACAAAAGAGCTCATAAAACCTGAAAGGATGCCCGTCAAGGTAGTTGAGGTGCATCCCGCGCCTGAATTAATGGCGTTTCACAACGATTTCATATCTTTCATGGGCGATGCTATGGTCTCACGCTATCCCGAACGCGATGGAGCAAACTACATGCCGCACATAACCGCTGAGTACGGCGGCCGAATGGTTATAGATGCCGATTCGTTCACCAATCGTACCTTCCAAATCACGAAGGTGGTTCTACTTAAGGACGCCGAAACTGCCGCCGGTTCACAAGATTCCATTGCTTTTCATGAGTTTAGCCTACATTCTCGACAGCGATAAGCTCGATGTCGAAAACGAGGTCACTATTCGGAGGAATAGCCGATGACGCACGTCTCTGACCATATGCCATGCTCGACGGGATCAAAAGTCGACGTGTGCCACCAGCCATCATACCAGGCACACCCTGAGTCCACCCCTCGATGACCTGATTGAGGCCGAACGTCACTGGACTACCGGAGTCATGGCTACTTTCAAAAATTTTTCCTGTTGCACACAATGCACCCGTGTAATGCACCGTCACTGTTGCATCGGGCAAAGCCTCGATGCCATTGCCAACGACCACATCACTTACCTCAAGCTGTTCCTGCCGTTTCTTCTTGCCGAATGGAGTGAAGTCTTCCATGTCGGTACCTTTGCGTTTTGAGAATAATGCCATGCTTCTAGTATACCCAAATACTGCAGGCTGCACATCTTTGGTATTATAGAAGCATGAAGCCACTTATTATCCTTGTCAGCGGCGCTCCGGGATCTGGAAAAACTACTCTCGCAAGCATCCTCTCTGAACAGCTATACATTCCACATATTTCAAACGATCTTGTCCATGGCGGCATTGAGTTTAACGAGACAGGACATGATAGGTCGGTCGTTATGGATAGCGTCTTGGTTCCCGTCATGTCTGAAATAGCACAGAAAAATGTCAGCTTTGTATTCGATGGCGCACTTCATAAGAATAATGCCAAAGAAAAGATTGTAGAGAAACTTCAGACGGTTGCGAATGTAATTAATGTCCACGTTGTCACTGCCGATCCGATTCAGCGATACACAGATCGAGTAATGAAAAGTCAGACACCAGATATTATTCGAAGAAGGGAAGTCCTGCTTGACAGAGCGTCCTACCATCGTGATCATTTGGACGAGTATGCCCAACCCTTGGATTTGGGCATCCCGCAGCTTGTAGTGAATACTGACGATGGCCATACCCCCACGATCGAAGAAGTTGTGCACTTTGTTAATAGCAATAGATCAACCGTTCAGCCCGACGAATCCGTCTAAGCTACTTCGGCCACTGCCACTCACGCACCTCGGGCATGTCGATGCCTTCGCGGTTGATATAATTCGTGTGCTCGATTAACTTCATAGCCATCTTTTCGTGTAATTTGCGTGCTTCTTCCGAATCAAGGCCGACGCGTTCGATGACATCAATGACAAGGTTAAATCGGTCTAGGCCGTTTCGCACCGCCATATCGAACGGCGTTGTGATCGAACCTTCTTCTTTATACCCCCGAACGTGAAGGTTGCGGTTGGCCCGGCGATACGTCAGGCGATGGATTAACCACGGATACCCGTGGAAGGCAAAGATAGTTTCTTTATCACGCGTAAACAACTGATCGTACTCGGGATCGCTCATACCGTGGGGGTGTTCGGTATCTGGCTGCAGACGCATCAAGTCGACAATGTTCACGAAACGAAGCTTTAGGTCAGGTAGGTGTTCGCGCAAGATTGAAGCGGCCGCTAGCGCCTCGAGCGTTGGGATGTCGCCCGCGCAGGCCATCACGACGTCTGGCTCAGCACCATTGTCAGTACTTGCCCAGTCCCAGATGCCCGCCCCGCGCGAGCAGTGCTCGATAGCCTCATCCATCGAGAGCCATTGCTGCGTATCGTGCTTGCCGGCAACCACAAGATTAATATAGTTCTTGCTGCGCAGCATATGATCCACCACCGAAAGCAGCGTGTTGGCGTCCGGCGGTAAGTAAACTCGAGCCACTTCCGCCTTTTTATTCACCAAGTGATCGATGAAACCAGGATCTTGGTGGGTGAAGCCATTGTGGTCTTGGCGCCACACGTGCGAGGTGAGGAGGTAATTGAGCGATGAAATCTCTTTACGCCATGGTAATTCAGAAGACATCTTAATCCACTTGGCGTGTTGGCTGACCATCGAGTCAACGATGCGGATGAAGGCTTCATAGCTGTTCAACAGCCCATGCCGACCTGTCAGCAAATACCCTTCCAGCCAGCCCTGCGATTGATGCTCGCTTAGCATCGAATCCAGCACTGCACCATCAGTCGCAATAAATTCATCCGAATCTTTAATGCGAGCAGACCATTGGCGGTTCGTCACTTCAAATACAGCGTCGAGGCGATTTGACATCGCTTCGTCGGGCCCGAAGAGGCGGAAGTTGCGTCCGTGATCGTTCAACCGAATAACATCTCGGATGAAGGGGCCGAGTGCTTTGACGTTCCCCATACCGCCAACGCCACGGAATGGCACATCGATAGCGTAGTCTCTGAAGTCGGGCATACGTAAATCAAGCAGGAGGTTCCCGCCGTTGGCATGAGGGTTCGCACCCATCCTTCGCTTCCCGGTTGGCGCAAGCTCTGCGAGCTCAGGCAGTAGCGCGCCCTTATCATCAAATAGCTCTTCTGGGCGATAGCTTTTCAGCCATTCCTCAACCAGGCGGACGTTGTCCTTGTGATCTTCATCAATCAAGATCGGCACTTGGTGCGACAAGAAGTTGTCCTCGTTCTTTTTGCCGTTTACTTCCTTCGGGCCTGTCCAGCCCTTCGGAGATCGCAGAATGATCATTGGCCAGCGCGGACGAGTCGTGTCGTCGTTCTCGCGCGCGTTATGCTGGATGTCTTGAATAATACGCACCGCTTCATCCATCTTAGCTGCCATCAACTGGTGCATGGTGCGCGGGTCATCGCCCTCAACGAACAAAGGAGTCCATCCATAGCCGCGGAACAATTGCTCTAGCTCTTCATGCTCAATCCGAGCCAGCACAGTTGGGTTAGAGATCTTATAGCCATTTAAGTGAAGGATCGGCAAAACCGCGCCATCAGTCTTCGGATTAATAAACTTATTGGAATGCCAGGCAGTTGCCAGTGGGCCGGTCTCCGCCTCGCCATCGCCAACTACACAGGCTGTAATAAGGTTGGGGTTATCGAATATGGCACCGAACGCATGACTCAGCGAGTAGCCCAGCTCTCCACCTTCATGGACAGAACCGGGGACTTGCGGCGAAACATGACTCGACAGGCCTCCAGGGAATGAGAACGTCTTAAATAGCTCGCGGAGACCCTTCTCGTCTTGTGTGATCTCTGGGTAGTATTCGCTAAACGTCCCTTCCAAGTAGACATTGCCAACAACGGCCGGGCCGCCATGTCCTGGACCCGAGATGTAGAGCATGTTCAAATCATGTTCTTTAATGATGCGGTTTAAGTGTGCATAGATGAAATTTTGACCTGGCGTCGTGCCCCAGTGGCCCAGGACCATCTTTTTGATGTGTTCGAACTGCAGAGGTTCTTTAAGGAGGGGATTATCTGATAAATATATTTGGCCCACAGAAATATAGTTGGCAGCGCGCCAATAGGCATCAATTTTTTCGACGGCATCTTCAGTGAGGGGCATATTAAAATCGTGCATTGGGGTCTATTCCTTATGTTGTATTAGCTTCCGAACTTCTTGTACTATCGTCTGCGATTCATGTGATGCAATAACGTGGACGCCGATTGCGCTCTCCGAAGAAGAGATCAAATCTGCGTGGCGCTGGTTGGCCTCTGTATCAAGCGATATGCCCATGTAGGCCAGTTGCTCGCACACCATCTTGCGGACAAGTGGCGCGTTTTCGCCAATCCCACCAGAAAATATAAGCGAATCAAGCCCGCCTATCGCAGCGGATAGTGATGCGATCGATTTCGCAACCTGGTGGCAGAATAACAGTACCGCTTCACGAGCACCCTCGTGTTCATCCATTGCCTCGATGAGCACGCGCATATCGTTCGATAGCCCAGAAACGCCCAGCAAGCCGGCTTCAAAATTAATCATATGGTCAAAATCTTCGGCCGCCATGTTTTTTTGCTGCTGCAGAAACAGTGGTAAGGCTGGGTCTATGTCACCAGATCGTGAGCTCATCAATACACCAGAAGCGGGGGAGAAGCCCATCGTCATATCTTGTGGTTGGCCGTTCCTTGTTGCGACCAGACTAGCGCCACTTCCTAGATGAGCATAGATAACGCGGCCGTTGACTGCCGCTTCTCCCGCTAATGACCGAAAGGTAGCCTGTAGGTTTTGATAAGACAGGCCGTGAAAGCCAAATCGACGGACACCAAGCGACTCATATTCACGAGGTAGGGACGTCATCTGTGCAACACGGGGAATATCACGAAAGAAACTCGTGTCAAAGCAGGCGACATGAGGTATGTCCGGGAACTGCGCGCGCAATAGCGCAATAAGTTCGAGTGCGGCTGGCATATGATGAGGGTCAAGTGCCGTCAGCTTCGCGAGCTTATCTTGCACCGCATCATCAATTTCTACAGAGTTCGTAAAGTCGGTGCCGCCATGAACAACGCGGTGGCCAACTGCCCGCACTTCACCAAAGGCGTTACTTTTAGCCAGCATCTCCAGCGCGATCTGCCACGCCTCCGCATGATTCTCTGCGCTCACACTGTTCCTGTACTCCGGTTGATCTTTCGCGGCACAAACAACAGAAGACTCCCCGCCGATACCAGCA
>DFTJ01000017.1:50522-55729 GCA_002381485.1 Candidatus Saccharibacteria bacterium UBA4215 | reverse complement strand
CTCCCCGCCGATACCAGCAACCACTACTTGAACGACGGGTTGGCTATTGCTCATCAGAGCCTCGCTAAATACCAAAAGCTCGACCTTCAAACTTGAAGATCCTGCGTTCACCGTCAGCATAGTTTCAGATGAGCTACCCACTAAAGATATTTTAGCATAAGAGTTATTTGTACACGCTGAGTATTAGCTAAAAGACACGGTCGATTAGGTTTTTGCGACGTTAAGGCGCATAATGGATACATGAGTAACACGTTAAGCGCACAGAAATTCTTAAAATCAAGTGAAGCGAAAACGATTCGTGCCACACTAAAGGCTATGATGGCGAGCAAGGAATACAACACAAAGTCAACCTATTCACCATCATGCGAAGGAATGCTGACTTTTGAAGAAAAGCACATCAACTACCTTAGCCAGCACACCAGCCTGAATGTATCACACTATCTGTCAAACCTTCGATTGATGACAAAGATTCGTTCATAGCGGCACCATCTCAACTGAAGACGCTAAATTGTTTTATTCAGTTTATGGTTAAGTGGTATACTGTCTACATGAACAGTCACGAAAACCAACCGAAACACCCGCATATCAAGATCGTCCGTCATGTCGTTCCCGACCACATTGACACCCCGGCAACACCTAAGAAAGACTCCTTTCACAAGGTATCTCAAACCGTTTCAAGTAAACTTGGATCACCGATGGCATTCGCGCTCGCTGTGCTTCTCATCGTCCTTTGGATAACCTCTGGACCTTTCTTTGGGTTCTCTGACACCTGGCAGCTCGTTATTAACACGACAACAACAATCGTTACCTTCTTGATGGTATTCGCCATTCAAAACACCCAAAACCGAGACGCCAAAGCGATGCAGCTAAAGCTGAACGAGCTTATTAACTCAAGCCGTAGCGCTCGCACCGAATTTGTCGACATCGAAGACTTAAATGACACAGAGCTTGACCTATTACAAGGTCAGTTTAAAGATATCCACGATAAAATTAGAGATCAATCAGCTAACAAAAAGGGCTAAGGAGGGCATATGAAAAAATTTTACCGGCTGACACTATCAGTGATTGGAGTGCTAGCATTCACGCTCATTGGTGGAGCGACAGCTTTCGCGCAATCAGACACAACAACCAGAAGCGACGAAGTGCGCACTAACCAAGAAGAGCGTTCTGCCGTGCGCTGCGAAAGGGTACAGCAAAGCCTAGAGAGCCGCACAACGAGGGTAACTGAAGCCGCTTCCACTCAGACGGCACTATATGAACGAATCGCCAATGTCATAGCAGGTGCAGACACCCAAGGATACCCGACAGAGGCTCTCACCGCAGCACAACGTGAAGTTGCCCAAAGCATCACAAACTTTGGCTTAGCCGTCGATACCTACACAGCGAGCCTATCTGAGTCGGCCGAGGTGTCGTGTGCCGAATCGACCTCTGCGTATTCCGCAGCAATTGCCGAAGCACGTCAAAATCTTCAGTCGGTGCGCGAGGCTGCCCGTGATGTACGCACCACCTTCCGAGAAGCAGTTATCCCTGCATTGCAAGATTTCAAGACATGGCTGGAAGAAAACCGACAGAATGCGGCAACAACTGATCAAACCACTAGCGAAGAGGAGTAAGTATGAACCCATCAGACCCAAATACCACACCCCCGAAAGATAACTTTGGCGCCAAGCCAGAAGAGTCAGCAGAGCTCCAGGATGTTGAGAATAGCCTTGAGGCGAATACTTCTCCCGCTAGCCCTGAAAGTCAGAACCCAACACCTATTCAAGATATTAAACCTCCGACTCCTGCGCCCACCAGCGGCAGTCAACCAGTAGTTATTCCTCCGGATGATTCAACCGCTGATCCGTCGCTGTCCTCCGAAGCTCCTCGGCCTGCGCCAACTGTTGAACCAATGACGTCACCATCACCAGCCCCTGAACCGAGCACGCAGGCACCCCAAAATGATGAACCACTGCCACCACCAGCAGCACCAACGGGAGCAGTGGGAAGTTTTGGAAGCAATACAGCCGCGCCAAGCATGCCAAAGCAAAAAAAGTCTAAGAAGGCGTTAATCGTCATCCTCAGCATCCTGCTCATTGCAGCTCTAGCGGTTGGTGGCTACCTATATTGGCAATCAACACAAAACCCAGCTCAACCAGCGTCAACTGAGACGCCCGCAGTAGAGGCGGAAGCCGATACAACACCTGTCGACACAACCGATGGACTGGACGCCGAAATCGAAACGATAGAGAGCGAGATTGACCAGATTGACGATAGCGAGTTCCAAGACCAAACGCTGAGCGACGACACTCTCGAACAGCAGTAGCCTGATGGACGGTAGCTAAGTCTGACATCTTTTTGCTATACTGTCATATATGAAACCGCTAACTCCCTCAACACCACATGTCATTGTTATGGTGGGCATTCCAGGTGCGGGCAAGACTCACTTTGCGCAGCATTTTGCGAAAACCTTTAACGCCCCCTTCTTAAACCACCATGCCCTAGTAGACGTGGCCGAAACGAGCGACAAAAAGGCGCTAGAACTAAGTGCGCATCTTCTAGATGAGCTAATGAAGACACAGCGAACGGTTATACTCGAGGCGCCCCTAGGATCACGAAAGGCGCGACAAGCAATAGCAAAAAAGGCCAAAGCAGCTGGCTACTCAACACTTCTTGTATGGGTACAGACTGACTCCGAGGAGGCGCGCCGACGCTCCACAAAACGAGGCAGCCGCTACAGCCGAGAAGCTTTCGGTACGGCGCTTGAGTTATTTCAGCCGCTCCATCCAGCCGAAAACTTTATTGTCATTAGTGGCAAGCACACGTTCGCAACACAGGTAAAATCTGTCTTACGGCATCTCGCAGAGCCCCGCTCCGCAGCAGCCGCTCCTAGACCTTCAGCGCGGAGTAACCGCAATATAGTGGTACGGTAGGTACCCATTATGCCGATCATTCAAGATGAAGAGTTTGGCAAAATAACGATACGTCGAAGTGCGCGTGCCTCGCAAGTGCGTCTGCGCGTTGCCCCGGATGGCACACTAAGAGCCTCATTGCCATTGTATGCGCCGATTTTCTTGGTCAAACGACTTGTGAAGTCATCCCGAAACGAGCTACGCAAACTCATGACTGATGCAGCCCCTTCGCTTGCGTTCGAAGATGGCATGCGTATCGGGAAAAGCCATCATCTGAGTGTTCGAGCAACTTCTGGAGCGTTGCAGGTCAAACGCAGCGGCCAGCAGATATATGTCATGCTTCCTCATGGTGCATCGCTTTCAGATTCAGTCGTCGTGCGTGCTATTCGCGAGGTTGTACAGGTAGCCCTCCGGCTGGAAGCGAAAAGTTACCTTCCGAAGCGTCTCTCTTTTCTTGCACGAGCCCATGGCTATGAATACACGCAGGTACGATTCTCACATGCCAGCGGACGATGGGGGAGCTGCAATAGTCAGGGAGTGATTAGCCTGAATATTGCTCTGATGAAGCTCCCATTCCAACTTATAGACTATGTTCTTATCCACGAGCTTGCCCACACCGAACATCTCAACCACAGCCCCGCATTCTGGGAAAGAGTAGCCAGTGGTGACCCAAACTACAAACAGCACCGAGCGACACTCAAACAAGAATCTCCCTCTATATAACAAAACACTTCATAATCCTGTATAATCATAAGCAATATGTTTGAGGGTGGAGTAACGTTAACAAAGGATGCCGAGAAAGCGATACGATATGTAGCGCTTCTTGGAACGCCGGTCTTTGTATTGCACGGCCTTATCGTTATGTTTGGTGTCGTGCCAAGCACAAATTACGTCAGCGATCCTGTCTGCCTTGCCATTCTGGCTTTGTGGCTTGCAGTTGGTATCTACCACTTCTTTGCGCCTGTCCGATCAAAAATTGATATGCTGATGCGCTTTATGCTGTATCACGCCCTGGCCCTGGCGACCATTCTGTTCATTACCGGTTTTCTGCAGCCATTCGCGGCGTCCGTCGCATTGCTATTTCTTGCAGCCAGCCTATATTACGGGACAAAGGGACTTGTCGCAAGCATCGTCACCGTTACCATTGCCGCACTAATTGATATTGCGATGCGATACAGCGCTCAGCCCAATATTGTCAGCGAAAACCTCTTAGGCCTCAGCGCCATCCTCGTACTCGGCGTTTCAATTATTATGATTGTTGTCTCGCAAGAAACACGCCACAAGGCTCTAGTGAAAAGCCAAAAACAAGCCCGGCTACAATCTGACCGCGTTGGCACCATTATGAATAACTTAACCGACGCAACATTCAGCACAGACAACAAGGGGAGGGTGCAGATGTATAATGCCGCCTGCCTGAGCCTCCTGGATACTAACGCCAACCTAAAGGGCAAAGAGATTAGTGACCTATTTACACTGACGGATGCATCAGGCAAGAAAGTAAAGCTTCTGAGCCTGCTGACAGACGCGCAGAAGACGACGCGGCGCGATGATATCCGCCATACGTATAGTGATGATGAACAGATTCGACTCGAACTGACGTTTGCTCCGATTAAGAGCAGCTTCGGTGGAGATAAAAAAGCCAGCACAAAGAGCGGCTACGTCGTTATCGCTCGCGACATTACTAAAGAGAAGAGCCTGGAAGAAGAGCGTGATGAATTTATTAGTGTTGTTAGTCACGAGCTAAGAACACCTATCACTATTGTCGAGGGAACCCTTTCAAATCTTCAGGTCCTGCTGAGTCGCCCTCGTGTACCAGCCAAGGCAACGCTTGAATCTACTGTGGACACCGCTCACGAACAAGTAATGTACCTCGCTAAGATGGTGAACGACCTAAGCACCTTATCTCGAGCCGAGAGAGGAGTAGCTGATGCGCCCGAGCCAGTTGATGTCGAAGAGATGATACATAGGTTGCACGAGCAATACCAGAAAGATGCACGCGACAAGAAGCTTCACCTTAACCTAGACATGCGACCAAAGCCCGGCACTGTCATGGCCAGTCGCTTGTATCTTGAAGAACTACTGCAGAACTTCATTACAAACGCGATTAAGTATACCGAGAAGGGAAGCGTCACCATTGTCGTCAAGCCCTCTAAGGGCAAGGTGCTGTTTTCTGTCCAGGACACCGGTATTGGCATCAGCCGCGGTGATCAAGCCAAAATATTCAATAAATTCTATCGCAGTGAAGATTATCGAATTCGCGAAACCAATGGCACTGGTCTTGGCTTATACGTATCGAAGAAACTGGCAAGCAAGCTG
>DFTJ01000017.1:31207-50446 GCA_002381485.1 Candidatus Saccharibacteria bacterium UBA4215 | reverse complement strand
AGCAAGCTGGGCACAACTATCGAACTAACCAGCCGCCTTAACCACGGCTCCACGTTCAGCTTCGAAATGCCGTCAGAGACCAAAAAAGGATAGCTAACGCTTCGCGAGACGTACCAAGCGGCCCTTCCACATAACACGATTCGTCTTGTAGCCGACCATACTTGTTAGCACAAGGAACACCTCTTGGATAGCGACAACGCCCCAAAATAACGCCCCAAAAGCCCAACCTCGGCGCCACACTTTCCGCAAATACGACGCATACAAAAGCGCATATCCAGCATATAAACTAGCAGCAATCCAGTGATAAACTGTCCAGCCAGTGAAAAATCCGCTGATCATAATGAACAGCGGTGAAGCGACAATCAGTAGATCTAGCACAGCCAAGAGACCAGCCGCAACCCGACCTCCTACCAATGGGAATAGTAGGCGTATGCTCGTATCCCGCTGCGATGCCCACTTCTTCTGATAAGAAACCCCTAGCTGAGTCGTTCCAATCAAGAAGCGATAGAGCCCCTTTGACATAAACGTGGCTGCGACAGCCGCTTCCGGCTGAATAACGTCCTTCATGGCACTAAAATCTTTATACTCATCGATAAACTTCCTCCGATGCACCATCCATGCACTGCTAGCGACAGCCGGAGATTCTTGACGATGAAAAATCAACTGCCAGAAGTAGCGGAGAGGAGCAAAGAGCGTACTAGCCCTGATGCCATCGTCACGGCGGGGCAGAACCGAGACCATCCAAGCGTGTTCATCTTCGGCATATGCTACCAGCTGCTCGATGGTATCTGGCTGAATCCTGGTGTCGACGTCCATAAATAATGCGTATGTACCACTGGCTTCCTTCAGTAGTTCATTTAGGGCGTGATTCTTTCCTAGCCATCCGTCTGGCAGAGCCTTGCCTTCAACGAATCGCACCCCGTCGTGAGCGAATGCCTTGATCAACGAAGAGGTCTTGTCGCGCGATGAGTCATCGAGCACGATAATCTCAAGCTTTGGATAATTACTATTAATCACACGCTGCAAACAATCAGTCATAGCGTGGCTTTCGTTACGTGCGGGAATCAGAACACTGACACTTGGCATGTCTTCGACCACCGCAGACGGGGTAATCTTTGTTTGCATGCGAAACGTCCGGAATGCGCGACGCAGCACGACAGCCAGTACGACTAACATTGCCGCCAAGACACTATATAAGATAAAGAGTATACCCTCGAACATCTATTTCTATCATATCATCCTATTGACGTTTAAGGGGTAAAAAGCTACACTGAACTTGACAGTCTGCAAAAGCAGACTATTTTATTTGGGATAAGAAAGTAGGAAGATCGTGGCAGCAGATAAAAATGTGACCCGCATCAAAGCGAAAGACGTCTCTCCAAGGACTGCGAAGGCAGTTACCGGAAAGAAAGTAAAGAAAGCTCCTAAGGCGAAAAAAGCCCCAAAGAATCCTTTCCTCAAAGCGCTATACGGTATAGGTGGATACTTTAAGGGGGCGTGGTTTGAACTGCGCCAAGTACGCTGGCCAACCCGCCGCGCGACGTGGGAATTGACACTGGCAGTTATCTTGTTTAGCGCCTTCTTTGTCGGCGTTATCGTACTACTAGACTTACTCTTCAAATCATTGTTCGAATTAATCATCACGTAAGAAATAACCAAGAGGAATACCCTATAATGTCAAACAACCGCTACGACTCATCACGGCAATGGTACGCCATCCACACCTACAGTGGCTATGAAGAAAAAGTTGCCGACAGCATCCGTCAGCGTATTAATGCTGTCGACATGGCTGACAAAATTTTCGACGTCATGGTACCAAAAGAAAAGCAAATTGAAATTAAAAACGGCAAACGAAAAGTCGTCGAAAAGAAGATCTTCCAAGGCTACGCTTTGGTAGAGATGAAGCTCACTGACGAGACCTGGTACATCGTCCGTAACACTCCAGGCGTGACCGGCTTTGTGGGCACCAGCACTCAACCAACGCCTGTATCTGACGACGAAATCCGCAAGATCAAGAAGCGTATGGGTGTTGAAGATCCAAAGCACTTCATTGACTTCCAAGAAGGCGAAGTTGTCAGCATCACTGATGGCCCATTCAAGGGCTTCGATGGCTCAATCTCCGAGATTGACAACCAAAAAGGCAAAGTCAAGGTCATGGTCAGCATGTTTGGTCGCGACACTAGTGTCGAACTTGACGCATTACAGGTTAAAAAGGTATAATATATCCGTTACGCACTAAATAAAGCTTCAAAATTATTTAGTACAAGGAAAATCTAGGAAATCACATGGCAAAGAAAATTATTGGAAATCTAAAACTACGCATCCCTGCCGGGCGCGCAACTGCAGGCCCTCCTGTTGGCTCAACCCTCGGTCAATGGGGACTAAACATGATGGATTTCATCAACCCGTTCAATGAAGGCACCAAGGACATGATGGGTAAGGACGTTATCGTTCACATCCAAGTCTTTGAAGACCGCTCATTTGAATGGCGTTCACTCGGACAGCCGGTTGACGATATGATCCGTGAACGTGTTGGCATCCAAAAGGGAAGCGCCAAGCCGCACACCGACAAGGTTGGCGAGATCACTCGTGCTCAGCTAGAAGAAATTGCTGAAATCAAGATGGACCAGCTCAACGCTATCGACATGGATGGAGCCGTAAAGGTTATTGCCGGCACTGCTCGCTCTATGGGCGTCGAAATCGCCGAATAGTCAACTCAAGGAGGATCGATATGATGTCAGAACACTTAACCTCAACAACTGCATCTGAAGGAGCTGAGTTTACCGAAATTACTCCGGAAATCGCGCAGGATCAAATTGATCTCTCAATCGTACTCAGCGCTGCCAAAGAGTTTTTGGAGAGTGGCGACCAGTCTTCATCACGCGCAGAGGCACTATTGTTTGACATAGATCGTCTGCAAGCCGCTTTATCGCGCACTGTTGGCCTTGAGCCGCACAGAGCGTCAAGCATTGCAGCGCTGACTCCTCAGCTAGAAGCAATCGCCCTCCTGGAACAAGGATAACTAACGAGCTCGACATTAGTGAGCGGGTTGTTTATACTGTCTGGCATGGACAGACCGACCGCCCCAACTCACACACCCGAATTAGGCACTGTACTCCCAGTAAGAAGAAATGGTTCCTTTTTGTCATTGGAGGAAACCCTCTCGATTGTCGAGATCCCTCAAATGGCGAGCAAAATTGGAGAGACGAGAGCAAAAGCGCTGATTGATGACCTAGAGCATGAATCTACCATGGCATCAGCGAAGATACATCGAACGCGCATCCACATGGCACTGACAGTACTTCGGAATATTGTGAATAGCTCAAGCGAGCTGCGCACATCTTGATAAACCACCTTGTTCATGCTATAATTAAAGAATAACAAATCAATGTTGGGAGATTGCCTGAAACACGGCGTCGTTTGCACCACAGAAAGGGTTACCACCTATGGCAAAGAAAGCCGACTTGCTTGCAGAAGCAAAAGAACTTGGTCGAAAAGTGACCGAGAAGAACACTATTGCTGAGATTGAGGCAGCTATTGCTGATGCCCCAAAAGCTGAAGCACCCGCAACAGAACCGGCTGAAGAGGCCGCGACCGCAAAGGCCGGAAAGCGAAGCGCAAAAGCAATCGCCGAGGCTGAAGCTAAGGCTGAAAAAGAAGCCCGCAAAGAAGCAGGGGACACAAGCTCTGTTGACGGTGAAGCGCCAGCAGCACCAAAAGGGCCAAAGCCTGTTACTCGTCCGCTGATTGAGCGTCGTGGTAAAGCCTACCAGGCTGCTGCCAAGCACATCGACAGCACCAAGCTCTACTCTCTTGATGAAGCCGTTGAGTTAGCTGCAAAAACGAGCCCGAGCAAGTTTGACGCAAGTGTCGAAGTGCACGTTCGCCTGAACGTCGACCCTCGTCAGGCCGACCAGAACATTCGCGCAACTGTCAGCCTTCCAAACGGTACCGGCAAAAAGATCACAGTTGCAGTTTTCGCTCCCGAAGCTGACCATGCAGCCGCTACGGCAGCTGGTGCCGACATCGTCGGTGACGAAACATTCCTAGCACAGCTCGACAAAGAAGTCCTCGACTTCGACGTCCTAATCGCAACTCCTCAGTACATGCCTCGTCTTGGTAAGTATGCTCGACAACTTGGTCCACGTGGCCTCATGCCTAACCCAAAGAGCGGCTCAGTTGCAACAGACGTTGCAAAAGCTGTGACAGAAGCAAAAGCCGGTAAGGTTGAATACCGTGTCGACAAGCAAGCAATTGTTCACCTTGGTATCGGCAAAGTAAGCTTCGGCGCTGCCAAGCTTGGTGAGAACGCCAAAGCCTTCTTCGACAGCCTCACGAGCCAAAAGCCAACTGGCCTAAAGGGAAGCTACGTTCGAAGCATCAACATCAGCACAAGCCAGGGGCCTGGCATCAAGGTTGAAAACTTCGTTAGTTAAGACTTAGCGGTGATGGGCGAGATGCGAAAATGCTCGCACCGTTCCGCCGCCCACCTTGTGCACGATATCGATAGCGCCGGTAATGATTTTACCGCGCTTTTCGATTCCAATAATTTTTAAGTACTCATCATGAATAGACTGAGCTACCTTCACGGGATCTATATTGGGATGGTGCCCAAGTT
This sequence comes from Candidatus Saccharibacteria bacterium UBA4215, assembly GCA_002381485.1. Classification (GTDB taxonomy): domain Bacteria; phylum Patescibacteriota; class Saccharimonadia; order Saccharimonadales; family Saccharimonadaceae; genus Microsaccharimonas. Next base: position 45,828 of record DFTJ01000017.1, on the reverse strand, counting down.
TTCCGTCCACTTCCAAGACTAAATCGAGTAGATGGCCGCCAATAGCTTGGGCCGACTGCGTATCAAATCGACGATCTGCCTCCTGCACCATGGCAGCGATCGAGTGCTCCATGTCTGAATCTAAATCACCACCTATGGTTGCATACAAAGCTTGTCGTATAGTTTTTATCGATTCGGTGAGAAAATCAGCATCTTCCCGGAAGTTAAATTTCTCTTCGCTTTTTGAGTCGTCTCCTTCCAGCGACTCGAAAGTAGCGACAGTCCGCGACCCAATATCCGTCACCACTGCTAAATGTGGCTTAACTTCGTACTCCACTGTTGGCGGCATCGCTTCATCTGACCGCTGCAGCGTAGCATCCTCAATGCGAGGTGATGCTACAGATGCTTCTACGCTGGTCATGATGACTGCTCCTTTGAACTTGTTTGTGTTAAATGATCTTTATGAATATAAGTATACCATGAGCTCCATACTTTTCTGGTGATATTGTCACTTTTTGGGTATAGTACTACAAGGTGGGAAGTCCAACACAAACAGCTTCAAACAAAAAGAGAGTAGGTGAGGCCAATGGCCACACAGGATGTGAAGGAACAGCCAGGGATCATGTTTCGATCTGACGTCACGGTCGAGCTGGTGCGCGTGAGTGCTTCGGACTCGGACGTACTGTTCGCGGCCCGGGTCTCGACCCAGGGTGAGCAAACCCTCGCGGCAGCGGCAGCAGGTAGCGAAGCGACCGACAAGGACCGCGGAATCATCAACTACCTGATGCGTGATCGACACGGTTCGCCATTCGAGCACAACTCGTTCACCTTCTACGTCCAGGCACCGATCTTCGTCTTCCGCGAGTTCATGCGTCACCGCATCGCCTCGTACAACGAAGAGTCGGGACGGTACAGGGAGCTGCAACCATGCTTCTACGTACCAGGACCTGAACGAAATCTCCAGCAGGAAGGGAAGCCGGGCGCATACGTCTTTGTGCCCGGAACACCAGAGCAAAACCTGCTGGTGGATGCAGAGGTGCGCATGGCCTGCCAAGCGGCGTACGAGTCCTATCGGCGCATGCTGAAGGCGGGCATCGCACGCGAAGTAGCTCGTATCGTTCTGCCCGTCACCATCTACAGCTCGATGTACGTCACGATGAACGCACGGGCGCTGATGAACTTCCTGTCACTGCGCACCAAACGGGAGGGCTCGCACTTTCCGTCGTTCCCGCAGCGGGAGATCGAGATGGCAGCCGAGCAAATGGAGCAGCACTTCGCGCGCCTGATGCCACTGACGTACAAGGCATACAACGAGAACGGTCGGGTGGCACCGTAATATGCCAACACCCCGCGTGGCCGGCTCTTGATGGATGCTTGAATGCACCCGAGAGTCGGCCCGCAGGGGTAACACATTGGAATTAAGAATAAAGGTATGAGTATATAATGGGTCAGTTTATCAATCTTGAAGGTGGCGATGGTTCAGGCAAAAAAACACAGACCGAGCTACTTGTTAAATATGCACGAGAGCTTGGCCTAACAGTAGGTACCGAAAGCTATCCGCGCTACAGCGAGCCTGTTGCCGAGCCAATCTCTCGATTTCTAAATGGAAGATACGGAAATCCTCACCCAGAACTTGCAGGGCTGCCATACAGTATTGACAGACTGCTAGGTAGCGCAGCAATCCAAGAAATAATTGCGCAAGAAAACAGCATATTCATTACTGACCGTTTCACCTCATCTAATCTTGGGCACAACGGAGCCAAGTTCGATACGCCAGAAAAACGCCAAGAATATTTTGAGTTCGTCAGAAACTTCGAGCATGAAGTTCTTGGCATCCCAAAACCAGATCTCAATATCATTCTTCTGGTACCACCCGAAGTTTCACAACAAAACATCGACAAAAAAGCTGCCCGCAATTACACGGATAAAAAACGTGATATGCATGAAGCAGACGTCCAGCACCTCGCGAAGGCCTACGAATCATATCTTGCACTGGCTACAGCCTACCCGCATGAATACGCCCTAGTAGATTCTATGGCGACACCCGATAGAATGCGCAGCATCGATGACATCCAGCAAGAGCTAAGGGGTGTTGTTAGAAATTTGCTCGGTATATCTTAGTGCTATCAAAATCAAGAGCTTTGCGACCCTGCCTTGCCGCAAGCTCTCGCTCTACTTTCGGGTTATAGCGATAGACCCGTCTGGTACTGGCAATGACATTTGGATGCTGAATACCGACACGCGCGATCTCAAGAAGCACAGGGCGCACCCTAAACAGCTGTTCAGCGTGGTTCCGGCCTGAACGAGATGCCTGGCATATTGCATTGCGTATACCTTGATCAAAGCCCGACGGTTGGTCCAAGCGAACAGCAAGTGAGGTGCGCGACTTTATCACCGCACCGTTTCCAGACGCCCCATGATGATATTTAAACTCTACAGTCATAGCGTTCGGGTCCTGTCCGCGGTAAAAGGAGTGGTCAAACCCGATAATGCGTATTTTAAGCGGTTCATCGTCTTGCTCGGATGGCTCATCAACCAATGAATTTAATGCAGCGTCAAGCTGTGGCTCATATTCCGCACGATAGCCATTGACTGTGCGAAGCATTGCAAGTTCTGCCGAAGATCTTTGCACGACATCCATATCATCAGCAATTGCGCCCATAGCAGCTTTGCCCATCAGCACTAGCTGGTGAGCCTTTAACTGCTCTCCGGATAGCTCCCACTCGGGCAGCAACATTAGTCTGTTTTCGTACCCCTTTTTATTCTCGATATTCACAAGGGCATCCGCCGCAAACATACCTTGGCGCACATGCTCCTTGGCAGTCTTTGGCGTATCGCTAGGAAGGTATTCCTCGATTAATGTATCAAACATCTGATCAACTTCGGCCTGATGTGCCTCGACCTCTTCATTTTCTGTACGGGAAATCAGCGAGGGTGCTTCATACGGGCAATACGTTTCTTCGCGGCCCGTAATAGGTTCACGCACTTCCGTACGCGGCACAAATTCATACTGATACGACCGACTTTGAGTCGGCGCTGGTTCGCCCTGATTCATTTTATATATTATACCATTATTACAATCTATAGTCTATGGTTCGCAAAAGAGAATGTGCCCCGGCGAAATGTCGCTCTGGGGCACGGATTAAGGGAGGACTGGAGGGAGTGGCGGCGTCCATCAACTGAATGAGCCGCCACTCGGTCTCTCAAGCGTAGCTGGGAAGTGTCGACTCCTCATCGACATAAGGGCCCTGATCAAGTGGACGGTTGCCACTCCAACTGCCCCCATTGGCCCGATCATCTTTATTGATGAGACCAATCCAGCCACCGAACTGCTTGTCTTGCATAGTACTCCCTTAGTGAAGCGTTGGAGCACGGTGCTCACAACAACACTTCATTATAGCATAAATAGTATATATTGGCAATGTACAGGTCGATGCTGTTGACAAATTTACTTATCTTATCTATACTACCCCTAGACATTACCAAAGACAGTAGCTGCGAAAGCTTAATTTGCTACCGAGGATCATGTAACACATACATATCTTAAGGAGTCTTTGGCAGTGCGAGAACCAAAGACTTTTTGATTCTCAGATGCCTGCCTGTCTAGACATTTAACAATTTGACCGAATATAACCACATGGAGATTTTTATTTATGGCGATTTCACGCGATAAAAAGAACACATTGGTTGCTGACATGAGCCAGTTGCTTACGACTGCAAAGTCAACAGCATTTGCTGCTTACGATGGACTCAGCGTTGCTGACGTCCAAACGCTTCGCGCAGAAGCTCGCGCAGAAGGCGTCACCATCAAGGTTGTCAAAAACCGTTTGGTGCGCGTCGCCCTCAGCGAAGTTCCTGCGTACAAAGACACAGACACTTCAGTACTGACCGGACAACTTATCTACGCTGTTTCTAGCGAAGACGAAGTTGCACCCGCCAAAGTACTGAACACGTTTGCGAAAAAGCACGACGCTCTTCGGATCGTCGGTGGTTTTGCCGACGACGGTATTCTAATGAGTGCCGACGACGTCATCGCTCTCGCAAGCCTCCCAAGCAAAGCTCAGCTGGTCGCAGAAGTTATTGCAACGCTGCTTTCACCAGTTCACGACGTCACGAACGCGCTTGCAGGCAACCTGCATGGGCTACTTGACGGTGTTGAAGCCAAAGCAACCAGTTAATTTACTAATTTGAACAATAAAGGAGTCACCAATTATGGCTGATTTAAAGAAATTGGCAGAAAGCCTTACTGGCCTTACTGTCCTTGAAGTCAACGAACTCAAGACTATTTTGAAAGATGAATATGGCATCGAGCCAGCTGCAGCCGCAGTTGCCGTTGCTGGGCCTGCTGCGGGCGGCGAAGCTGCACCTGCAGAGGAAGCAAAGTCAGACTTTGACATCATCCTTAAGGATGCTGGCGCACAAAAAGTCGCTGTTATTAAGGCAGTAAAAGACATCACCGGACTTGGTCTTGGTGAAGCAAAAGCTCTTGTAGATGGCGCACCATCTACACTGAAAGAGAAAGCTCCAAAAGAGGAAGCAGAAGCTGCAAAGACTACCCTCGAAGAAGCTGGCGCAACCGTCGAGCTCAAATAATCAATTTTCGGTCAACTTGTTTTGTCACACAGATACCGCCCCTTACCGGGCGGTTTTGTGTTTTCGGCAAAATATACAACGTTCCTGCAGCGACTACTGGAAATGGTGTGGAAAACAGGTGTCTGCTTGACATCTAGCTTAAGTATTGCTATAAGTGAAGCAATACCATTTCAAAAATACACAGATAAAGGAATTGCGAGTACCCATGTCTGAATTACCAGAGAAACAAGTCAAGCGGCTTCATGCCTTGATTCAAGAAGCAGAAACAAACCTATCGGCCGCCAAGGAGCTGCTTATCAGCATTGTCGGTGAAGATGGGACGATCATCACCCCTCGATCAGGCACCAACGAAGAAGTCGGTGGCAAAGTAATCGAGGGCGTCTTTGACGGCCAAAAAATGGCCGGCCCAGATGGGAAAGAGTACCCCGTACCTGCCAACTATGCCAGTAAGTCGAAGCTAGTTGAAGGTGACATCCTGAAACTTACCATTGCCGACGACGGAAGCTTTATTTACAAGCAAATCGGCCCAACAGAGCGCACTCAGATTATCGGAACACTTGTTCAACACGATGGCGCGTATTACGTAGAAGCAAATGGCCGTGAATACCGCATCCTGCTAGCGAGCGTGACCTACTTCCGCATTAACGTTGGTGACCAGGTCACCATCATCGTCCCGACCGACAACCAGGAAGCTACCTGGGCAGCAGTCGAAGCAGCACTCTAACTAATACTTGCTTTGCAAGCAAAAGCGGATTATACTACCAGTATCACTGAGGTGAAAACAAACAAGTGTAAAAAACACGGCACTACGACCAGGCGATTGTTTGTATAATCGTTGATAGTAGCCGTATAAGAGAGCAGGGGAGCCGCAATGTCTCAAGCATTGTACCGAAAATATCGTAGTAAATCGCTAGATGAAGTTGTTGGCCAGCGTCATATTACTGATATCCTCGCTAAAGCCATCAAAGCCGGGCGGATTTCCCACGCATACCTATTGACCGGACCACGAGGTGTCGGCAAAACATCGGTTGCTCGAATTCTTGCTCACGAGATCAACGGGCTTCCCTATAGTGATGACTCGACCCATCTCGATATCATCGAAATTGACGCTGCGAGCAACAATGGCGTCGAAGATGTCCGAGACCTGCGCGAGAAAGTACAGCTCGCTCCCGTATCTGCGGCCAAAAAAGTCTACATCATCGATGAAGTTCACATGCTCTCAAAAGCAGCCTTTAACGCACTCCTAAAAACACTCGAGGAGCCGCCCGAGCACATTGTCTTTATCCTAGCGACAACTGATGCCGATAAATTGCCCGCCACCATTATCAGCCGAACACAGCGCTACGGATTCCGCGCGATCACTGACGAGGATGCCGTGACGCACCTACGCATGATCGCTGAAGCTGAAAAGATAAAGATCGATGATGCCTCACTGCAACTAATAGCAACGAGAGGTGACGGTAGTTTTCGTGACAGCATCAGCCTGCTCGACCAACTCGCAAGCTTAGCGGACGAAAAGAAGGGAATCACTCCAGAGCTTATTGAAGCTGCCCTTGGACTAGCGGCGCAGAAGACTATTACCGACATACTCGCTGCGGTTGATGCACGCAACCTTTCCAAGGTGGCCACATTATTAAAGCAAACCGAAGCTGAAGGCATTGCCTCTAGCAACCTTGCAGCTCAGTTAACATATGAGATACGAAACCGTGTCATCGATAACCCTTCGCTGCTGCCACTGCTCGATTCACTCTTGGACGTGGCCAAAAGCTCGCAGCCACACATAAAACTACTGACCGTTCTTGGTGGCTTTGCGACCGAACAAAAAGGACAAAAGAGCGTGGCACTTGCCGCTCCAGTCCGTGAAGTATCCGCTAGCATAAAAGAGCTTAGCAAGCAGGCGACGCGCAAAAAGCCTGTTGAGCCCGAACAGCCAGCCAAAGAGACACCTTCGGGACCGCCAGCTGAATTTGACTGGAAAAGCCTGATCGAACACACGCGCACTCATTTCGTTGCGCTCTTTAGCGTCCTTAGCAAATGCTCGCACAGCCTTGAAGAAAGTGACTTAACGCTGTACACCGGCAACGCATTTTATAAGAAAAAGCTCGATGACCCGAAATACAGCTCTCACCTCTATGAATCACTCCAAGCAATCGGCAGTTATCAACTGACCGTCCACACCGTTCCCACAGGCGCGCCGTTGAAAGATAGCCAAGCTGCCGCGGTTGCTGCTATCATGGGCGGAGGAGAAGAGGTGTCAGTTACCGCAACAGCGTAGCCAGCACCTCACTAAAAGAGTTATGGCAACTAAAGACGTTCCCGCCGGTAAAGTACCCCCTCAAAATGTTGACGCCGAGATGAGTCTTCTGGGCGCTGTTTTGATTGACGAAGAAACACTCGCCGACATTTCTGAACACGTCACCGCAAAAGACTTCTACGAAAAACGTCACGGCGAGATATACGGTGCCATGATGCGCCTCTATGAGAAACACCGTCCTGTAGACCTCCTCACCCTGACTGAAGAACTGAAGAAGAAGGGTGAACTTGAAGGTATAGGTGGATCAGCATACCTCACTGAACTCACCAATTACGTGCCGACCGCGGCACACGCTGAAGCGTATGCCGAACTTGTTTCACAAAAAGCAGTCCGACGACGACTCATCAAAGCCAGTGCTGACATTTCTGAGCTAGGTTTTGATGAGGATTACTCAACACAAGAATTACTCGAAAAGGCTGAAGCAGAGCTCTTCTCGGTGAGCGACCAGTCATTAAAGCAAGACTTGGTGAGTCTTGAAAGTATCCTGACCGACAGCTTTGACCGTCTTGAAGAGCTCCACCGCAACAAGGGGAGTCTACGTGGAGTTCGCACTGGCTACCGTGACCTCGACAATATGACCGCAGGGCTGCAGCGCAGTGACCTGATTATCCTGGCAGCACGGCCGGCGATGGGTAAGACTACCCTTGTTACCAACTTGGCCTACAACGTTGCAACTGTCGCAAAGCAGCCAGTATTGTTCTTCAGTCTCGAGATGAGCAAGGAGCAGCTGGTCGACCGTATGCTATCTGATGCATCGGGTGTCGACTCGTGGGGCATTCGTACGGGAAACCTATCTGATGACGACTTTAGTAAACTTTCGGATGCGATGGGGGAGATGGCCGAAGCTCCCATCTTTATCGACGACACGCCAGGCTTAAGTGTGCTCGAAATGCGCACCAAGGCTCGCCGAGCCGCTCATGAACAACCGCTTGGTCTGATCATCGTTGACTACTTGCAGCTCATGCAGGCCTCTGGCCGCAGTGATGGCAATCGCGTACAAGAGGTGAGTGAAATCTCTCGTGGCCTGAAGTTACTGGCTCGAGAGCTGAACGTACCTGTCATTGGCCTTTCTCAGCTATCTCGTTCAGTCGAGTCGCGAAGTCCACAGATACCGCAACTATCTGACCTTCGTGAATCAGGGTCAATCGAACAAGACGCCGATATCGTCATGTTTATCTACCGTGAGGCGTACTACAACCCAGAGACGGAGCGAGAAAACATCACCGACCTGATTATCGCTAAGCATCGTAACGGACCAACGGGCAAGGTAGAGTTGTACTTCCATCCAGAGCGACTACGCTTTATGTCCCTTGATCGTAAGCATGATGAGTAATGGTATAATTTAAAGAGATTATGGCACGACGACAAGATTTCACGAACTTTTTTATTTACCGATGGCGCTACATCCTGGGCTACGGGCTCGTAGGGCTCATCTTGGCAGGTGTGCTGGCATTCGCTGGTGCATTCGTACCTGGCGGGCTATCGTCAGCCGAACAAGCGTCTGTCGTTAGAAGCGAATCCCTGACCGTTGGAGATATTTCGACCTTTGCGATTCCACACGTGCCGTATCACATTCTGCAAGCCGGTAGCCTTGAGCTGTTCGGAGCAACCGAGTTCTCAATTAAGCTGCCATCGCTTGTTCTTGGGTTACTTGCTGCGATTGGTCTAGTGCTGCTGCTTCGACGCTGGTTCAAGCCCAACATCGCCGTCCTGGCATCTTTGATCGCTGTTACCACAGGCCAGTTCCTATTTATCGCTCAGAGTGGCACACCGAGTATTATGTATATATTTTGGCCAGTAGCACTCCTGTTGGTCGGCACACAAGTAACCCGCAGTACGCGATTCCGCTTCTTATGGAAGCTCCTCTTTGCAGCCACAGTCGCAGGCAGTCTGTATACGCCACTAGGAATATACCCACTCCTCGCAATCCTTTTGACGATTGCTCTGCACCCCCACCTTCGCAATGCCGCTCGACGCCTCAGCAAAGTGAGGGTGTTAACAGCAGGGGCCGTTGCAACCCTCGTCATCGCGCCACTCGTCCTGGCAATCGTGAGCCAACCAACGCTCGGGCTAACGCTGCTCGGCGTGCCTTCAACGTGGCCGCCCGACCTACTGGCGAACCTTACTAGGCAGCTTGAACAATACTTCCTTTTCTGGGCGCCAAACGCCACTACGCTTCTTACACCTGTTTTCGGCCTAGGGTCGATGCTACTAATCTTCCTTGGAATACGAGAGTTGATAAAGACGCGCGCAACGACACACAGCTATTTAATCATGTGCTGGGTACTGATTCTCGTTCCCGTACTACTCATGAATCCCGCACTCACAACGGTGGTATTCGTGCCAGCTGTGCTTTTACTAGCGACCGGGCTAACAAGTCTGATTCGCTACTGGTACCGCCTTTTCCCACTCAACCCCTATGCACGCATCGCAGGACTCGTCCCGTTAATTGTACTTGTGGCGGTGTTGATCGGGTCCGGGCTCGATCGCTACGCCTACGGCTACTATTATTCGCCAAGCATCTCGACAAACTTCTCACAGGACCTCGACCTGATCCCGAGCAACACAAAGCAAATTGTTGTCGCCGAAAAAGAGGAAGCATTTTATACTGCCTTAGCGACGTACCGCACAAGTCTAGAAATTGTCGAAACACCAACTGACGACAAGGTTCTCGTCACACGAGCAGCTAGGGAAGCAGTTGGCGAAGATTACGTGATTACAAATATTATTACGAGCACCTACAAAAATAATGCTGATCGCTTCTATGAATACCAAAAGTCGACCGACTAACGTATAATTAAGAAGTATTAAAGATGGAGGACTGATATGGCTTTTGACCAAATGAAAATGTTGAACAAGTTGCGTAAGGCGCAAAGCGATCTTAAAAAAGAAATTATTGAAGTTGAAGCTGGTGACGGCGCAGTAGTTGTCCAAATCACGGGTGAGCTGAAGATTAAAAAGGTAACTATCGACCCCGAGCAAGTTGACCTGAAGGATATTAGCGAGCTTGAACACTGGGTAGAAATCGCCGTTCGTGACGGCCTCGCGAAAGCACAAGAAGTTGCCGCTGAAAAGATGAAGCCTCTTATGGGCAACATGGGCAACCTAGGACTATAGTCCGTGGCGCGATTGCTTCCAGTTGCACTCGAAAAACTTATCGATGAACTCGGACGCTTACCGGGGGTTGGTTCACGTACCGCCGAGCGCTATGCCTATTACTTGTTAAAGGCCGACCAGCGGATTAATACGTCACTGGCAGGCGCCATTCATGACATCCACGACCGGGTTAAGACCTGCCCCGTGACATTCGCCTTGATTGATACCGACCAGGAGGTTTCTCCACTTTACAGCGACAGTGACCGCGACAAGACACTGATTGCTGTTGTCGAGGAGCCGCTCGACATTGTCGCCCTCGAGCGAACCGGCAACTTTAATGGCACTTACCACGTACTGGGAGGGGCTATTAGCCCAATCGACGGCGTCGGACCAGAGCACCTGCACATTCCCGAGCTCCTCAAACGACTCGTCCAAGATAAAGTAAAGGAAATTATTATCGCCACTAACGCCAGCGTTGAGGGCGAATCAACCGCACTCTTCTTGCAGAAGCACATCAAAGATGCGAGCGTCGAGGTTTCGATGAGCCGCCTGGCGCGCGGCATTCCTGTCGGTGTTGACCTAGAATACGCCGACCAGATCACTCTTTCACACGCGCTTGAGGGACGCCGATCACTATAATCACGGCACTCTGGTACAATAAAGACAATGTTTAACAACGCAACCTCCCTCATCAACGATGCAAAAAAGATCGTTATTATCCAAGCTGAAAATCCTGACGGCGACAGTCTAGGGAGTTCTTTGGCGCTCGAAGAGATATTGTCAGATGCAGGCAAAGATGTGGTACTGTACTGTGCCATTGATATACCAAAATATATGCGCTACATCCAGGGATGGGATAGAGTGGTGAAAGACTGGCCGTATGATGCCGATGCCGCAATCATTGTCGACACAACAAGTGAGCTGTTGCTCGTAAAAACGCTTGCTACGCCCGCCGTCCGCTCTTTCCTTGAAACCCACCCTGTATTAGTGATCGACCACCACCAGGAATCGGGAGAAGCACTGCCGTTCGACCACGAACCCTTGATTAAAGATACGGCTGTTGCAACCGGAGAGATCATCTACCGTTGGGCAAAGGACGCCGAATGGACGATAAACCCCCAGGCCGCAGAGAACCTGTTTATCTCGATCCAGGCCGACAGCCTTGGGCTCACCACACCATCTACCACTGCCGAAAGCTACTTAGTGGCTGCAGAGTTAGTGAGCCTTGGTGCTGTGCCGGCAGTTATCGAAGCGCGACGCCGTGAATACATGAAGAAACCAGCTGATATATTGGCATACAAAGGCCGCTTGATCGAGCGTATCGAATATCACCTTGATGGTACCCTGGCAACTGTTCACATCCCCTGGGAAGACATCGAAGAATTTAGCGACCGCTATAATCCAAGCGCATTAGTCTTAGACGAAATGCGCCTGGTTGATACTGTCGTCGTTGCCGTAGCAATCAAAACCTATCCTGACGGCAAGGTCACCGGCAAGATCCGTGCCAACGCACCGATCGCTCACCACGTAGCTGGATTCTTCGGTGGCGGGGGACACGAGTACGCGGCTGGCTTTAAAGTCCACGACGCCTACGACAAAATTTTAAGTGAACTCATCAGTGCTACCGATAAAGCAAGGACAGAATATGAGTCTGCAATTTCATAATCAACTGACAAAAAAACTAGACACATTCACCCCACTCAGCGAGGGAAAAGTCCTAATGTACACGTGTGGCCCAACCGTCTATGACACGCTCCATGTCGGTAACTGGACGGCGTATATTTACTGGGACACGCTTGTCCGCCTTCTTAGGGCACACCACCTTGACGTCACGCGGGTTATGAACATCACCGACGTCGGCCATTTGGTGAGCGACGGTGATGATGGCGAGGATAAGCTCGAAAAAGGTGCTCGTCGTGAAGGCAAGACGGCGTGGGATGTTGCCGAGCTCTATACGAACGACTTCTTAGAGGGGATGAAGCGACTTAACCTGCTGACGCCAGAGCACATCGCGAAAGCAACTGACTACATCGTTGAGCAGCTTCAGCTTGTCAGAACCCTGAAGGGCAAGGGGTTTACTTATCAAACGAGTGATGGTGTTTATTTTGACACCAGTAAATTCCCTCGTTATGACGATTTTGCCGACCTCCACCTTGAAGCACAAAAAGCCGGTGCTCGCGTTGCGGCAAACCCAGAAAAGCATGCGCCAAGCGACTTTGCGCTCTGGAAGTTTACGCCCGAAGGCCAAACTCGCGACATGCAGTGGCCAACCCCCGCCGATCTTATCGAAGAGGGTGTTGAACGGCCGGGCTTCCCAGGCTGGCACCTTGAATGCTCGGCCATGGCGATGAAGCTACTAGGAAACACCATCGACATCCACACTGGCGGTATCGACCACATACCCGTCCACCATACAAACGAAATTGCCCAATCAGAGGCAGCTACCGATCAGCCCCTAAGCCAGTTTTGGCTACACAACAACCATCTAAAAGTTGATGGCACTAAGATTAGCAAATCCCTTGAAAACGGTTTCACCCTAGACGATCTTGTCGAAAAAGGCTTCGAGCCACTTGATTTACGTTTGTTCACCCTGCAAAGCCATTACCGAACCGAAGGCAACTTTACGTTTGACAACCTGGCAGCCGCCCAACATCGACGTCTTCGCTGGCGTAATGTCGCTGCACTGCGTCATCAAATTCATGACACCCTACAAGAACACGAAGGTGAAGATACCTATGGTCTGTATGCCGCATCTCAGGCGCTCGTAGAGGCACTGTCAGACGACTTGGACACACCAGGTGCATTCAGACTTATTGACGAGGTATTCGGCAAGCTAGAGAGCGCTCGCCTTGGCACTATCCATCGCCATGGCCTCGTCAGCTTCTTAACAACCATCGACGAGCTACTCGGGCTCCAACTCCTTGAATCAACCAACGACATTACAGACGAGCCTAAGCAGCTTATCATCGAACGTGAACGTGCACGCGAGAATAAAGACTGGGATACATCAGACAGGCTGCGCGCAAAGATCGAAAAAAGCGGCATCTCAATTCGAGACACCGCCGACGGGACCATCTGGGAATACGTTAGCTAAGCTTGTGCCTGCGCCTGCTCTTCGTCGATCTTGTGATGGCGTCGCTGCAAGAACTCTTCAAATAGAATCCGGATTGAACCTGCAATTGGGATTGCGATAATACCACCGACAATACCAAACATGTAGAGACCAATCGTTACTGAAATTAACACGGCCAAGGCAGAGAGATTGATCTTGCGCGCCTGAATATGTGGTGCGATCAGGTTGTTCTCGACCTGCTGGTAGATGATGAAGAAGATTGCAAAGATAATTGCGGCCGGAATGCTACTGAAGACGATTAGGGTGGTCGAAAGAACACCTGCGATCGTCGAACCAAACATTGGAATCAAGGCAAGGATGAAGCTAAAAGCAGCAACCGGAAGCGCCAAACTACTCGGGATTTCTGTAAAGATCAGGCTTAAGACAAAGACAGCGAGGCCAGCGAAGAATGCTCCGATAGCCGAGACTGTCAACTGCCCAACAACATATCCGGTGATGACATCGTAAATCCGGTTTGTGGTGCGGCGATGTCGTATCATTTTATCCTTATCTGAGTAAAGGCCCCAGATGCGCTTCATCCACTGCGGTCCTTCTATCAGCATCAAGAAGGTGAGTACAAGCACCAGGATGAGCCCAGCCAAGAAGCTAAAGAATGATCCTACGCCGCTGATGACATTCTGACCAACGTTACCTGCCCACGATGCTGCGCTTTCTTCAACGGAAGCTAATGCTGTATCAATTTGTGGCTGCAAGTTGTATTCATCAATAAACCCACCAAGACCATCCCACTGAGTCGTCGCCGAGTTTACAAATGCCGGCACGGTTTGGGCAAACTTCGCTGTCTGCTGCACAATTGGAGGAATCACCAGGAAAATAACAGAGCCAATAAGGGCGATTACCGCAACATACGAAATTGCTGTTGCACCAACACGGCTCTTACCTGGCAGCCGCTTCGAGATTTTCGAAACAGGTACATTCAAAGCCAGCGCCAAGAATAAAGACGTACCGATGATGATAAGAGCTGTGCTTGCAACGTACACTCCAAGTAAAAGCAGCCCAAGAACGGCCACAACAAGCCAAAAGCGGATAAAAGTTTTTGTGTCGATATTAAGTGGGGTTTTCATGACTCGTATTATACACCTTTTGGCCATAGATAGGGAACAGCTCGACAAGCTGCTTGCGCTTATCGTATAGTAGAGCCATATGGAAGATGTTTACACAGAGCTGAAAAAACTCTTAAAAGGTGAAGTGAGCCGTGACCGCACACTCCGTGACGAGATGAGCCGCGACGCCAGTATTTATGAAATAACCCCCGAAGTAGTCATTGCCCCCAAAGACAGCATGGATGTCAAAAAGATTGTCCGTTACGTCAGTGCGCACAAAACAACTTATCCGTCACTTGCAATCACTCCTCGCAGCGCAGGAACCTGTATGTCAGGTGGGGCGATTGGTAGTTCGCTGCTGCTAGACATGACAAAGCACTTCACAAAAATTGGTGCAGTTACAAATGATGTCCTACAGACGCAACCTGGTGTGTATATGCGCGACATCGATCCATACCTAGTA
>DFTJ01000017.1:28252-31101 GCA_002381485.1 Candidatus Saccharibacteria bacterium UBA4215 | reverse complement strand
GCGTCCCTGCAAGTCGAGCAATCTGTACGATTGGCGGCATGGTGGGCAACAACGCCGGAGGCGAACAGTCACTCCGCTATGGCAACGCCGACCGTTCGGTGCGCTCGCTCGATGTTGTATTAGCAGACGGCAACGAATACACCATAGCGCCGCTTACAAAAAAGCAACTCGACCAAAAGATGGCACAAAAAACTTATGAAGGTCGCCTATATAAGCAGGTCTACGAACTTATCGAAGCTCATTATGATTTGATAAAGAACGCTCGACCCAAGGTCAATAAGAATTCAATGGGCTACAACCTCTGGGGTGTATGGGACCGCGGGACCGGTATATTTGATATGACTCAGTTATTTAGCGGCAGCCAGGGAACACTCGGAGTGATTACCGATATCAAGATCCAGGCATACAAAAAACCGGCCCACTCCGGACTTCTGTTGGCGTACCTTACCTCGCCGAAACATCTTGGCGACATTATACCGGCTGTCATGAAGCACAACCCAGCAACGTTCGAAGGCTTTGATGACATTAC
Organism: Candidatus Saccharibacteria bacterium UBA4215; assembly: GCA_002381485.1. Classification (GTDB taxonomy): domain Bacteria; phylum Patescibacteriota; class Saccharimonadia; order Saccharimonadales; family Saccharimonadaceae; genus Microsaccharimonas. The sequence continues at coordinate 30,572 of DFTJ01000017.1, read as the reverse complement.
ATTTGGCTTGGGTGTAAAATTCTTCTCGATGTTCCGCAAGCAATTGGGTACGAAAGAATGGTTGCGCCAACAAGCACGCCTTATGCCCGCAGCGGCAAAATTTAAGGGGCACCTTCCAAACATCCTCCTGATGGTTGAATTTGAAGGTGAATCAAAAGAAGAAGTGTATCAAAAGATATCCAAGCTCCACGACGTCCTCAAGCCATTTAAGCTTCGTATGGATATCGAAGGTGATGAATCGGAAAGTGCACCGTACTGGGAAATTCGCAGGGCTTCGTTGTCATTACTGCGTAACCGCGTCAAAGACAAGTACGCGTCACCATTTATCGACGATATGACCGTACAGCCAAAGTATCTTCCTGAGTTCCTTCCAAAAGTACGTAAAGTCATCCGTAAATATAAACTCCCAGCCACTCTGGCCGGACACTTCGGAGACGGCAACTTCCACATCATTCCTTTGATGGATATCGAAAACGAAGCCGACCAGGCGAAGCTTGAGCCTGTGATGCGCGAGCTCATCCCGATTGTCCTCCAGTACAAAGGCACGATGGCTGGCGAGCACAACGACGGGATGGTCCGCGGACCATGGCTGCCTGCAGTATTCGGTGACGAAATGTACCAGCTATTCAAGCATACGAAAGAAATCTTTGACCCGACCTATATCTTTAACCCCCACAAAAAGACCGACGCATCCTGGGATTACAGCATGAATCATATCCGAAGCCACAACGGTAATGGCCTCATCAAATAGCTTTACTGTCAATGCTAGATAATGTATAGTAATACATACAATGAACGAAACGATTGGCTGCGTCAAAGCGGCAACTCAGGTGCTTGGTGACAAATGGTCTCCGCAGATTCTGCGCTACTTTGTGAATGAAAAAAACGTACGCTTCTGCCAGATTCAGGACCTAGTTGAAGGCATTAACCCACGCACACTCTCAGCACGGCTAGATGCGCTAGAGAACCAAGGTATCATCATCAAGCAACCCACCACGTCAGAGAGTCGCTGCGAGTACTCTTTGACCGAGAAAGGCGAGTGCCTGATCCCTATCCTGAAAGACATGCAAGCCTGGAGCGACCGCTTCGCTCAGCCCGTTCTCAGCTAAGTCGGGGTATACTAAGACGCATGAGGATTCTAATTATTGAAGACGAGCAAAAAATTGCTCGCGCACTAAAAAAACTATTAGAAAACGAAACCTACGCTGTGGATGTCGCATATGATGGAGATGAAGGATACGCCATGGCGACTACCGAGCCGTATGATGTGGCCATTATTGATCGTATGTTGCCCGGAGAATACGACGGTATCGCAATCATCAAGGAAATGCGTCAGCAAAAGATCAACATTCCGGTGCTGCTTCTGACTGCGCTCGGCAGCGTCCAAGACAAGACAGAAGGACTTGATGCCGGCGCTGACGATTACCTGGTGAAGCCATTCGCACTCGAAGAGCTACTTGCTCGCGTTCGGGCACTATTGCGACGTCCTGCAGAACACCAACCTTCGGTGCTTGAAGTCGACGGGCTAAAACTCGACACCGTCACCTTCAATGTCACCCGTAGCGGAAAACCAATCAGCCTGACTCACAAAGAGTTTGCTCTTCTTGAATACATGCTGCGCAACCAGGGGCGCCCGCTCAGCAAGGATACTATCATAAGCCATGTCTGGGACTACGATGCTGACATTCTTCCAAATACCGTAGAGGTCTACATCAAATATCTTCGTACAAAAATTGATGCTCCCTTCAAAAAGCCCTTGATCCATACCGTCCGCGGCTTTGGCTATAAGCTGGAGGCATGACAGGCATGTTTCAGTCTGCCACCCTCAAGCTTACTGGTTGGTATCTCGCGCTGTTAATGGGGATTAGTTTTATCTTTAGTGCTGCAATTTATCAATTAAATACCTATGAAGTAAGCACCCGACTTGAGAACTTTCAACAAGGAATCTCAACCTTCGACCTTATTCCTGCGCTCACTTTATCGGCCGACCAGCTGCGGATCGCCCAGGCTAAGCAGGCCAGCGACACCGCACTACTGATACTGCTGAACGTTAATCTTGCAGTATTTATTACTGGTGGTCTCGCCAGCTATGTCCTGGCACGACGTACGCTTCGCCCAATCGAAAAGGCCCATGCAGCACAAAGCCGTTTTACTGGCGATGCCAGCCACGAGCTGCGCACACCACTCGCAGCCATGAAGACCGAAATCGAACTTGCGCTGCGTTCAAAGACAATAACCACCGCGGAGTCACGCGAACTCCTGCAAAGCAACCTTGAAGAGGTGAACAAGCTTATCTCTCTGTCGGAGTTCCTGCTTAAAC
>DFTJ01000017.1:23152-28197 GCA_002381485.1 Candidatus Saccharibacteria bacterium UBA4215 | reverse complement strand
GGAGTTCCTGCTTAAACTCGCCCGGCTCGACTATGATACGCTCGAGCGTCGCCCCGTAAACTTACAGGAAATAGCCAAGGCGAACCTGAAACGTTTTCCCGACCAAAAAGATCGCGTAACAATTGTTCCGCTTCGCAAAAAAACGATTGCCTACGCCAACGAAGCGGCCATAGAAGAGGTCATGACCATACTTATAGACAACGCCCTCAAACATAGCGCCAAAGATTCAAAAGTCACCGTCAAGTTTCTTGACCGCAGCCTCGCAACGGGCTTTTCGGTAACAAGCGAAGGCCCAACGATTCCAGTCGATGTCCAGCAAAAGCTTTTCGATCGCTTCTATAAAGCCGACACGGCCCGCACGCACAGTGAGCGTGACGGCTATGGGCTTGGCTTAGCTATCGCGAAAAAGATTGCGGCTATTCACCATGGAGACCTCACCGTAAAGAGCAAGAAGGGCATTACCACCTTTTGTTGCACGCTGCCAACCAGCCGTCGTTCCCACACGCGCAATAACAAATAAAATTACAACAATGTTGCCGGCTTTTTTAAGAATAATCTCAGCATAGCGCGCAATACTATAAGCAGTAGCGGCAAACAGCTACACAAAACACTGCAAAGCAGCAAAAGAAGGAGCGGGAACATTATGAACACTGCCACCATCACCACACCAGAAAAAACAGTCCTACTAAGCAAAAAGGGCATGAAGGAAATGAAGAAAAGCATCGCCACGCTCGAGCGCGATCGCAGCGCACTCATCAAGGGCCTCCACGACCTCGACCGCACTAGCAGCCACGATGATAGGCTAGAGCGCATCGAGCGACTCGCACGCCTAGAGGCAGTCGAGGTAGAGCTCCACGAGAAGAAGCTCACCCTGTCGCGCGCAAAACTAATCCCAACGCGAAGCGCCCGCATGAAGGTGGCCCTTGGCTCGGTGGTCAGCCTGCTCGATCAGCAGGGAAGGCTATTTCAATACACACTCGTTGACACGATCGAGGCCAACCCAAGCGATGGACGCATTTCAGTTGTCAGCCCCCTCGGGCAAAGCCTGATTGGCAAAACGGCCAAAGAAACCGTCCAGTGGGGAAGCGGCTACCAAATGAAGCTCGTGAGCGTCAAATAGGCACACCGTACACACTCTCCACAAAACAGTCCCTACGCAGGGGCTGTTTTTGCTACAATAGAGCTAATGCTTTTTTATGATAAAACGATCGATAAAACCTTCGACGCCCTTAAATCGTCACCAGAAGGGCTGTCAAAACGTACGGCCGAAGAAAGATTAGCCTCATACGGGCCCAACAGCCTAAAAATTAAAGGCGAGCCATTGTGGCGAATCCTGATCGATCCATTCCGTAACGTATTCATGCTCGTCCTCTTTATCGCTGCCGTTGTGAGTTTTTTGCATGGCGGCGCCTTTGACGGCATTATTATCCTGACGATTATTTTGGTCAGTGCCATCATCTATTACGTGCAGCGCTTCTCAACCGATCGGATCCTCCGCAGTCTTCAAAAACACTCCGCCCAGAAAGTTGAAGTACTCCGTAATGGTCAGCCTATTTCTATTGATAGCGAATTTTTGGTACCCGGTGACGTCATCAAGATATCAGAAGGGGATAAGATACCGGCTGATATCCGTATCACCGAAGCAAGCAGTTTACGTGCTGATGAAGCCGTGTTGACGGGCGAGTCAACACCGGTCAGTAAGCAGATCGAAGCAATCGAGAGCGACAAGCAAGTATATGAACAAACGAACATGCTGTTCCAGGGTTCATTCCTTGTGGCTGGATCCGCTACTGGCGTCGTCATCTCAACAGGAAACGATACTGAGTTTGGCCGTATCGCTGCCCTTAGCAAGAAAACCGCCGACGCCAGCACTAGCCCGGTGCAAAAGAAAATCGACAGACTCATTAGTTACATCGTTGCGGCTGTCTCGGGGCTTGCCATTGTCGCCTTCGTGATTGCGTTACTCCGTGGCCTGGAACTAACCGAAGCCATCCTGTATGTTCTTGCCATTGCTGTTTCGGCAGTCCCAGAAAGCCTTCCTGTGGCGATTTCGGTCATTCTTGTGCTCGGTATGCGCCGCATGGCTGCCAAAAAAGCGCTCGTGCGTACCATGCGGGCAATTGAAACAATCGGGGTTATCACTACCATTGCCACTGACAAGACGGGGACTCTCACCGAAAATAAACTTTCTGTTCAAGAGACGTGGCAACCAGAAAACAGCGATCATCATTTGCCAACCATTGCGCACCGTACTATCAACCACCACAGCGAGAAGACCCGCGACCCCTTAGATGTCGCCATGATTGAGTTCACAACCGCAAAGGACCTGATTGAACTTCCCGGGGAATCAGTTGGCAAACTGCCGTTCAACCAAGCATTTTCCATGAGCGGCAACATCTGGCACCACAAGGGGAAGTATGAGCTCTTAATTAAGGGTGCCCCCGAACAAGTCATGGCCAGAAGCCACCTCAACAAAGCTGAAACAGAAGAAGCCGAAAACGCCCTCCAGGGACTCACCGGCCAGGGATATCGTGTTATCGCGCTCGCTAAAGCCACTATTCCAAAACCAATTAAAGACTTCGAGGAGCTACACACCAAGCTCCACTTTGAATTTGTCGGCTTCCTGGCAGTTGCCGACACCTTACGACCAACAGCCCGCAAAGCAATTCGTGTCGCCCAGAACGCTGGCGTCACCGTCCGTATGATCACTGGCGACCACTACGAAACGGCCTATCACATCGGCCGCCAACTTGGGCTGATTGAATCACGCGACCAGGTATTTGATAGTCGCAAGATGACCGAAATGACCAAAAAGCAGCTCATCAAAGAAGTTCACAATGCCCGTGTTTTCTCGCGCGTTACGCCCGAAAACAAGTTCCGCATCCTGCAAGTCTTAAAGACCAAAGAAATTGCTGCCATGACAGGGGACGGCGTTAATGACGTCCCAGCGCTTTCGAATGCTCATGTTGGGGTTGCGATGGGGAGCGGCTCAGAAATTGCTAAAGATGCCGGTGACATCATTCTGTTGAATAATAACTTCGAGAGCATCATCCGTGCCATGCAAGAAGGGCGCATCATCTTCTCGAACATCCGTCGCATGCTATTCTACCTTCTGTCGACGAATACTGGTGAAGCCCTGACATTCGTCACTTCAATAGCCATTGGGCTGCCGCCTCCCTTGCAGCCTGTTCAGATCTTATGGGCAAACCTCGTAACGGATACCTCGATGGTGATTCCTCTGGGGCTCGAGCCAGGCGAAAAAGACATCATGAAGCAAAAGCCCATTTCTCCAAAGGCACCTCTCCTCAGCTGGTACATCATTAGCCGCATCGCTATGGTGGCACTCACGATGGCAACCCTCGCAATTACCCTGTTTATCACGTTTGGCGAACAATACGGCTACGGATATGCCTCAACGATTACCTTTGCTGCCCTTATCGGCATGCAGTGGGCAAACGCCTTTAGCGCCCGTAGCACCTTCGAATCAGTCTTTACGCGAATCAGGACGTTCAGCAAGGCCTTCTACATTGGGCTCGGCGTCTCTATCATGCTGCAGTCGTTGGCGCTCTTTGGACCGCTCCAAGGGCCTTTGGGGCTACAGCCTGTTGCGCTGAGTGACTTGGCACTGACGGGCGTCGTCGTATTTAGTGTCATGATTACTGTCGTCGAAATCCACAAATGGTTTGGTCGCCGATTTGTCAAATTGCAGACCAACTAAAAACTCGGCCTACTTGAGGCCGAGTTAATTCACCAGCGACACCATCTACTGAAAGATATTCAGTAATGTCCAGTTGCCACCGTGGTTATCGCTTCGCAGACGGTAGAACGACTGTCCGTCCGACAGAGTGATAATTTGAGCCATCTGTTCACCAGAACGCACCAAGCAACTAAGGCCAGCATCAATAAAGTTATAGACAGCCCCCTTGTACTCCATGCGGCGCGGATAGGTTGACAAGTTCTTCTTGAAACCGAGCTGGGTGATTGAAACTTGTTCGTTGATTGTGACACGATTCATGGGTATATTCTCCAAAAGTTTAAGATTGTTGTGCGATAAACGCAAAAAGGCTGAACAAAGGAATCTGATCAGCAAACGGATTTTGGAGGAGTGATTTGGAGAGGGAAGGAGAGACCGTTTTGACTCTTATCCTGTTTACCAAATATCACGTAGAATTGTGTCGATGACCAGGGGCGCTTGCGTGTTAACTCCGTAGTGTGCGTGGTATCGATTGGTGGCTTCTGTAAGCCTGAGAGTGGAAATCCTCTTGGCCCTTAGGAGGCTAGGGAAGTACTCGCATGACTCCTTTTAGTATACGCTACCTATTAGCATAGGCGTCAAGCGTTTTTAGGTACAAAAAAGCACTCTCAACTCTTTACTTTTTAATAATTCCATGTTATAGTTTCGCTTAATGTTGTGTAGCCAGCTCTCTTCGGATTGAGATGGCCGCGCGGCATCTCGAACCTTAGCAAGTTGGCTTACGACACAACACGTTATCCCCCGATAACGTGTCCACCCGAGTAGAAAAGAGTTCTGCAAATGCAACTCAATACCCGTACCCGAAGCAGCAAGGGTGCAGCCGTCTTGACGGCCATGCTCTTGCTTGCTGGCGGTAGCGTTGGGACGGCGGCCTATGCCTCCGAACCCGACGACACCACCGATGTCACGGTCGAGGAGACGGTCACCACGACCGAGGAATCGACTGTCGAGGAAGCGCCCCCCGCGCTTTCTCCGGCCAGCGACCCGCTGGTCGCTGACGGCAACATCACGATCGTCGACGCCACCTGCGAGGTGGGGGAGACGATCACGTACGACACGCCCACAAACGCGTCGTACAACCCGGCAACTCCGCCCGTCCCCGGCTCGTACCCCTACGAGTACCTGATCGAGCTCGTTCCTGACGACGGCGCAACTGCCGTTGTCGACAACTGGAACGGCACGCTTCAGGGCCCGCTCGACTGCTCTGCAGAGGCATCGGTTTCGACTGTGCCTGCAACCTGCGAGCTCGGCGAGCAGCTCGTCTACGGCGACCTCGTCAAGGCATCCATCC
>DFTJ01000017.1:22189-23027 GCA_002381485.1 Candidatus Saccharibacteria bacterium UBA4215 | reverse complement strand
CTGTACGACCTGGTCGCCGAGAGCGACAGCGGCGTCTTCTTCAGCGATGGAGACAACGCGGCCTACTTCTCGGGCGAACTGGCTGGACCGCTCGACCCGAGCGACCCGCTGTGCGGCGGAGACGAGGAAGAGCTCATCGGCGAAGTCGGCGAGCTCCTTCCGTGGTCGGCTGAGACCAACGAGCCCTCCTACTGGGAGGACTTCGGGCCGGACGACGCGACATGCTACACCTACTCCAGCGACTCGAGCCACGGCTCGATCACCGATGGTGGCAAGACGGTCACGCTCAACGCCTACGGCGCGAGCTGGCCTGGCGACCACTGGGAACTGCTCGTCGTCAAGGGAGGCTCGGTCAGCAACAACGTGATCGTGCACCCGACGGCCGGCGTGGCCTACGCCTCGCCGCTCAACAGCGCAGGACAGCAGTCCGACGTCAGCCACTACATCGTCTGCAAGGGCACCACGCCCGATGTCGAGACGACGGTAGTTGCGCCCGAACTGACGCCTGGCACCTGCCTGGCAACCGGTTCGGCGAACCCTGTTGAGACAGACGCCTACAGCTGGACCGTCACTGGTCCGACCTCGGCGCGCGTCTTCACGGCGGTTGCGAAGGACGGCTACGTCCTGACGGGTCAGACGGTCTTCGGGCCGTACGACCTACGTCAGACGGACTGGAGGGACCCGGCATGCCAGCCGGAGTTCACGAAGGTGAAGGAGTGCGGGTACTACAAGCTGACGTACACCAACAACAGCAAGTGGCCCCGCTGGCCTGACTTCACGTACGAGGGAGACGGCGTCACGCCGAACACCGACTACGGTTTCCCGTACTACACCACAG
>DFTJ01000017.1:11995-22096 GCA_002381485.1 Candidatus Saccharibacteria bacterium UBA4215 | reverse complement strand
GGTTTCCCGTACTACACCACAGTGAGGGTGGAGCCCGGGGAGACGAAGGTCATCTTCGAGAAGGCGTTCGACGAGGACTACAACAACGGCTCCGTTCTGGTGACCTACCAGGACAAGCTCGAAGCCGAGTCGGACATCAACTCGGGGCCGTTCACGGACACGGTCGACACGGACTGCGCCGACCCGCTGCCCAACACGAGCACCAGCGACAGCACGGACGAAGTCTGTGTCGCACCTGGTGACATCGAGGGTGGCAGCGCCACGTTCAGCCTCACGGCTGGCGACGAGGGCCTTTCCACTACCGTGCGATTCAAGTCGCTCGGTGACGGAACTGGCGGAACCGCCGAGACGTTCTACTATCTCGACGGCACCACCGGAGCTCCGGGAGAGATCGTCGACTACGAAGTCGTGACCCTCGCCCCCGGCGAGACGTACACGACGACTGTCGTCGACCTGCCCGCGGACGACTACCGCTTCACCATCACCGGTGGAGTCAGCAACAAGGAGCGTCGCGCACTTCAGCAGGACGTCAGCATCGCTGCGGTCGACTGTCCCGCCGAGGAAGAGCCTCCCACCGAAGAGCCTGAGGGCTCTGGTGTTCTGGCTTCAACCGGTCTGGACGCGAACATCGCAGCAGCTGGCGTCATCGGCATGTTCGCGCTGATCGTCGGCATCATCGTGGTCATCGCTACGGCAGTCCGCCGTCGCAACGCACTGCAGTAAGTCAACACGCAACACATTCGCTCCCGCAAGCCAGCGGTGAGCGTCGGTAGCATCGCAAGATGAGACCAAGGGACCCATTCGCTTTCGAGCGTCTGGGTCCTTCTCATTTTCTGAGGCTTTTTTGAGACCACCCTTGGTCATTCCATGCTATAGTGGAGATACATGAAACAGGTCGCCACGCCATCTGTAAAAACGCCTTTTCATCCTACCCAGTCCAAAGAGATGATAGATGCATTCTTGCTGCCATTAATTGCCATGAAAGCCGAAGAGGCGGGCGCAATAGATCCTTCCTACGGCGCGCTGTGGCAATCGATCGTCAATCTACAACAAGCGGGCGGGAAGCGCCTGCGCTCATATATGACGCTGCTCATCTTTAGCGCTTATTCTGACGCACCCATCGAATCTATTCTGCCATCAGCTGCCGCCCAAGAGCTCCTTCACCTCGCAATGTTGATACAAGATGACGTGATTGACCGCGACTTTACCCGCTATGGGGTCAAGAACATCACTGCACAGTATCTTGATCACTACAAGAACCTCCCCGAGGCTGATCGCACCCACTTCGCCCAAAGCAGCGCCATGCTAGCAGGAGATCTGCTTATTTCAGAGGCTTTTATCTTGATCGCCGAGACACAGGCTAACCCAACTGCCGTACTGTCGGCCCAACGCCTGCTTGCAAAGGCTATCTTCCACGTGATTAGCGGCGAACTCCTTGATACCGAAGCCACCTTTAAAACTGATGCCGCTCATCCGCTCGTGATTGCCGAGCAAAAAACAGCCAGCTACTCATTTGTCACACCTTTCTTGATGGGAGCAACCCTGGCCGAGGCCCCACAGGAACAACGGGATATCCTGCAGAACCTTGGCCATCAGCTGGGAATTGCCTACCAGCTACGCGATGACATCATTGGCGTCTTCGGCAACGAAGCACTCACTGGCAAGAGCAGCGAAGGCGACATTCGCGAAGGAAAGTTCACGCTCTTAATTGACGAATTTTACCGACGCGCCAGCGACGAGCAACGCACTCACTTTGACACCATTTTTGGCAACGCCGAGGCGAGCAGCAAGGAGATTGAGGTTGCCCGCGAACTCCTTAAGGAGAGTGGCGCAAAACAAGCTCTGGAAGAGATGATCGATGGATACCAAGAAGTATCACTGAGCCTGCTAAAACAGCTTTCTGTCGATGAAGCCCATCGTCAAGCATTCCACCAGATTATCAACTTGTGTTTACAGCGAGATAAATAGTGGAGCAATACACCAAAGCCGCCTACGCCGCGAGCCGTATTATCACCGACGCCTATTCGACTTCATTCGGTTTAAGTATTCGGCTGTTTGATGCACCGTTACGGCCACATATCTACGCCATCTACGGGCTGGTGCGAATCGCCGACGAAATTGTAGATACCAACCGAAAAGATGACAGCAAAGACGTACTGGGCGACCTCGAGCAAGAAACCTACCGCGCCCTCGCAACCGGCTATAGCACCAATCCCATCGTCCAGGCATTCGCTACCACGGCTCGTCGCTACGCTATCAACAAACAGCTCATCGAACCGTTCTTTAGTAGCATGCGCGCCGACCTCTCGCCACAAACCTACGACAAGAAAAAGTACGATGCGTATATCTATGGATCAGCTGAAGTAGTCGGCTTAATGTGCCTGAAGGCCTTCTTAGATGATGAATCAGCCTACAAAAAGCTTGCCAGTGGCGCTCGACGACTTGGCGCTGCCTACCAAAAAGTAAACTTCCTGCGCGACTTGGCTGCAGACGCAGATGAACTAAACAGATGGTACTTTCCGACTGGCTCCTACGAGAGTTTTGACGAGACGCAAAAACAGCGCATTATTGCCGACATCAGCACCGACCTAAAAGCTGGCCGAGCCGCCATCGACAAACTGCCAACGTCCTGTCGTCGAGCCGTACTATTAAGCTACAAATACTACCAAACGCTTCTCAATAAGATCGAACGAACTTCGGCCGAAAAGCTCAAACACCAGCGCATACGAGTTCCCGATGTCCAAAAAGTAGCCCTGCTTACTGGTGTTGCGGTGAGAGGTAAATAGCATGACAAAAAAAGTTATTATCATTGGCGGCGGTATTGGCGGACTAGCCCTTGCGAACCTTCTACAAAACGACGGCCACGACGTCCATATCTACGAGAAGAACCACCAGCTTGGCGGACGAGCCGGCACAAAGAAGCGTGACGGATTCACGTTTGATACCGGACCATCTTGGTATCTAATGCCCAAGGTCTTTGAGGATTATTTTCGCGTCTTTGATATTGATATCAATACAGCGCTGTCGATCAAGCGCCTCACGCCAGCCTACAAAGTCTTCTTTGAGTCACACGACCCAGTCACCATTCAAGGCGACGTCAACAAGGATGCGCCCACCTTTGAAGCAATCGAGCAGGGGAGCGGCGAAGCGCTACGCCAATACGTCGCAGAAGGCGATGACATCTATCGCATCGCGCTCCGTCATTTCCTGTACACAGACTTTTCGCGCCCCAGCCAACTCGTAAAAGGAGAGGTTGTCGCAGGCAGCGCCCGGTTGCTCAAACTTTTGGCTACGCCCATCCACTCACGCGTCAAAAGCTTCGTAAAAAGCACCCCCTTGCAGCAAATCCTTGAATACCCCATGGTATTCCTGGGAACATCACCCTTCAAGGCCCCGGCGATGTATAGCCTGATGAGCGCACTCGATTTTAAGGAAGGCGTCTTTTACCCCTCGAACGGTATGTATTCTATCATTGAGCTCCTAGTAGCAACTGGCAAAAAACTCGGCGTGCAGTATCACACGAATGCCGATATATCTGCTATCCAAACGAACGGCAAGCAGGCCACCGGCATTATGCTACGCGACGGCACGCAAATTAATGCCGATACCATCATTTCTAACGCCGACCTCCATCACACCGAAACAGCCCTGCTGCCACCCGAAGCTCAATCGTACCCTCAGAAAGCCTGGGACAAGAAAGAAGCCGGCATCTCGGCGCTGCTAATGTACATCGGCGTCAAAGGAAAACTTCCACAGCTAGAACATCACAATCTCTTTTTTGTTGATGCCTGGCAAGATAATTTTAAAAACATTTATGAACACAAGACAATCCCAAAGTCTGCCTCGATGTACGTCAGCCGAACGTCATCAACTGATCCGTCCACCGCGCCGAAAAGTCACGAGAATCTCTTCGTGCTAGTGCCCCTTCCAACTGGTGTGCACTTGACCGAAAAGAAGAAGGCCTCGCTTGCCGAGCACTTCCTGACCCAATTCGGCATCGCTATTGGCGAACCGGAGCTAACAAAAAAGATTGTCAGCCAATCGTTGTTTGGACCGGACGACTTTACCGCTCGCTATAACGCCTGGCAGGGAACAGCCCTCGGCATGTCACACTTACTAGGGCAGAGTGCTATGTTTCGTATTCCTCCAAAAAGCAAAAAATTGCAGAATCTGTACTACGTTGGCGGCAACACCATGCCGGGTATTGGGCTTCCGATGTGTCTTATAAGTGCAGAAATTGTCTATAAGAAGATTAGCGGCATCCGACAGCCCGGGCCACTAGCGAAAATTATAGGGAAGCAAAAATAATGGAATGGCTCTACCTCGCAGGACTGGTATTCTCGATCTCCTGCCTGACGCTTGTCGATTGGCGCTACTCACTCGCATGGTTTTACGATGCCAAGCGAACTGCCGTCACGCTATTTAGTATCATTGGGATGTTCATTGTTTGGGATATCCTTGGAATTCGACTTGGTATTTTCTTCCACGGCGGATCTGAATTCGCATTGCCGTATCGAATTGCCCCAGAGTTTCCGATCGAAGAACTCTTCTTCCTCTACTTATTATGCTATGTTGCGTTATTGGTCTACCGCTTCTTGCAAAAGAGGGCAGCATAATGTTTACCTACCTTATTCTTAATCTAGTATTCCTACTGTCGCTGATTCTTTTCTTGCCAAAAACACTCAGCAAACCCACAAGGGTATTCTGGCTGACACTCGCTACGCTACTAGTACTTACCGCTGTGTTTGATCCGATTATTATTGGGCTAGGGGTAGTGGGGTATGACGACAGCCTCCTTATGGGCATCAAGCTGTTTGGCGCACCAATCGAAGACTTCTTCTACGCCGTGTATGCCGCCTGCGCCGTACCGCTGCTATGGAATAAACTTGGGGAACGTAAAGATGCTTGAAACGCTCTGGAAACTATTTAAGGTCTCCCGGCCGATTTCGTGGGTGAACACCGCGTATCCGTTTGCCGCCACCTACCTCGTACTTGGCGGTCAGATCGACCCGCTGTTTATCCTGGGGACTCTCTTCTTTCTTGTTCCTTACAACTTGTTAATGTACGGAGTAAATGACGTCTACGACTATGAATCCGATATCCGGAACCCCCGCAAGAATAGTATCGAAGGATCCGCTGAGGCGCGCAGTTTTCACCCCACAATCCTCAAAGCCGCTTTCTGGCTCAGCTTCCCGCCACTGGTCGTATTGCTACTCTTGACCTCCTGGCAAGCCAGCCTCATCTTGCTAGCAGTACTGTTCTTTGTCGTCGCATACAGCCTGAAGGGGCTGCGCTTTAAAGAGAAACCGTTTCTTGATTCGATTACCAGCAGTATCCACTTTGTAGGGCCGATGGTGTTCGCCATTGCTATATTTGGGTTCGCCGAATCTGCCTGGCCCTACGCCATCGCGCTGTTCTTATGGGGGATTGCCAGTCACGCATTTGGCGCCGTGCAAGACGTCATACCAGACCGCAAAGGTGGACTAGCCTCAATCGCAACTGTCATTGGCGCGCGCAACACCGTCTGGCTCAGCGTTATACTGTACCTTGTCGCCTCAAGCCTGATGCTACTGCAAGGGGGCTGGGTCATCCTTGTCGGGCTGGCTGGCCTGAGCTATGCAGCGATTGTTGCTCCATACCTCGCGATCACTGATAAAACATCATCTACTGCCAATAAGGGCTGGCGGCGCTTTATCTGGCTCAACTACGCAGTCGGCGCAGTGGTAACGATTGTTATCATCTTGGTGAATGTATCGCTCACGGCGTAGGCATTGACAAAAAGACTATTTTGTGCTATTATGCTTGACGATACGCAAATTGCGTGTTGTTGGTGACGAAAGGAGCAGTAAAATGAACTTTTGGCAGTGGCTGTCGTGCATCCGAATCCTGCACTTCCAGACAACGCCGTCCTACTGCTCGCGGTAGGTCCGCCGACTCGCCTCGTCTCCGCATTCATTGCGGAGGCGGGGCACTCTTCATTTTGCGCCGTAGTAAATATATGCTAGCGTAAGAGGTATGATTATCGAAATACTCCAAGAAATTTTTCAGAATACATATACCGTTGTCCTAGCAGTTATCGCAGCCGCCTTTATTGTCCAGCTGGTGCTGCGTCGCATTATCACGCTAGCCGTCCATCGGCGCATCTCTCGACATAAAAATGTCACTGCTGCCGACGCACGTAAGCGCGCAGAGACTCTCGGAAGCGTTTTCCGCACCCTCAGCGCCATCATCATATGGATTACTGCCATTCTGGTAATCCTCTCAATCTTTGAGGTAGATATCGCCGCCTTAATGACTGGCGCTGGACTGATCGGTATTATCGTCGGCTTTGGCGCTCAAAGCACTATTAAAGACATCCTGGCAGGGCTGTTCATTATCTCAGAGAACCAATACCGCGTCGGAGACATAGTTCGCCTGAACGGCGGGGGAGGTGAGGTCGCTGGTGTTGTCGAAGAGCTCACCGTCCGTATTACGAAACTGCGCGATCTTGACGGTAATCTTCATATTGTTCGTAACGGCAATGCCGATATTGTCAGCAACTTCACCTTCAACCACGCCAACGTCAACCTAAACCTTTCGGTTGCTTATGACAGCGACATCGACCTTGTCGAGAAAGTTATCAACGACACCGGCACCAAGATGGCTGCAGAGCCTGAGTGGGCCGACGCTATTCGCGAGCCAATTCAGTTCCTACGCGTCGATGACTTTGCCGATTCTGCCATTATGATCAAAACACTTGGCGAAGTAGAGCCAGCCGAGCAATGGGCAGTTGCCGGAGAGTTTCGTCGTCGCATCAAGAAGGCGTTTGAAAAAGCAGGCATTTCAATTCCGTTCCCGCAAATTGTTATCCATGAAGCTCATAAGAAATAACTAACACACCATGAAACACATAACTAAGAACTACAAAGAGTACCTTCAGAGTGCAATGTTCGGCTTTAACGACGCTTTGGTGTCTACCACAGGTGTGATCGTCGGTATTGCCGCCGGAACAGGGGACAAAGATATTGTTATCCTTGCAGGTGTTGTGACGATCTTAGTCGAGGCCCTTTCCATGGGCTCGGGACAATACCTCAGCCTACGCTCAGCTCGGCAGCTCGACAAGAAGGAGTCCTTTAAAATGCCGGCTATCAGTGGCATCATCATGTTTATCTCCTACTTCCTCGCCGGTCTCGTGCCACTTCTATCCGTTCTGATTTTCCCCATCGAATACTCGGCCTACGTCGCCATTGCCGCGTCCTTAACCTGTCTGCTCGTTCTTGGATACGCCAAGGGCAAGGTAGTCGGAGCGTCGCCGCTTCGCAGTGCCCTCGAGGTGTTTGTTATCGGTGGTATTGCAACAGCGATTGGGTTGATCGCCGGAAACTTGCTCACCGTCTAGCGTAGGCTGCGTGCTATAATCAAGGCATGCAAGAAGATACTGTCGCAAACATCGCTACATATATCAACAACCATCCTTTAGCCGTCCTGAGCACCGTCGACGAGCACGGCGTGCCTCATGGTACGACACTATATGCAGGAAGTGATCGCCACCTCAACGTCTACTTCATGACTAAACGGAACACTGCTAAATACCAAAACATTTTATACAACCCAAAAGTATCCCTTACGTTCAGCGGTGAAGACCACCAGACAACGCTACAACTAACGGGAACAGCCACTGAGGTCTCTATGCCGGATAGAAGCGCTGCTGCTTTCCAGGTGCTTGGTGGTATTCGTCACCAAAGTCATGATTTTCGCTTGCCAATTTCAAAGATTGAAGCCGGTCCATACATAGTGTACGAAGTTGTTGTCGACCACGCAGTCCTCACAGAGTACGAGCACAGTAACCGTATTGACGGTATTGTTCGAGCTGAGTACAAGCGAGGGTAGTATAAGGCGCCTCAAAGCATGCCGCTCACGCCTGTACGTATGGCGAAAATCTGGTATCATATGCTACACTAAAGCCATAAACAAGGGGAATCTCATGGCAACTCGAGCAACCACAGCACAGAACAACACAACATACGTCACGGCAACCTATTTCAGCCTATTCCTTGGCTTTCTTGGTATTGACCGATTCTACCTGGGATACGCTTGGCTTGGTATCCTCAAGCTTATCACTTTTGGTGGACTCGGTATTTGGTGGCTGATTGATCTCATTTGGATCGCACTTGGAAACGCAAAAACGAAGAGTGGCGTTCGCATTCCGCGCAAAGAAGCTGATATGCGACTTGTCTACATCGCCGTCGGCATCTTCTTACTGGTGCAAGTAGTTGGAGCTATTGTGGGAACGATCACCTACGAATCAACACTTCGTTCGTTTGACAACAGCGTTACGGAACTAACAAAGACACTTGATGGCGCCGTTATCGAGGCAACTGGCGAGGGTGACGACAAAAAGGGCGAGGGAACGGTGAAGATCACGTTACCTAAGAGCGACTAATAATAGCCGTAACCAGGAGTGAGGCCGGTATGGGCCTCACTCTTCTTTTATGTTGAGGGCTTCTTACGGGGAGGTCATGACACGATTTACACCGTCACTAGAAATAGCAACGAATTTTCCATCACCATACGCAATCCCTTGCCATGTGTTCGCCTCTGCAGCTTCATGGTGCGCCCAGTTCTCACCGTCTTCACTGGTCATGACTCGGTTGGTGCCATCACTCGAAACGGCGACAAAGAGACCGTTCCCAAATACAACTTCGTTCATTCGCTCAAGAAAATGCTCCGCGCTTTCTTTCGCTTCACTCACTCCACCGAACCCCGCGTCGTTTTGCTGCGCAAAACCGGGGGTTCAACTCCATGTGCAAGCCAAATTAAAAACGGACATTGAGTCCGTTCTTAATTTGGCTGAGCGTGTGGGTCTAAAACGAAGAGTGAGACAAATGAGACACGATGTGGCTAAAATCATTTCAAAACGCACTTGTAACATAGCTTAGATAGATAGATAGATAGATAGTTGATATATACGCCATTATATTGCTTAATAGTAGGTAATATGCTAGTCTTGTACTACAATAGTCGACTTGACTATTGGGCCCGTTAACATGGAGCGAAAGCGGGGTATTACATACCCCTTTGCTCAATGGCACCGCTCTAGAGATTGGACGTCCACCTCTAGAGCATTCAGTGTATAGGGTCTAGGATCTATATCATCGAGGAGGTGATTACCATGATGGCAGACACCATCGACGACCTGCTGACCACTTCGGCCAGCGCGTGGTCGGACGAGTCGGCGACCTCGTCGCCGTCGTCCGTCCAGATCCTGAGCCAGGACAGCTGACCTGGCTCCCACCCGCGGGGCGTCTCAGTGCAAACTGGGGCGCCCCGCGCACAACTTCCCACCAGAAGAGAGTGAGATTATGCACGAATTTCCCATGCCCGAAGGAGTTGACCTCCAGCGTGTCATCGACACCAACTGGAACAAGTCCTGGGCTCTCAGCAAGACGTCCACTGCGCCAGAAATGACGCCCGCAATGCTCAATGAACTTGCCGAGATCGGCGAAGGATCTGTGCATTACCCCGACGGCACCTTCAGCGAGCTGTCGACCGAACAAACGAAAGCATGGATCCGCCGCTTCTGCGACGGTGAGAAGCTGGAAGGTACGGTCAAGCTCGCAGTCGGTACCACCGAAGAGACCACGCTGGTCAATTGGAAGAACGTCTTTCCTGGCGCCAATGTCAGGGTGAACTACTTCCTATCGACCGGCCCCGCCAAGGGCATTCGGCCGCACTACGACAACCACCACGTTTTCGCAGTGCAGCTCATCGGCGAGAAGACCTGGGGTCTCGGACCCAAGGTCGCCGTCACCAGTCCGGAAGCGCCAAGCTTCTACCCGGAGGTAGATCCGCCTATCGAGGCAACGATCCAAACAAAGGTCGGCGATGTCCTGTACATTCCGCCCGGAGGATGGCACGGTGCCGAGACAGAGAAGCGATCGATGCATGCAACGGTGGGGATCTACCCGCCCACGTATGCGGAGTACCTCCGGCAACTCATCTCGAGCCGTGCTGGTTCGGATGTAGTGCTCAGGAGCGAGCTTCCCGTTGTCCAATCGAACATCGAGGCCGGGGTACGCTTCGGCGCTCCGTCACTCGGTATCACGAAGGAGCTGACGGATC
>DFTJ01000017.1:9317-11833 GCA_002381485.1 Candidatus Saccharibacteria bacterium UBA4215 | reverse complement strand
AAGCCTGTCCATGAAGATGAACCTGCCGCAAGGTGATGAGTTGACAGACGAAGTCCTGAAACTCACCAGGAACATCTGGGACGAAGCGGAAGCGTACGGTCGCGTAGGACTCTACCTACGCGGTAGTGTCGCACGCCCGAGCGTTCCCGGAATCCGTCCTTGGGATATCGACCTGGCGCTCATCACGCGTCGGGTCGTTCCTGAAGAGGCGCGGCGGACGGCGCGTAACGAGACCGACGGACTAGAACTCGACATGAAGTATGTCACTGTCCACGATCTCATCAATGCAGACCGCGAGCTGCCCACCCGTTCACTTCTTCGAAGTGAAGGGGTACTGCTGTTCGGTCAGGACATCGTCTGCGAGATACCGCTAGCCAAGCCTTCACCGGGCATGGCTGCGGTCATCGCTTCTCGCCAGGCCGAGGCCTGTCGAGTGAACGACGCAGAGATGCGCTCGGGCGTCGACGACAGCGTCATGATCAGACGCTTTGCCAAGGCGGCACTTCGGCTCGCTACACCGTTCATCATGCTCCAGCTCAATCGCCTCGAGAGGGACCCGGTGATCTGCGGATGGTTCATTTCAGCCAACTACCCGGAACTTCGAGAGGCATCGGAGTACCTCGTCGCAAGCGTACGAGGAACGAATGATCTGAGCAAGGTGCGAGCAATGTGCCACGTGCTGCTCAGCGGGCTTCAGGGCAACCTGGAGCAAGTCGAAAGCCGAGCACATGCCGGATGACGCGACCTTCTGGGAGACGTTTTCCGGCGAGATGTACGGAGGCTCACGAATCCCTCGGATTCCCGATATCATTGGGGCTCTGTGGCAGACGTGTGGCCTGCAAGTCGGCAGCAAAGTTGCGGACGTGTGCTGCGGTCGAGGTTACTCTTCCGTAGAACTCGCCCTCCGAGGTGCAGACGTATGGGCGGTGGACTTCTCCAAGGAGTTCATCGCCAAACTGGATCATGCATCAAAGGCTCTTGGTCTCGGAATCGTTACCCGAGAGGGAAACGCCGAAGAGATACAGCCTGAAGGCTCAGTCTGCGCCACGATGATTCTCTGGAACTCGCTTGGATACAATGGCCCGAAAGCGGACCTGAAGATTCTGGCGAACGCTAGGGCGTCGACCCACGCGGGCGGTTCGCTCGTAGTAGAGTTGGCGACTCTCGAAGAGCTGTCGAAGGAACATCACAAGGTGACCGAACGCAGCATCGGAGAATCACACACGTTCCGTCGAATCCGAAACCTCGACACGCAGACGGGAATCTTGTCTGCTAACTGGGAAATTTTCGGCGAAAACGGAGCACCTATCCGAAGCGGACACTTCAGCCAGACGGTTTATCCGAAAGCTGAGATTGTTCGCATGATGAGTGCCGCTGGCTGGTCGTACGTGACCGATAGCGACAGAGTGCCTCTACCCTGTGAGCCCACAGGCATTCTGTTTATCGGTGTGGCCGAATCGGATTCGAGCGGCGAAAGCTGCACGAAATGCCGAGGAGTCATACCATGAGCATCAACAAGGGCTCACACCGCCCCGAACTGGCGGATCACCAAACTCTAGCACGTGCTATTGAGTGAGGTGGTCTGCTGGTTCGGGGCTTTTTCATTACCAAAAAAAGAATGTGATTAAAAGCGGAGTGCTAAATGAATGTTATTATGGAGGTATGAATTTACTAACAACAATTGGTCAAGAAGACACAGCTATACAGTACACGGATCGACCAACCGTGAAGGTTGTTATTAAAAATAATAATAAAGTTTTAATACTCAACAAAGGACTGCTTCCTGGTGGTGGAATTGACCCGGGGGAGTCCGACGAAGACGCGATTACTCGAGAGCTGCAAGAGGAGCTAGGCGTTACCGTTACAGACGTTCAAGAAATAGGAACTGTTGTACAGTATCGTAATTTACTCGAGAAAAAATACCTTATTAACGGATACGCGGCGGAGCTCGAGACCACCGGAGGCCTTACTGACCCCCAGGACGAAGGCGAGGCCCAGTTTACTACTCAGTGGCTTACTATGGAGGACGCCCTAACATTTGTCGCTAAATCAATTGAAGGGGCGAAGCTAAAGCCGATGGATGACGATACCAACCAAGGAAAACTGTACAATTTAATGACAACCTTTGAGTTTCTTAAGGCACTAAAATAACAAAATAAGCATTCTGTAATTAGAATGCTTATTTGACTTTTGTTCGAATCTATCCTTGGCTGGGGATGAGGGATTCGAACCCCCGAATGCCAGGACCAGAACCTGGTGCCTTACCACTTGGCGAATCCCCAGTACGAAATCTATTCTACCATAACAACTGAGGTGAATCGAGGCCTAGACGATGATGACGGTTATGCTACAATAACAAGTAATGAAAACAACAGCCACTCATTCGTCTCGGGCATCTGGCTTTACGCTGATAGAACTTATTGTGGTGATTGTTGTTATCGGTATCTTGGCTGGCCTGAGCGTCTTCGGATTCACCAGGTTTCAGGCTGATGCTCGCGATGCTCAGCGGGCATCTA
>DFTJ01000017.1:6111-9176 GCA_002381485.1 Candidatus Saccharibacteria bacterium UBA4215 | reverse complement strand
TTGCAGAATCGCTCGAAAAATATTTCGATGCCAACGGTGAATATCCCAGCTGTACCGAGATTACTGCACCTGCAACCACTGTCAATGAACTACTCCCGAACGTAGACGCTGCGGTCCTGACAGCACCAGGTGATAGTTCGGGCGACAACTCGGTGCGCTGCGAGACACTAGAGCTGACAAGTAGTGACTTCTTTGAATACCAAGGTGACGGCAGCTCGACCTGCACAAGCGGTGGGTCCTGTATTAGCTACACGCTCCGCTACAAATCGGAAAGTGACGGTGAAATTAAAGAAATCCAAAGTCGCCGCAGCTCAGATGTTGCTGGTGGCAACGGGCCTGCCCTCACGCTTTCAAGTGTCGGATTCACGACAATTAACGTGACCTGGACAGAAATACTTAACTCGTCCGGCTACCGTATCCAAGTCAGCGACGACAATAACTTTGATGGCGGCGACGATATACTAGACCTCCCCGAAAGTGCCGCTGAGTCAACCCACCAAGTGACAGGGCTATCTCAGAATACTCAATACTGGATTCGTGTCCAGGCATTATTCTCCGGAGGTATCGAGGGCCAATGGTCAAATACACTTTCTCCAACTACCGATGAAATCAGCGCCTCGTCACTGATTGCCACAGCCAACTCTGGCTCACAAATTACCGTCGACTGGGGGCCGATTGCCAATGCAACTTCGTACACCCTTCAGCAGGCGACGTCTGTCAGTGGAGAAGATCTTGTGAACCCGACCGAATACACTACTGATGCAAGCACAACAATCCTTGCACGCACCGGGCTCGACGCCGGCGTAGAATACTTCTACCGCGTGAAAGCAACCATTACCGGTGGACTTGAAAGTCCCTGGTCCGAGATCAGAAGTGCTGTGACCTTCGTACCAGCACCGGCCTGTAGTGCGACCCCGACGCTCAACTCAAACACTCAAATTACCGTCAACTGGCAAGCAGTCTCTGTCGCAACCAGCTACAGGGTCCAGCGATCAACAAACAACTCAACTTGGACCAACACGACGACGACCACCTCAACCAGCCAGTCCTTCTCGGGCCTCAGCAACGGCACAACCTATTACTTCCGTGTACAAGCGCTTGTCGGATCAGTACAAAGTGAATGGGATGACTGCCCATCACGCACCACAGGTGTCAGCGGCCCGTCAAGCTACGGCTGGTCTGCTCGGGCCTATGGAGTGCGCGCCTGGAATGCGGTCAGCTGGATGCCTGGCGCCGAGAAGACATATGGCAACTGGTATACCAATGGAATGTACATCTACGCTAACTGTTCGGCAGGAGCCTCACCGCGAGTACAACTGCAGTCTTACTATGCTTATTCAAATAACACCTCCCAAAATGGCACCAGAACACTCAGCTGGACATCAAGTAGTCAAGATCGCTATGTCGTCGGTGGCTCGGGCAGCTGGAAAGTATGGTGGAAGGGCTGGGTTGCCTGTCAAGCAAACGGCACACGATACGGACAAATCTATCTAGGAAACGCGGGGCCATACTAATATGTTAAAAAGAATCCTTATTAGCTTTGGCGTCGTACTAGGTATCATGGCTGTAACAGTAGGAATACTGTACGCCGTCCAGCAACTCAACGCGCCAGCAGCCGACGATGATAGTCAGCCAGCGCTCGTACTTGATTTTTCAAAAGATTACCAAGCCTGCACCAGCCTAAGTGAAGAAACGATTGTTTCGACCTTAGGCGAAGTAGCCGATAACCTTCAGCCTGCCAAAAATACCGGAATTACCGAAGAGCAGCCCGTTGGAGAGGGCGCCGAGAACATTATCGCCGACTCACAAACCTGCGTCTATGCGTTCGAAGCTGGCGGCAATGCCGAGAATAGTTTTAATGCCGGTAATGCGCTGATTATCCAGAAAACAAAATACACCACCCAAGATGGTGCAGACGAAGCGCAAGCACAAATTGAACTTGACCCAACCGCTGAAAAGATTGAATCCCTACAAGATGTCGCTTATTATACCGCCGTCACAAACGCCGAGGGTCCAGATGCGTCGTTCACCTTTGATCTTCAGGTATTTTCAGGTACTGATCGAACCGTTTACAGCATTCGCCAGCCGGCCGACACAGCCACCTTCACTGCAGAGACTGGCCGAGCGACACTGATAGAACTTGCAAACGAAGCCGCTAACTAACTTGTCTTGATGCGTCGGTAGGCAAACTTCTTTAGCTGACGCCAGCCGCCCATGCTGTCGCTATCAAACTGATAGATCGTTCCATCTTTCACCTCTTGCACCAGCACAAGTGCCGGGCTGTATGGCGCTAAGGTTCGGTAAAAAGCGATGTCCTGCGCCGTAATGTTGCTGCGACCTGGGAAAACCTCTCGAAACTTTTGTGTTCCGATCTCATCAAAATATTGAGGCTGTCCTTTTGGTGGGAGAAACAGTTCTGCCTTGAGGCCAATGTGACTGACGATCTTTCTGACATCAGCTAGCACAAGCTTCGAAGTGTTGGGGATATACAAGAACAATTGTTTCTTTTTGGTTAAGAACAGTGTAGCCTCAGCGTTTCGGCTAATAGGGAAATGGCGACCAATGACAGCGTCAACTTCAAGCTCAACCCCAAACTCGGCATAGACTGCTTTTTCCATCGCAAGATCATCGTAGGCGTGATCGTTCATGTCTGTCATTGTAGCACCCCTGTCATTACTTCGACAAACACAAGCATGCACCTGTATAATAGCTGTATGGACATTTCTGCGCGCTACACTCAGCTCAATACAGCGCAAAAGCGAGCCGTCGACACTATCGACGGCCCCGTTATGGTGGTGGCTGGCCCCGGTACTGGTAAGACTGAGTTGATTAGCGTCAGGATCGCGAATATCCTTCAAAAAACCGACACACTGCCCGAAAACATCCTTTGTTTGACCTTTACTGACAGTGGAGCGGCGGCTATGCGCGAGCGCCTGATTAGCATCATCGGCAAAGAGGCGTACAAGGTGGCCATCCATACCTTTCACAGCTTCGGCACCGAAATCATTAACCAACACCGTGAATATTTTTACAATGGCGCCGACTTCCAGCCAGCTGACGACCTG
>DFTJ01000017.1:5019-5985 GCA_002381485.1 Candidatus Saccharibacteria bacterium UBA4215 | reverse complement strand
GCCAGTTCTATGAATGGCGAGTTCACGCACCAGAATGATGCTGCCCGAGTTATCGCCGAACTAAAACGAAGCGGTCTGACGAGTGATGAGTTGCGCGCCGTACTGGATGAGGACGAAGCCGCCCTCGATACTGCCGACCGAATCGTGCTGCCGCTGTTCGAAGGAGCAGTCAACAAAACGCTCAAGGTCAAGGTTGCAGCAGCCCTTGCTCCGCTGAAAGACTCGGTTGATCGCGCAGAAACTATTTACGAGATTCCACCGCTGATTCGCACCATCTACGACAGTCTGGTTTCTACCCTCGAGGAGTGCGAAACGGTCCACCCAACAAAGCCGCTGACGGCCTGGAAGAAGCAGTGGCTGACGAAGAACAGCGATGGGGCCTTGGTGTTCAAGTCACGTCAGCACATCGTAAAGCTGCGTACTCTGGCGTTCGTCTATTATGAGTACCTGCGACGCATGGAAGCGGCAGGGCTGTATGACTACGACGACATGATTCTCCAGGTGGTGCACGCTATGGAGGTGCACGACGACTTACGCTTCAACCTTCAAGAGAAGTTTCTCTATACCATGGTCGACGAGTTCCAAGACACCAACCTGGCCCAAATGCGTATTTTGCACAACCTGACGGACACTCCGGTGAACGAAGGCCGGCCAAATATTATGGTAGTAGGCGACGACGATCAAGCAATCTACAGCTTTCAAGGGGCTGACATTAGCAACATTTTACGTTTCCGTGAGCTTTACCCCGAAACAGCCCTAATTACACTGACAGATAACTACCGCTCGCGGGCTGATATCTTGAGTGAATCCCGCACCGTCATCACCCAGGGGAGTCATCGCCTCGAAACCATTATCCCAGAACTTGATAAAGCCCTCGCATCGCATAAAACAGGCACTGCCGAGATAGCGATACGGCAAGCCGACACGACGGCACAGGAGCGACAGTGGATAGTCGCTGAAGTACAA
>DFTJ01000017.1:1319-4951 GCA_002381485.1 Candidatus Saccharibacteria bacterium UBA4215 | reverse complement strand
TCGCTGAAGTACAACGTCTCATAAAAGATGGGGTGCCGGCTCAAGAAATTGCCATCCTCACGCGAAGACACAAAGAGCTCGCCGCACTGCTGCCACACCTACAGAAAGCAAGCATTCCGGTGCATTACGAGCGTCAAGACGATGCCCTTGAAGTCGCACCGGTCGTTGCGCTTGAACTTCTGGCGCGGTGCATTACCGCACTTGCGCAAAACGACCACGATCTTGCCAATAGCTTACTCCCGCAGGTGCTCAGTCACCCCGCCTGGGGCATTACCCCCCAGCAACTATGGCGTCTCAGTTCTGACGCATACGACAGCCGCACTCGCTGGATGGATCGCATGGAAACAACCCCAGAGTTTACTCACATACATCAATGGTTGATTGAACGAGCAGCAGCTTCTCACCAAGAAACACTTGAAGTTGCTCTGGATCACCTTGTCGGCCGCCCAACTGAGGCCGATACGCCAGAAGTATTCCGTAGTCCGCTGTACGAGTATTACTTTTCAAAAGAAGCGCTCGACACCAACCCAGATACGTACCTTGAGTACTTGACTGCGCTGCGCACAATCAGGGGGCACTTACGTGAATACGCCGCCAAAGAAACCCTCAGCCTGCAGTCTTTCGTAACATTCATCGAACTCCATCGTCGACTGGGTGCGCCACTTTCAATGCGTCGTACGGTAGGCGAGGGTGACGAGAAAGCGATTCATTTAATGACCGCCCATAAATCAAAGGGGCTTGAGTTTGAGGCCGTCTTTATCGTCAATGCAATCGATACGGTGTGGGGAGAAAAGGCCCGCAGCCCCAGCCGCAATATCAACTACCCCGAAAACCTGCCGCTTGCCCCAAGTGGCGATACCGCTGACGAACGGCTCCGACTGTTCTATGTTGCCATGACTCGCGCCAAATCATATCTCAATATCTCCTACAGTAGCGAAGACGAAAGGGGAAAGCAGCTGCTTGTTGCCAGCTTCCTGAGCGAAAAGCCATCGCAACCGATTGAACTACCGACTTCTCTTGAGAACTCTGTCCTAAATAGCGAGCTCGCTTGGCATACTCATCTCGCGACTCCTACCAAAGAGCTCGAAGAGCTGCTTCTGCCGCAGCTTGCCAACTACAAACTCAGCGCGACACACCTCAACAACTTCCTAGATGTTACCCGCGGCGGACCACGCGCATTTCTGCTCGACAACTTGCTCCATTTCCCAAGCGCCAAGTCGTCCTCTGCCAGTTATGGATCGGCTATCCACGCCACCTTGCAGCAAGCCCACGTCCACTTAGTCGCCCGAAAGGAGCGCAAACCGCTCGAAGATATCCTACATGACTTTGAACAGGCTCTTCAGAAAGAACGGCTCAGCAAAGACGACTACCAACTATTCTTACAGAAGGGGAGTGAACAGCTCCGGGCGTTTCTAGATGCTCGCTACGACGACTTCAACGAACAACAAAAGGCCGAGCTTAACTTTAGCCACCAGGATGCACATGTCGGCGACGCCCATCTCACAGGTATGATTGACGTAGCCGAAATCGACCCTAAGACGAAGACGATGATCGTGACTGATTATAAGACCGGTAAGCCACTCAAGGACGGGCAAGCCAGGACCGATTATGAAAAGATAAAGCTACATAAATATACCCAGCAGGTGATGTTCTATAAGCTGATGGTTGAACATTCGCGCGATTACCGTGGGTATAAAGTCACCAGTGGTGTACTATCATTCGTTGAGCCCACAAAAACTGGCGAAATATGCCAGACGCGCATCAGCTACCAGGCCGATGAGCTCGACCGATTCAAGAAACTCCTCCTGGCTGTATGGCAGCGCATTACTTCGCTGGATCTTCCCGATACCTCAGAATACGACCAGTCGTATAAAGGGATCTTGTCATTCGAACAAGACCTGCTTGATGGCACAGTATAGTAACGGATAGCGTCGGCGCCTATTGACCAAAAGCCCCTTAAGGTGGTATAATATACAGTGCAAGATTGAGGAAGTGAGAAGAGTGCAGCATCTTGCCTATGATGCCATCCTCTCACTTCCTCTCTGCGCAATTTAACAGAGATAGTGAACCCCGTCTCGGCCATTCCCCCCGTCGCGCCCGGCCGCGCGACAGAAGGCCGAGACAGCTCCGCCACACCCGTCGTGCTCTCCTGGGAGAGCATGCGTCTGCCGTTGTCGCCCCCCCGTGACGATTCGTGCAGATAGCGGTGTGGCGGAGCCTCAAAGCTGGGCCTCTTTGTAGAATCCTTCTCGTGCTGGACAATGGTGTCTGCGTGATCGAACGACTACAAAGAGGCCCCCTGCAAACCCTTTTCAAGCAACCACCCTTAGGAGGTGATTCAATTGCCCAAAGGAGGCATCGACTGCACTTGGTGCTGCCCCTACACCCATCGAGGAGCAGGAGGCATCAAGCTGACGTGCAGCACATGCGGCACAACCGGTCATCTGCCAGGCTGCGCAACGCGGCGGAAGTAAAGACCAAGGCACGCCCCATCCGGGCACTGGCTTCGGTCAGTAGAGAGTATCACTATCTCTGTGTCTCTCATTTATCACAAACCATTGTGGTCGATGAGAGATATGATGAATAATTTTTGGCAACAACTCCCTAAACCTTTTTTTATTCTCGCACCAATGGAGGCGGTGACAGATGTCGTTTTTCGTCACGTCGTCGCAAAGGCCGGTGCGCCTGACGTTTTCTTTACTGAATTCGCCAATGCCGCCAGTTACTTTAGCGAGAAAGGCCGCCACAGCACTCGAGGGCGCTTGGTATTTACAGAGGACGAACAGCCGATGGTTGCCCAAATATGGGGCACCAACCCAGAACACTTTGCCTTTATGGCTAAAGGGCTAGCCGAACAAGGCTTTTCCGGCATTGATATTAACATGGGCTGCCCGACCAAAGACGTCGTCAAGACAGGGGCGGGGAGTGGTCTGATTCGTGACCCCGAACTGGCTGCTAGATTAATAGCGGCTGCGAAAACCTCCGGGCTCCCAGTTAGCGTTAAAACTCGTGTCGGCTACACACATACCGACGAGATGACCGATTGGCTGACGCACATTCTCAAACAAGATATCGTCAACCTGACGATTCATCTGCGTACCCGAAAAGAAATGAGCAAAGTTCCAGCCCACTACGAACTGATTGCAGCCATCAAACAATTACGTGATGAAATCGCACCACACACACTACTCACGATTAATGGCGATATTCGTGATCGCCAGCACGGACTCGAGCTTGTCGAGGCGTACGGTGTTGATGGTGTTATGATTGGCCGCGGTGTTTTTACTAACCCGTATGCATTCTCGACCGACACTAAACCCCGCACTAAAGACGATCTACTCGGCCTCCTGCGCCTGCAACTTAATTTATACGATCAATACACAGAACAGCTCGGCGAGCGCCCCTACGACCCTCTCAAGCGGTTCTTCAAGATATTTGTGCGTGACTTTGCTGGCGCAGCTGAACTACGCGACATCCTGATGCACACAAAGACAACCGACGAAGCACGCGAAGCACTCAATAGCCACGCATAGCACCACTTGCTACAGCTCTTGTGCTGTCATATGATATAAGCATGCATAAGCGCTTTAACAGTCGAGGTTTCACTATTGTTGAGCTGCTCGTTGTCATTG
>DFTJ01000017.1:673-1211 GCA_002381485.1 Candidatus Saccharibacteria bacterium UBA4215 | reverse complement strand
CAGTAGGGTTTAACGGCATCACCGGCCGAGCATACAACGTCCAAATACAAGTGGGGGTTCGTTCATACCTGCAGACTCTTTTGGCATACACGACAGTCAATGGCACATACCCGCCTGTCCCAAGTGAAGAAACGGTGGGAGCCGATGACCGTATCTGCCTTGGCACCGGCTACAGCGGTGGGATATGCGGCGACAGCCAATACGTCTCGAATGAATACGAGCCGTTCAACACAGCCCTCAGAACTATTGCGACACTCCCAACGGTCAGTACCGAGAGTGTTAACATGCCATACTACACATCTGAACCAGCTGACCCAGTCCACACATTTACTGGCGCTGTCTTTATCCGCCAAGACGACTTCACGGTTGACGGTGAGCCAAACCCCTACTACCTAATGTACGCGCTCCGCGGCGGCAATACCGATTGCGGCACCGATGTTGTTGAGCAAGTGAGTAGCGAGGACCCCTTCCCGAGTATGACACCGAGCTCACAACCATATTCATGGTCGGATGGGCGCAACACAGTCTGCGTCGTCGT
>DFTJ01000017.1:0-597 GCA_002381485.1 Candidatus Saccharibacteria bacterium UBA4215 | reverse complement strand
CGCGCTGCCCAACGTCTAGCGTCGCTTACGCCGCTGTAAGTCGGCTACGCGCAGACGCACCTGGTGACGGTCGATGAGTTCCATCGCCTTGTCGATCTCTACCTGATCTTCAGACTCATCGCGCTGCTTGATCGCGCGCTCTAGAGCAGCCCTGGACTCGGCTTCAATAATGTCTTCACCGTGATCAGCTTCATCGACCAACACCCGGATACTCTTCTGAGCTATCTCTAATACGCCGCCACTGATAGCAAAATACTCTAAAGACTCGTCGCGGTCTTCTTTTTTATGTCGTACTGCCAGCGCCCCGGGGACTGCCAAAGTCACTAACGGCTCGTGACCGGGGAAAATAGCAATTTCCCCGGTTGAAGTAGGGGCAATCAGTTCATAAATCTCCTGATCAACCCGAACGCCGTGTAATGTAATCAGCTGTAAATGCATTATTTCGTCTTTTCTGCCAACGTTCCGTTTACCATGTAGAACCAATCCTCTGGTTGGTGATCGTATTTACCATCAAGAATGTCGGCAAAGTCACGGATGGTATCTTCTAGCTTGACATAGCTTCCGGGGTTACCAGTAAACTTCTCGGCAACGTGGAAT
>DFTJ01000014.1:8191-8804 GCA_002381485.1 Candidatus Saccharibacteria bacterium UBA4215 | reverse complement strand
CCACCGTATTGGCTATAGCCGAAGCAACATCCCTGCTGCACTCGGCGGGTCTATTGACGATTTAGTGGAGCATCTGCAGGCGTATGAAAGAGAACTCGCCGCTGCCAACGCTAGTAATTAACGAGTGGCTACAGCGGGCAACCGCTCAGCTTACTGGATTGGGCATTCCTTCGGCACGACTCGATGCCGAGTTAATACTGGCGCTCACCCTCCGTGTCCCCCGTACCTATCTTCATGCACATCCTGACGGGACCATCACCGACCGCCAAGAAGAAATCGCCAATGCTCGACTGGCGCCACGCCTTGACCGCGTTCCCGTCGCCTACATCATTGGTCATAAAGAATTTTACGGACGACGTTTTCGCGTCACAAACGCCACCCTTATCCCTCGCCCAGAGTCCGAGGTATTACTGGAGTTACTCCACCAAGCCATCCCCTCGCCACATCGTCTCCTGACAGGAGACCCACTTAGACTTGTCGACGTAGGAACTGGCAGTGGCTGTCTTGGTATCACCGCCAAGCTTCTCTTTCCAGAACTTGACGTCACTTTAATCGATAATAGTCGTCACGTGCTCAAGGTTGCCCAGCAGAATAGTGCTGAACATGACGCAGT
>DFTJ01000014.1:7215-8019 GCA_002381485.1 Candidatus Saccharibacteria bacterium UBA4215 | reverse complement strand
AGCTACGTCTTTACTGCTGATATCATCATTGCTAACCTCCCCTATGTCGATACAGACTGGGAGCGTTCACCAGAAACGAACCATGAACCAGCCAGTGCATTATTCGCCTCAAAAAACGGCCTATCGCTCATCTACGAACTACTTATTCAAACTGACACTCAACTGGCGCGCGGTGGCTCCCTCATCCTCGAAGCCGACCCACAGCAGCACCAGGCAATCATTGCAGCAGCAAAAAAAGAAGGTCTCTTGCTGCAAGAGACCAACGGCTACGGTCTACTTTTTCAAAAAGTTAAATAGCGGTGCCAACACGGTTAAAGACAAGTACCAACACGGCGATGATACTGATACTGAATAAGAGCGGCAAGACGATGTCACTTGCCCGGACCTTTTGGTGATGGTAGAACGAGTCATACGCTTTGTAGGCCACAAAACTGACGAGTGTCGCAATAAGCGCAACCTGCGGGAGTAGTATATTCGTGATAAACGGTAGCGCATACGCAATTGCCCAGTGATAGGCTACCCACCCAATTTCTGCAAAAACGAGCCCCCAGACTAATCCAATCAGCAAGGAATGCGTTTCTTCGTCGTAGGCGCTCATGACATGACGAGCGGCACTATACCCAACCACCCACATACCAAGCACCACCAACGATACTGGCCAGTTATACGTCACCGTGAACAATGCCCAGACGCCCAGGAGCACCGCAACCCCGGCCTGGACCACCATATAGGATCGCTTGGAGCGTGGCTTTAAGAATAGCAACCAGCCGATGTATGACAACGTACCCACACCAAGCAGCACAA
>DFTJ01000014.1:1207-7136 GCA_002381485.1 Candidatus Saccharibacteria bacterium UBA4215 | reverse complement strand
CAGCACAAGTTCACGTGCAGTTGGTATACCCGCCTGCGTGACAGTAAACAGTAGGATAACAACACTTACGCTGACAATCAGATCGACAAGGTTCGATAGGAAATTCGCGTACCAATAGCGAACCCGCACGGCAAATATCCGCCACTTACTGATAAGAACAATCAAGATACCCAGCCAAACAGATTCGGTGAAGTAAATCACCGACACCACGGCGAGTGCCAGCGCGATATTGAGAACTGTATAGACGACTTCACTCAGAAATGAGCGTCGCCGAACAAGTTTTAAAAGCTCCATAACTGGGATTATTATAGCACAAAATCGTGCAACCTACAGTTGCGGGCCAAGGATAATCAAGAAGTCAGTTGCCCCAACAACACTAGCCGGTGGCGGTGTTGTGCGCACCTCTACGCCGTACAGTCGCTCAAGTGCCGCCGCACTTGCCGGTTTCTCTTCCGTCAAAGCGTATATCTCCACCGGAGCATAAGTTCCTTCGGGGGCATTATCAACCGAAAGAACAGTAAAGCCTTCATCAGCGAGGCGATCAGCCTCAGTCTGTGCCATACCTGCGGCCCTTCCACCGTTATAGACGCTCAATTGTGGGTCTTCTCGGACAACCGGGCTCGCGTTGAGGTTGCGATCCACGTAGCGCTGTATATCTGTATAGACGTACAGCCCAGCAAGCGGCTGCACAATACTTTGACCAGAAATGTTACCTGTCGTTACAAGCGGTTCGTCTTCGTTCACAAGGCTCAGCGACAGAATACTCTTTGGAGCGATATCCATGCCAAGTCCCATTAACGTTCGTATTTCTTTTGTTTCGATGTTTGTACGTAGGTTATTACCAAGAGCGTCAATTAAGCCCGTCACCGCGCCTAGGTTGCTGAGCGTTCCCGCACTTGAAGCCTTTTCAACAAGCGCTCGCAAGACCTTTTGCTGGTTCTGCTCGCGTGCAAAGTTTCCCCCCGCAAGTCCATAGCCACCCGCAGCATTACGCGCACGTGCCAGGGCCAAGGCATGTTCGCCGTCCAACTGCACAACTTCACCCTGTTCATAATTTACGTAGTAGCACGTATAGTTACACTTCCAGTCGAAGTTACGATCCAGAATACCTCGCGGGTCATCCGTTTCGATGGTTACTTCGACTCCACCCACGGCATCAACCGCTTCAATCACGGCAGTAAAGTTAAGGTGAACATAATACTGAACATCTAGGCCTAGGATCTCACCAGCTTTTGCTCGGAGTGCTTCGGCACCAGCCTGCTCGTCTTGCCCATCATTCGAGCCGCAGAAGTAGACAGCATTAATCTTACCCCGATAGCCAACTAAACAATCGGTGCGGTTATAGTCGACCCAGAGGTCTCGGGGAATACTGATTAAGTATGCGTCCTTTGTCGTCTGGTTCACGCTGGCGACCATAATTGAGTCGGTAAGGTTACCTCCCTCGTGAGTTCCCCCCTCGCTATCCTCGGCTGTTCCAAAGATCAAGAAGTTGCTGCGCCCGTTCTCATCTTCTTTGAGTGGCTGATTTTGAACAATGTCGAAGATATTACCCTGAAATACATTATTGCCAGCAATGAACACGCGGTACGCGAGGTATCCGCCGGCAGCAAGGGCCGCAACCAGCAGCAGAATAAAGAACCATTTAACTATTCGGCGTACCAGACTCTTTGGTCGCTGCTGCCGATTCTTGCGCATTAAGCGCTTCTGGCGCTTTTGCAGCCTGCGCTCTTTGCGTGTCGGCCTTTCAGATGCAGAGATTTCATCAATATCACGTAGCGACTCATCAATATCAGAGCGGCCAAGCTCTTTATCTGCCCGAGCCACCCCTACTGTTTCGCGCACCACGTCATCGCCCGTGTGCAGCGATCGGTCTATCGGTGCAGCCTCCTCAGATTCGTGAAGGTCACCTAACTCAGCACCTGGTCGTCTGGGAATAAAGCCGTCAATTGAAGATCGATTACGTTTCATAAATACTTGATCTATTATAGCGAATGAACCAGATTTTAAGAAGTCCGACATAAGCGGTATTTATTCACCAAAGTGGGCTATAATAAATAGCAGTTATATGGAAGCTTCCTACTTTACCCGACACCCGTTCCTCAAAGATGTCCTGAATATCATCATCTTTATTGTATGTGTTGTGATTGGCACAACACTGATTAACACCTTCGTTTTTAGAAGTTACAACGTTATCGGGCCAAGTATGCAGCCCACGATGACAACTGGCGATCGCTTAATCGTCAATCGCCTGCCTGTCACATGGGCCCAGTTAACTAACCAGCCCTACATCCCAGAACATGGACAGGTAATCGTCTTCGATAACCCCAAATTTCAGCAAGGCGTCGCCGACGAATATATCGTCAAGCGCGTCATTGGGCTACCTGGCGAACGGGTCGTGCTTGAAAACGGCACGTTTACTGTCTACAACGGCAAAAACCCTAACGGCTTCAACCCTGACACAACTCATTCGGACGAACCAGCCAGCCCAGCTGTTGGAGCGGTCGACGTCGTTGTTCCCGAAGGTGAACTATTTGTCGTCGGCGACAACCGTGTCGGCAACAACTCCTACGATTCACGCAGTGGGCTCGGAACGGTGGCACTCTACGATGTGATTGGCCCCGTTAGCGCCAGACTCTTCCCTTTTACTGAAGTACGCGGCTTCTAGTTCTCAGATAATAAATCTTGTAGTCGCTGGAGTTCAGCTTCGTTTTTGAAGTTAATCAAAATCTTACCGGCACCCTTGGCATTCATACGAATCGCAACATCGGTGTTCAAGCGTTGTCGAATGCTCTGGACGTGAGCTTCATATGCCGGATTGATAGGCCGTGCATTCGCCACTGGGCGATCTTTCTTGGCGTTGACGGTGTATTGCTCGACTTTACGCGCACTCCACTCTTCGGCAATAATTCGGGGGATAATCTCGAGAATAAAAGCCTCATCCCAAGCAATCAACGGTCGCACCTGCCCTTCGGTAAGCTTTCCTTCAGCGACCAGTGCTCGCACCTCTTTGGGAAGCTTCAGAAGACGCATCGTGTTGTTCACGGCGCTCGGTGATTTGTGCACTCGCTGGCCAATTTCCTCATTGCTCAGGTTGAACTGCTCGCGTAATTTTGCATAGGCAGTGGCCGTTTCAATCACATTCAGATCGCGACGCTGCAAATTCTCAATCAAAGATAGTTCGAGTTTATTCTGATCAGTCAACGTACGAATAATGGCTGGGATTTTTTGCAAGCCAGCGGCCGTCGCAGCCCGAAAACGGCGTTCACCGGCAACAATCTGGTAGCCGTCTCCCTTTCGAATAACAATAATTGGCTGGATAACACCGTGCTCACGAACCGACTCAGTGAGCTCGGCCAATGCATCCTCGTCAAAATAACTGCGCGGCTGAGCTGGATCAGGGTGAACATCCTTTAGAAGAAGTTCTGCCTGCTGGCTTACCCGCTCATCTTGCTTGGCTGTTGGATCAAAACTGTCGTCAAAAAGACCGTCTGGAATCAGCGAATCAAAGCCGCGACCGAGACCCTTTTTCCCACTCACTGCGCTACTCCCACTCGCTCCATTACCTCTTTCGCAAGTGCCTTATAGGCTCGTGAGCCCTTTGAGAACTTATCGTACACACCAATAGGAACACCGTGACTTGGCGCTTCGGCTAAACGAATATTTCGCGGAATCGTTGCAGTGAACACCTTGCCTGGGAAGTGTCGTTTGATTTCATCGTGCACCTGGGTGCTCAGCGTTGTGCGGTGGTCGAGCATAGTCGGCAGCACGCCCAGAAGTTCTAGATCCGGATTCATCCCCTTGCGGACTAGCTTCATCGTCTCTAAGAGCTGTCCTAGGCCCTCCAGAGCGTAGAACTCGGCCTGAACTGGCAACAGGACGTATTTGGCGGCGATCAGGCCGTTAACAGTCAATAAGCTAAGGCTCGGTGGGCTATCGATAATAACAAAGTCATATTCATCGCCAGTACTTTCGATAGCGTGCTTGAGCCGCGAAAAACGCTTGTCTGCCTGAGCCAACTCAACTTCGGTGTTTGCAAGCACTGACGTCGTTGGTGCAACCCAGAGGTTTTTGCATTCTGTTTTCAAGACTGCCGCCGAAAGAGGCGCCGAACCAAGAACCACTTCGATCATCGTGACGGCGAGGTCTGATTTATCAATCCCCAACCCACTACTGGCATTGCCTTGCGGGTCAAAATCAATTAATAACGTCTTTTTGCCAGCCTTTGCCAAAAAGTAGGCCAAATTAATAGCGGTCGTTGTCTTACCAACGCCCCCCTTTTGATTCGTTACTGCTATTACTGTCGCCACTCTTCTATTTCTTCCCTATTCTTTAGGGTCTATTGTACCATGAGCATAAGCAATCTTCCTGCTCATCGCAAGCAAATTTGCTGAAACGAACTTCTTGATATAATGGGATCAATGAATAAAGCAGCAAAATACGCACAGACCTTATGGAACTATCACAAGCTCCATCAACCAATCAAGAAAAGTGACTGCATCATTGCACTGGGGAATAGTGACGTCAGAACAGCACAAAAGGCAGCAGACCTGTTTAATCAAGGCTTTGGAGATATTCTTGTCGTAACGGGTGGATTCGGAAGGCTCACGAAAGAAAAGTTCTCCCAGCCAGAAGCGTACATTTTTGCCAATGAGGCAATAAAACTTGGTGTTCCTAAAGAAAAAATAGTCATCGAGGATGCCTCAACCAATACCTTCGATAATATACGCTTTACGAAGAAAGCGCTTACAGAGAAAGGGGTGAGCCCAGCCGGCTTTATTATTGTTACGAAGCCATATATGGAGCGCCGAGCAATTGAAACATTCAAGAGCGTATGGCCAAATATGCCAGTACAGGTTACTTCCCCTGAACTAGAATTTGATGAATACCCCAACCAAGCCATATCTTCAGAGCTCCTCATACACATGATCGTCGGTGACCAGCAAAGACTAATGATATTTAGTGAATCTGGCAATGTTTCACGACAAGATTTTCCCCCAGAAGTAATCGATGCATACGATGCACTCGTAAGGCTCGGTTATACCAAGCAAATCATACCCAACGAGAATATAAATAACCTACTTACTGCAGTGTCAGATGGCTCCAAGGTGTAGTGTTCGTATCAAGTAGCTCAGAGTGCTTGGAGTGAGACCGTGTGAAATGCGAGCAAGCGAGTATTTCAGCCCAACGCTAAATGAAACCTCCAGTGGAGGTTTCATTTAAAAGTGTGGTCGAACAACAAGCGCTCTGAGCTACTTGATTGACGTAATCTCAACCTTCGAATACTTCTGTCGGTGACCATTCACCTTGTGAACGCGCTTCTTGGCTTTGTAGCGGATCACACGGATCTTGTCGCCCTTGATAAGGTCTTCGACAACCTTAGCTTTTACTTTCACGTCTTTCACAGTTGGCGTACCGACGGTAACGTTGTCACCATCAATGACCAACAGTGCGTCAAGCGTGAGCTCTTTTGTTCCTTCCGGGAGGAGGTCCACCAGGAGGGTCTCTTTTTCGGTGACGATAAATTGTTTGCCACCGATCTTAACGACTGCTTTTGTCATATGATTCCTTTAGAATAAATATTAGTAATTATTAACAATTCAGTTCTTAATTTTAACAGAGATAGACAGATCTGTAAAGACTAGATCTGCCCGCCGCCAGTCGCCAGAATCATCAAGACTGCCAGGCCTGCGATACCTGCGAAGGTATACATTCCGTGGTGCACGCGCCAGCTCTTACGCCACGCAGCCGGCAAACGATTGCGATAGTGATGTGCCGCAATCGCGACTGCCCCTACTAGGGTAAAGAGTGCTAAGGTGCCTAATGTGGCAGGTGTCAGCGATTGTAGCGCTGAGCCAAAGTACGTAATCGGATTGCCAACACCTTCGTTGATTGGCGCCGCAAACACCTGTGGACGAGTATCGACACCGGC
>DFTJ01000014.1:379-1113 GCA_002381485.1 Candidatus Saccharibacteria bacterium UBA4215 | reverse complement strand
AACAGTTGGGCTCGAAGGTGCGCCGTAAAAAGCAACCACAATCGTTGTATCGCGACCGTCGATCATGCCGTCGACTACCGCAAAGCCTACATCAGTATAGTCACCGTTAAGAATATTCGCTTTGTGTGATTCAGATGCCATCCAGGCATCGACCGTTGCTGGAGCAGTCGGATAATTCTTCGCTAGGTTCTCGCCTGCAACACTATACTCATATCCAACCTTGCCGAGCCACTCCCACGGTGAAACCCCAGTCGGCGACGTGTGTGCCCAGTAGTTGTACTGAAACATGTCTCGTGCCTTTAGCTGAGCAGCTTGATTCAATGTCTCGTTCATAGACAACTCGGGCAAGGATTGACCAGCTCGTTCCTGATTAGTTTCAGCCAATAACTGTGACGTATCAATCGTTGATACTCGACCTAAAACCTCTAGGCGCCCTGTCGTCAGCACACCATACGCAACCTGGAACACCATCGCAATGACCAACACGGCAGTTAATCCGTGTAATCGGACTAAGTGAGGTCGAAACTTATTCCCCTTATGAGGAACCAATGCGTGCCGTACGTGGTGCGCAACCTGAGAACGTTTTTTAGTGTGTTTTTGTATTTTTTTCACTTTACCTAAAGTATACCACGAATTAAAAAAGAAACACCCTCGGCGGACCGAAGGTGTTCTGTGTGTTTACTGTCTGTATTATGATTCTTCGCTACGTCGTCGCGCTGCAGCGATCAACCAGC
>DFTJ01000014.1:0-258 GCA_002381485.1 Candidatus Saccharibacteria bacterium UBA4215 | reverse complement strand
CCAGCCGATAAGGGCCGCGAGGCCACCAACAATCAGAAGCCACCAGTACCAAGCAAGGCCTAGGAAGGTTCCGTCTGTTGTATCAGTGTCAGCCTGTGCAAAGGTGCCTTCAGTCGTTGCGCCTTCGACTTCAGCGTCGTCTTCGTCTTGGTTAGTTGTACCGTCATCGTTGTCAGTCGTGTCGCCAAGGACAGCTTGTGGGGCAATCTGAGGGGTGCCGCCTGTTGTCAACGGAGTTGTCTCCGGCGTTGTGTCAGT
>DFTJ01000015.1:4948-5165 GCA_002381485.1 Candidatus Saccharibacteria bacterium UBA4215 | reverse complement strand
CTCTTTCATACGCCTGCAGATGCTCCACTAAATCGTCAATAGACCCGCCGAGAGCAGCAGGGATGTTGCTTCGGCTATAGCCAATACGGTGGTCGGTGATACGGTCTTGAGGGAAGTTGTAGGTCCGAATTTTCTCGGAACGATCACCAGAACCAATCAGACTGCGGCGTTCGCTGGCAGCGCGTGCATTTTCGGCGTCAATTTTTTGCTGGAGGAG
>DFTJ01000015.1:3777-4643 GCA_002381485.1 Candidatus Saccharibacteria bacterium UBA4215 | reverse complement strand
GACTGGCCGCCGTGGCCACCGGCACGATAGACGTCGATCTTGAGCTCGTTGGCGTTTATTTCGACATCAGTCTCTTCCGCTTCTGGTAATACGGCTACCGTCACTGTGCTGGTGTGGATGCGCCCCTGCGATTCTGTTGCGGGAATGCGCTGCACGCGGTGGACGCCTGATTCAAATTTGAGCTGTGCGTACGGTGCATCACCGCTGACTTTGAAGATAACTTCTTTGTATCCACCAGTGTCGTTGCTACTTTCGTTCAAGATTTCAGTGCGCAGCTGGTGGTTTTCGCAGTACCTGAGATACATACGATACAACTCAGCTGCAAACAGGCTCGCTTCGTCACCACCTGCGCCAGCTCGGATTTCAATAATAACGTTCTTTTCGTCGTTGGGGTCTTTTGGAGCTAACAATGCAAATAGCTCATCTTCAATCTGCTGCAGTTGAGTGGTAGCGTCTTCGGCTTCGGCTTTGGCAAGCTCTGCTAGCTCATCGCCGCCACCTAGTAGTTCTTTGGCTTCGACCAGTTGGGCCTCGAGTGTTTGGCGAAGCGTCGCTTTCTCGATGATGGTCTGAAGTTCAAGCAGGCGCTTGTTCTTCTTACTGTACTCAGGGTCAGCGTAGGCGTCGGGGCGCGTCAAAAAAGCATCGAGTTGGTCTTTCTCGGCCTGAAGTTCAGTGATGTTGAGATGTATTTTTGACATAGCGTCCTTCGGTAATGATAGTTTTATTGTAACAAAAAAGAGTCATATCTGTTGATACGACTCTTTTTGAAGGCGAAGCTAGCTGTCGCTTTTTTTGGCCTTGCTGGCAGCAGCTTTTTTAGCTTTACTCGCAAGTGCTTGCTTGCGGGCTTCAGCAGCGGCTGG
>DFTJ01000015.1:838-3706 GCA_002381485.1 Candidatus Saccharibacteria bacterium UBA4215 | reverse complement strand
GCTTCAGCAGCGGCTGCGCGGTTCTTAAATCGGTCGACACGACCTTCGGTGTCGATGATCTTCTCTTCACCGGTAAAGAATGGGTGAGATGCTGATGAGATGTGAACTTTCACGAGAGGGTACTCGTTGCCGTCTTCCCATTTAATGGTGTCGGTGGTTTGTGCAGTTGACTGTGTCAAAAATGCAAAACCGGCCACATCGTCGCTAAATACGACGGGGCGATATTCGGTTGGGTGTATACTGCTTTTCATAATCTGAACTATTGTATCTGTTTTGCCTCTGTTTGTCTAGGGGTTTGGTGGCATCTCTGCTTGATACGGCTTCGTGCCGGGTTCTCGCGGGGCACCGGCGTCCGTCCGAACTCGGGCTGCAGAGGTATCGAGCAGAGATGCCACCAAACCGCTCTAGACATTACAGGGGTAATCGGGTATACTTACGGGGTAACAATATTTAACGACACAGCCTCCGCGCAAAAACTCCTGAAGACTCAGGGCGCCGGGGCAAGGAACAAGGAGTTCAACAATTATGGCAGTATCTGTCGATATTAAAAAGCTGCTCGAAGCTGGTGTTCACTTTGGACACAAAACGAGCCGTTGGCACCCAAAGATGGCGCCATACATTCACAGCAAGCGTCAAGACAACCACATTATCGACTTGGTAAAAACAGTCGAAGGATTAGATAAGGCGCTCCCGTTTCTTACTAAGGTTGCCGCAAGCGGAAAGTCTGTTCTTTTCGTTGCAACCAAGAAGCAAACCAAAGATGCCGTTAAGGCGGCTGCGGAAGCTCTTAACCAACCGTACATGACCGAGCGTTGGCTTGGTGGTACGATGACGAACGTCACAACTATTTCAGCTCAGATCAAGAAGCTCAAGGATCTTGAAAGCCGCATGGATAGTGGTGATCTTGAAAAGCGCTACAACAAGCTTGAAGTGCAACGTTTCCAGGAAGAGATCGACGCCCTAAACGCAAAATACAGTGGTATCAAGAACTTGAACGGCAAGCCAGGCGCGCTGTTCCTGATTGATGTTATTGGTGATGTAAATGCAATTCGCGAAGCCAAGAACATTGGCGTTCCCGTTGTTGCCCTTGTGGACACCAACGCTGACCCAAGCCTGGTTGACTACGTCATTCCAGCGAATGACGACGCAATTAAGGGAATCCACTTGTTGCTCGACTATGTCAGCCAAGCAATTGCCGAAGGAAAAGGCGCTTCAAAAGTAGAGACAACCGAAAAAACAGAGGAGAAATAATCGATGGCAGTATCAATTGACGACATTCGTAAGCTCAAAGAACTCACTGGCGTTGGCTTGACTGACGCAAAGGTTGCGTTAGTAGAAGCTGATGGCGACTTTGACAAGGCGCTTGATGCGATGCGTAAAAAAGGTCTCACAAAGGCCGAAAAGAAGGCCGATCGTGAAGCTCGTGAAGGGGTAATCGATAGCTATGTTCATGGTGGACGCATCGGTGTACTCGTGGAAGTAAACTGTGAAACAGACTTCGTTGCTCGCACCGATGGCTTTAAAGAGTTTGCTCACTTTATTTCACTTCAGGTTGCCTCGATGAGCCCAACCTACGTGTCTGAAGCCGACATCCCAGCTGAAGAGTTAGAGCGTGTTCGGACAGAAGCAATCGAAAGCGGTGCCGCCGAAGGTAAGCCAGCTGACATTGCCGAGAAAATTATTGATGGACAGGTGAAGAAGTACTTCGCTGAAAAGGTTCTGTTGAACCAGCAATACATCATGGATGACTCGATGACCGTCGGTACATTCTTAAAAGAAAACATTGGAAAGATGGGCGAGAACATTGTTATTCGTCGCTTCAAGCGAATTGAATTAGGCGTCAACGACTAATCGAATCTTGCTGATGGACTGATGGTAAGGATACCATCTGGTCGCTTCATTGACCGGGCTGCTTCGTAAAGAAGGAGTCCGGTTTCTTTGTTGGTGTCGCTTGGATAGACGTTTCCCATTGAAACGGCGAAGCGCACCTCTGGTTTTAGTGTCCCGAGATACTGTCGAGCGACTTCTTCGTGTCTGGAAACGAGCGTCTGCGCAAGAGGAAGAACGACAGTGTCGCGCATGCGGCGAAGCGTTATGGTATCGAATGGGTTAGTCCTTTCAAGGGGGAGGATAAGGTTTTCGCCATCGCCAAGGTCGTAAACAGTGTGTTGAGATTCTGCCATAACGCGATGAACCTCACGCTTCCAGTGGTCTAGGTAGGCTTGAAATGGTCCGAGCTTGGTGAAGGCCATTTCGGTTGAGCCGATGACGTCCCAGCGAATGGCAAATGCATTGGGCTGCGTGGCGGGGTCGAGCTCCAGTTTACCCAGGAAATTCTCCGTTTCATCTTGGATATGCTGTAATGGCTGGAACGCTTCAGTTATGAGGGGCGCGTGTCGTGCCCATAATTCGTCCATTTCATCGTTCGATGGCAGCGTTCCTTGGTGTACATTAAACGCTACTTGTATGGCCGCGCGCCCAGTTTTGGATAAGCCGGCACCCCATGTCATATGTCGTTCTGGCTGCATGGCACTTTGGGTAAAGAGAGGCGACCGATCTTCAAGAGATTGCTGTAAAGCGGTTCCTGCTAGTTGAATGCGACGATTAAATAAGTTTTGCTTGCTAAAGCGTGCCTGGTCGCGACGTACGCGTTCGGGGAGGGCGTGACTGATAGGCCCGAGGTCATTAGGATAGTGGGGGTCGGGCACGGCAAATAGGGCGCCGTCATAGGCGGGCGAGAGCCGGGCAATGTCCTGACTAAAGTGAGCCATCGAGGTATCAAGCACCTCACGTGCAGCTATGACGTCAGGACGGGCCACGAAACGTTGTTCAACGAGGTTATCCACAGTGACAATATTATATAACTTT
>DFTJ01000015.1:0-713 GCA_002381485.1 Candidatus Saccharibacteria bacterium UBA4215 | reverse complement strand
AGTGACAATATTATATAACTTTTATTGAATAATAGCAATAAGTGGGGGTTACGTCGGCGCGATGATATAATAGGAAACGAAGAAAGAAAAGAGAATACCTATGTTTGACGTTACCCCATTTGAAGATAAATTTACGCTGGCAGTTGCTCACTTTGAGGATGAACTGAAGAAGGTTCGCACTGGTCGAGCGCACCCCAGCATGTTAGATAGTGTTTCCGTAGAAGCCTATGGACAGAAGATGCCACTCAATCAGGTCGCAAATGTGACGGCAGCTGAGCCGCAGCTTTTGACAATTACCCCCTTTGATCCAGCCAATCTGCAGGCAATTTCAACCGCAATTCGGAATGATAACTCGCTGGGCCTTAACCCAAGTGACGACGGTCGTTTGGTGCGCGTGCCGATTCCTCCGCTAACGGAAGAGCGGCGCCATCAATTAGTAAAGCAAACCTCTGAGAAAGTAGAAGAAGCCCGGATTGCACTGCGCAATATTCGCCAGGATGCGCTGAAAGAAGCGAAACGCATGAAGGATGCCAAAGATGTCTCTGAGGATGATATGAAACGTATCGAGAAAACAATCGACGAGACGATGGCGCAACACAACAGCGCGATTGAAGCAGCGTTCAAAGACAAAGAGAAGGATATCCTGACTCTCTAATGACTGACCAACTGAATGTTCCACGTCACGTGGGCTATGTTATTGATGGCAATCGTCG
>DFTJ01000011.1:12035-15624 GCA_002381485.1 Candidatus Saccharibacteria bacterium UBA4215 | reverse complement strand
CATTTATTAGTTTGCGGGAGATTTTGCCCCACGTAGCGACTGCAATCTGTGGGCCAGACACGCAAGTGGTCGCAATGGTAAAACCTCAATTTGAAGCTGGGCGCAACCAGACAAATAAAGGGGTTATAAAGAACGATTCCGTGCGTCGCCAAATACTGAAAGACTTTGAACTTTGGGCAAAAGGCCTGTTTGTCATTCATGACAAGCGCGATAGTGAAGTCTCGGGGGCGAAGGGGAATCAGGAGCGGTTCTACTTACTGACGTTAAACCGGAACTCTACGACGTCGCCAGGGCGCATAACGTAGTCACGACCTTCAGTACGGACTTTACCGGCAGCTTTGGTTGCCGCTTCGCTACCAGCGGTGATAAGGTCGTCGAAATCAACAACTTGAGCAGCAATGAATCCTTTTTCGAAGTCAGTGTGAATAACACCAGCAGCTTGTGGGGCAGTGGAGCCTTGTCGGATTGTCCACGCCCGTACCTCCTTCGGGCCGGCTGTGAGGTAGCTTTGCAAGCCAAGTGTTTCGTAGGCAGCACGTCCGAGTTGAGATAAGCCTGATTCGGTGACACCGTAGGCGTCGAGGAGTTCCTGGGCATCGGCATCGGTGAGCCCGCGGAGCTCTTCTTCTAGCTTGGCGCAAATAAAGATACTTTGAGAGCCGCCCACCAGTTCAGCCAACTCATTTTTGCGAGCGTCGTCGCCGAGGGTGTGTTCATCGACATTAAAGACATAGATGACTGGCTTAGCGCTCAACAGCTGTAGGCTTTGGATAACTTCTGTGTTCAGCCCTGATACTTCAGAGGCCAAGGTGCCTTTTTCTAGCTCCTCTTTTAGTTCCTGAAGAGTGGCAATCTGCGGCCGAACAGAAGGGTTTGCTTTCGATTCTTTCTCTAGTTTTGGAAGCTGCCGCTCGATGCTCTGAAGGTCAGCCAGAATTAACTCGGTGTTAATTGTTTCGATGTCCTTTTTGGGGTGCACCTGATCTTCGACATGGATGACGTCACTGTTCTCAAAGGCGCGCACCACATGCACGATAGCGTCGCACTCGCGGATATTCGCTAAAAACTTATTACCAAGACCTTCGCCTTTGCTGGCGCCAGCAACCAGCCCGGCGATATCAACAAACGTTACCGTCGCTGGAATCACCTTGGCTGCGCCGTACATTTTCTCTAGTACAGGAAGACGGCCGTCGGGGACGGCAATCATGCCAGTGTTTGGCTCAATAGTTGCGAACGGATAATTTGCCGCCAAGATCGCGTTGTCGGTCAGGGCATTAAAAAGGGTCGACTTGCCGACGTTGGGGAGGCCTACGATGCCGATAGATAAGCTCATACCGTCCTATTGTATCATAACAGGGGTAGATATTGACAAAAACTCTAAAATTTGCTATAAATATATATATCATTCTAAAAAATAAAAATGACTAAAAAATGCCAGAACTTGAATCTACGTTAACCTCTGATGAAAAACCTTCAAACAGAAATGAAGGGTTAGTTTCTGACGTTGATTATAAAGATACACTAAAGCAAGAAGATGGTCCGAATGAAGCTTATAGGTTTGAGTTAAGTGGTCTTAGCGAGAGTGAATACTTAAGTGTTTCTCAGGCTTTTGCGAGTGAATATATGGGCTTGCTAAACGGTCAAAATGAATCAGAATTTCAAAAACAAGCACAAGAAAAAGTGAGTAGCGAGATAACCCCCTTAGTCGAGAAGACCGAACACCTTGATGACCAAGAGCTGGCTAAGTATATGGTTGAGGGATATAGGCGCTCTCTTAATATGCTTTACGGGAATCGCGGGAAAAAAGTTCCGTTTAAAGATGAAATAGTTAGCGATGATGAATTGGGTCATGTCTTACGTATTGGCAAGGGTCCGTATGGAATTCCTATTATTTTTACAG
Source organism: Candidatus Saccharibacteria bacterium UBA4215 (assembly GCA_002381485.1). GTDB lineage: Bacteria > Patescibacteriota > Saccharimonadia > Saccharimonadales > Saccharimonadaceae > Microsaccharimonas. The sequence continues at coordinate 13,724 of DFTJ01000011.1, read as the reverse complement.
ACGGCTTTAATGAAGAGTTGTTTGGTGATGACACATTATCCTTCGCTGCAACTGAGTTAATGCTTGAGAATGGTTTGCCACCTGCGGTAATTGTTTTCGACGGATACAATGCTACGGAGAAAGAGCAAGTAACAACTCACGAGACAAGCCACGCGGTGTTTACGCTATTGAGGCGTGCAGGTATTATCCCTAGTCCAGAAGGTGAGGGTGTTACCGAAGCTGGAAGAAAGTCGGCATTTGAATTAGCTCGTGATGAGGCAATTGCGCAGCTCATTGCTAACCAAAATGGGACTGGTCATCCTAGCGTTATTCAACGAATGAAGAGCGAAAATTATACCGAGAATAGCCTTGAAGAATACCGTACTGCGACCAATGCATTTGATAGGTCTGTCGCCGAGAAGGCTGGATTAAGTTTTTCTGACGCTATTCTTGGCGTTATGATGGCAAAAACTTTCGAAGAGTTTAATAGTCACATGCTACGAATGGCTAAGATAGCAGCTAGTCAGGAACGGTTGGTGGGTATTACAAGCGCCCTACCTTCATATAGCAAAGATAAGTCTGGCTGGGGCACAGTCTAGATAAAGGTTTTAGCTAATTACTTCTTTCTGTGGCTTAGCAACTAGTGTATCAGAGTAGCCTCGACCGCCACGGTCGGGTTTTGGCATCGCCAGCTTGATTTCAAATGGTATCTCTGAAATAGGGGAAGAGGGTTTCATCTTAGGTTGGGTTAAAACTTTGCCATGCCAATAGATAAACTCATCCCTCTATTTTAACAGATTCTATCAGATGTAAATTGCAGTCTTGTTTCAAATAGATTATGCTTTTAACAGACATGAAAAAAACGAAGAAAAAAATAGTTATCATTAGTGTCGTTGCGGGGATACTCCTTGTTTTGGCGGGTGCTGGGTTTGCGGTTTGGAAATTGAACCCCGGCTTTGTAAGCAGTATCTTTGGTTTTCAGGAGTCGGCAACAGAGGACACGCCGCCCGCTGAGATTTCAGATGAAAATGTCGATGGCGTCAGAGGTGCCGATCTAGAGGCGGTCGATCAGGCTGGTGAAATTCAGGCGGAAGGTGGCAGCACAGAAGAAGTGGCAGCGGTTTTTGATCAGGCGGTTCAGCAATCAGATGGGGATGAAGAAAAAGGCGTCATTAAGTTGCAGGAATTAGATTCATTTACTGCATCGCAAGAGTGGACAGCGGCGCTTGCTGCGGGCCTAGAGGCAGAGCTTTTCTTGCAAGGATCCGAGTTCTTGCCACAGGCAACCAGTAATATCGCCTATATTTATGAAGTACTCGAAGACACTGCTAATGCGCAGTTGTACTACCAAAAAACACTCGATCTTATTTTAGAGGACAACAGCCTCGAGTATGACATTGAGTATTATCGCGAAAAGGCGGGGCAGTAATGCGATTGTTGCAAGCTAAGAGATTCCAGCGACGACCAGGTATTCTGGGAGTATTCTTCCTGATAGGTGTCATGTTTACGGTTGGTATTGTGCCCGTTGACCAGGTGGGTGCTGCCGTGTGGAGTGGGCGAGGACCAACGAATGCCTACTTCTCGAATGGCCGATACTGGTCATTAACGTGTCGTCCTGGCAGCGGGGGTGCTTGTACGGGTTCTCCATTGGCAGCGAATAACTATGTCATCCCCGGACTGTACGGGGGGAATGCATTTCCAGAGAGTCTC
>DFTJ01000011.1:10177-11950 GCA_002381485.1 Candidatus Saccharibacteria bacterium UBA4215 | reverse complement strand
TGGGCAAAAAATGGTTCAGCCTTTGTGGTGCACAGTATGCTGGGACGGAGTGGCGCCCAGGCAAATGCGAACGGTGGCCGTAATGTTACCGCAGCCGACTATGAACAGCTGCGAGCGCGCTTGGCGGGGGCATCGATTAACTGGTACGAGAATAACGTCAGCACGGATGGCGTCAACACGATATCCGTGTATGGCGGCGGTCAGTTTGATGTCGCACGTGACTTTCAGACAAAACGGGACCGGGCAATTGTCATTAGAGACCAGGCTGGCAGAGTTGTGTATAAGATATTGCGTCGCTGTGCGAATCCAATTGGGGCTATGAATAGTGCGGTTCCGTCTGTCGATTTTAACCTCAACCCAGTTGTGAATACGGGCAGTGCCTATGGTGAGGCTGGCTCGACGGTAGGCCTCAACGGCAGCGTGAATAATACCGGCACAACAGTTAGCGCAAATGCTACGTGGGAAGCTCGCAGTCTCGTGGTGGATCGCGATGATCCAACGCCAAGCGGCTCGCAAATCTTCTCGAATAACACTGCCAATCGTTTTGCAACTGGTTCGCGCACCTTCCCGCGCAACGTGACTCAGGTGCCTCTCCCGTCTCGAACGTTGCCCGATACTGATGTCGGTGATCGACTGTGCTTTGTATTATCGGTGAACCCAAGAAGTCACACCAGCTCATCCTGGGCACATAGCGCGGTGTCCTGTGTGGTTGTTGCGAAATCACCGAAGATACAGGTGCTGGGTGGTGACATTGTTGTAGGGGAAAGTTCGGCTGACCCAGATCGAATTTTGACAAGCACGACTCGAAAGAGCGTCAGTGGCACCAATCGTACCTACGGTAGCTGGGGTGAGTATGCGATTAGTGCAACAGGGTCAATCGAGGGAATGGCCTCTGGTGCAGGCTATAGCACGGGGGCAACAAGTGCTAACTTTTGCACAGTCAGCTACCTCACCCTTACCAATGCGGGCAGCAACATTTGCGACGGTTCATCGCCAAAGGGTAACTTTGAGTATGGAGCGGGGCTACCGGATATATCAGCTCGGTTTGGGAGTGGTCAGTCACTTGGCTCTGCCGCGTCCGTAGACCTTTCTGATCAGTCAAATGGCGTCTACACAACCAATCGAACAATCAATGTTAACGCCGACAATGATATCGGTGTTGGCCGGTGGGTGGTGATCAACGCGCCAAATCAAACAGTGAACATTACCGGCGACATACGTTACACGGGCGCACCGTTGTCATCAGCGGCAGACATTCCACAGGTGGTTATTATCGCTAACCGTATTAACATTCGAGAATCAGTACAGCGCGTGGACGCTTGGTTGATCGCGAGTGGCACCAACGGAGTTATTAATACCTGTAGCCAGATCTCTAATCCCGTGACACAACTTGATGCTGGTCGCTGTGACGACCGTCTGACGGTCAATGGTCCGATTGCGGCTCGTCAGCTGCTCTTGTATCGCACGGCAGGAGCGGGTACGGGTTCAGCATCTGGAGATCCGGCAGAGGTGTTTAACCTTCGTCCAGACGCCTATTTATGGGCAACATACTATAGCTCAACGGCGGGGCGGATTCAGACTGTTTCGACCCAAGAGCTACCGCCGCGATTCTAGATAGGCTAACATTACATTTCACCTTGCGTTTTACGGTTATGCTTCTGTATAATGAGGGACAATATGGCATTACGAGGAGTGGGCGACTTTTTTGCGCTAGATATAGGAACGAATGCTGTGCGAGTCGTACAGCTCTCTCCTTCTGGTGCTAATGGCTGG
>DFTJ01000011.1:8804-10111 GCA_002381485.1 Candidatus Saccharibacteria bacterium UBA4215 | reverse complement strand
TTCTGGTGCTAATGGCTGGAATCTACAGCACTTTGGCTATGCGCCACTCGATGAGAAGACCAGTGCGAGCGCTTCACCAGAGGCACTACGTCGATTGGGCGAAGTGATCATGACGGCGGTTGGCCAGAGCGGCATCAAAACGAAGAACGTTGTCATTGGACTTCCTTCTGGCAAGACGTTTACAACGGTTATCGAAGCTCCCGTCATGGGAGAGGCTGAACTGAAGAGCACCATGAAGTACCAGGTCGACCAGTATATTCCAATGCCTATCAACGAGGCGAAGGTTGACTGGGCCGCGCTAGGAACATCATTGCACGATCCAAAGATGCAAGAGGTGCTGATTGCCAGCACTGCTAACCAGTATGCCGAAGAGCGTCTTGAGTTTATTGAAGGCCTTGGATTGAATGTGATTGCCGCAGAACCAGATCCACTCGCAATGGTGCGTTCACTGTTGCCTGACGGCATCCCTGACGCCCGTCTGATTATTGACATGGGCGAGCAGTCAACCGATTTGGCTGTGACGTTTGACGGTACGCCTCGCTTGGTGCGCACGATTCCAATTGGTGTTCGTTCACTCATCAAGGCGGCTGTTCAAAACCTGAATGTCCAAGAAGACCAGGCGCGTCAATTTATCTTGAAATTTGGTTTGGCACCTGATCGCCTTGAGGGGCAGGTATACCGAGCAATTGAATCCACCCTTGATAACTTTGCAAATGAGCTGACGAAATCGGTCAAATTCTTCCAGACGCGCTATCCCAACACCCCCGTGGGTGGTATTTTGCTGTCCGGCTATAGTGCGCTAGTGCCACAGTTTGGTGACTATGTCGCTTCGAAGACTGGTGTGCAGGCGGGTATTGCTAACCCATGGCAGCGGGTAAATGTGTCACAGGGTGACCAGCAGCAGCTCGCACCAATTGCATCTGAGTTTGCGACGGTCATTGGGCTCGCTCAGCGAAGGAATCTATCATGATTGAAATTAACCTGATTCCAGATGTAAAGCAGGAGCTTATCCGCGCCCAGAGAACGCGGGCCTTTGTGGTAACTACCTCTATTCTGGCCGGTATTGTCGCATTGGGTATCGTTGCACTGTTGTCGGTGTACGTCTTTGTCGTACAGCAAGTGCGTGATGATCTCGCTAACAGCTCTATCGAAACCAGTAGCGCGGCGCTAGCTGAAAAAGAGGACTTGTCGAAGATTCTGACCATTCAAAATCAGCTAGCTCAGATTGACGCTCTGAATGAAACAAAGAAGATTGATTCGCGCATCTTTGATGTCTTGGCGGCTGTGTTGCCTCCAGAGCCCAACGA
>DFTJ01000011.1:5186-8647 GCA_002381485.1 Candidatus Saccharibacteria bacterium UBA4215 | reverse complement strand
CCGAAACCAGCACGATGGTGATTGAGGGGCAGACGCCAACATACGATACGCTCGAGGTCTTTAAGAAGACGATTGAGGGCGCAGTGTTGACCTACCCACTAGATGGTCAGGAAATTGTCGAGCAGCTGGCAGAGAGTATCACGGTGAGTGACGTGAGCTACGGCGAGAATACCAATGGCCAGCGCGTGCTACAGTTTACAATTAGCTTTATCTTCCCACCGTCATTATTTGCCGCAAGTACACCTAATTATGAAATTCGCCTGACGAATGCTGGTGATGTTACCGACTCATTCTTGGGTATTCCGCGAAGTATCTTCGTCGGCGAGGAGGGGGTGTAGGGTATGGCTGAAAAAAATTCTGCCGCAATTCGTAAGCGAGCACAGATCAATAAGGCTAATCGAACCATGTTCCTTTGGATCGCGGTGAGTTCGGCGATTATTGGGTCGGCCGTAGTAGTAGCACTCTTCCTTGGTCAGCAGCTTCTCTACAATGAAAAGATTCTGGCTGAAAAAGCAACTACAATTCAAACTCTTGAGGCGAACAGTGAAGTAATTCCAGAGCTAGAGACAGAGATTAGAATTCTTGATACAAATGAGGCGCTGGCGACTTCAAAGGCGAATGATGACGACCAGACGGTACAGGTTATCTTGGATGCACTGCCTTCCGATGCCAACTCACTGGCGCTCGGGGCATCATTGCAAACAAAGCTTCTGACAGGGGTGCAGGGGTTGCGAATTGAATCACTGCAGGTTGACCCAGTTGTTGGTGTCGAATCGGCAGGAGATCTTGCCGTCGTTGATGCTGGACTAGGAAGCTCAGACTATCAAATTAATTTCCAGTTCTCAGTCTCTGGCGATCAACAGGCGCTGCGCAAAGTTCTCGAGAACCTTGAGCGCTCAATTCGACTAATCGATATTCAGGTCCTGCGCATCGAAAGCCAATCGAGTACACAGCTGATGACGGTTCAGGCTCGAGCGTTTTATGAGCCAGCCAAAACACTTGAATTAACAGATAAGGTGGTTCAGCAATGAAAAAAACCGACATCGCTATGATCGTTTTAATTGCTTCGGTGAGCGTTATTGCGGCCTTCTTCGCAACTAGCGCAATCTTTGATGGCATTGCGAGTGAGAATGCGACGGTAAAGACGGTTGAGGCTATTACTTCTGAAGTAACCCCACCAGACCCAGCGATATTTAACGAGAACGCCATTAATCCAACAGTCGAAGTACAGGTTGGATCGGGCGGCAATTAAGCGGAGGGTGCATGGCATTATTGACCGATGACATCCAGGGAAAACTCGTTAAGCTACTTGTCGATGAAGGCTTGGTTTCGGCGAGCGTACTGCAGTCTGCAACTGAGGCTGCTCAAAAGGCAAATAAGCCGCTCTTTTCGCATCTTACTGACCAGGCGATAGTCGACGACGAGCTGCTGACGCATGCGATTGCGCAAGTTTCGGGCGTGCCGTATGTTAATTTGACTGACACACTCATCGATCAGAAGATTCTTGGCTTGTTGCCTGAAGATATTGCCGAACGCTTTATGGCCGTCCCGCTTGCGGAGGTTCAGAACCGTCTTGCAGTGGCTATGATCGACGCTAACAACGTCCAGGCGGTCGACTACCTTGCAAACCGCATACAGCGACCACTGAAGGTATTTATGGCCTCAGAAGCCGGCGTACGCCATGTACTGGAGCAATACAAGACAGACTTATCTGATGTTGGAAAAGCTGCCGAGGTTTCTCAGGAAGAACAAAAGCAGGAAGAGGCCAGTGACGTAAAGACAATTGTGCAGGATTCACCGATTAGTCAGGCCCTGAGCAAGATCTTGGAATATGCTGTGAAGTCTCGTGCCAGTGACGTCCACGTTGAACCAATGGAGAGCGCCTTGAAGATTCGTGTTCGTGTTGACGGGGTATTGCGTGAGATTATGCAGCTTCCGAAGAGCATTGAACCGGCCCTGGTGAGCCGCGTGAAAATTCTGGCGAGTCTGAAGATTGATGAACACCGTACTCCGCAAGACGGTCAGTTTACGGTAAAAGTTGCTAATAAAGAGGTAGACCTTCGTATTGCTATCAGCCCAGTCGTTTGGGGTGAGCAGATTGTTATCCGTCTTTTGGATAAATCAGGCAATTCCTTCGACATCGAAGAGATGGGGTACGCTGGCCGCGCGCTACGGGTCCCTCGTCATGGGCTGAAGCGTCCCAACGGCATGATTTTAACCTCTGGGCCGACTGGTTCAGGTAAGTCGACAAGCTTGTACGCACTGATTAAAGAGATTAAGAACGACACGGTGAACATTGTGACACTGGAAGACCCGGTTGAGTACAAGATGGAAGGGGTGAACCAGATTCAGGTGAACAGTGAGGTAGGCTTAACGTTTGCAAACGGGCTGCGCTCAATCTTGCGTCAAGACCCTGATGTCGTGATGGTGGGGGAGATTCGTGACGCTGAAACGGCCGCTTTGGCAGTCCAGGCCGCATTGACGGGTCACCTTGTATTCAGCACACTACACACCAATAGCGCTGCGGGAGTGTTGCCACGTCTGTTAGATATGGAGATCGAGCCTTTCTTGATTGCCAGTACGGTCAACACAATCATTGGACAGCGATTGGTGCGCCGCGTCGGACCAAAACGCGAGACGTACCAGTCGAGCCCGATCGAAACGCAAAATATTCTTGCCACTGTTGGGCACCTATTACCAAAAACCAAGGAGGAGGTTGCTCGGGTGTCGCAAGATTTAGGTTATAAAGACCTTCCCTTAGCCGGTCAAAGCGCTTATACTTTGGTAAGAGGAACTGATACGCCACAGCAGCCAAATGGCTATAGTGGGCGAGCCGGTCTCTACGAGGTAATGGACGTCAACAATGATATCCAAGCAATGATCGTCAAGCATGCAACTAGCTCCGAGATTCAGCAAGTCGCTGTATCGCAGGGAATGATCACGATGCGACAAGATGGCTATCTGAAGGCATTGACCGGCATTACGACATTAGAAGAAGTGAATAGGGTAACGTCAGATACGGCGTAAGGGTAGGAAAATATGGAAAATCAACAACTCAGAATCGAAGTACTCCTGGAAGAGGTTGTCCGCCGCAAGGCCTCGGACCTTCACTTACAGGTTGGTATTCCTCCTATGTTGCGTATTGACGGGACATTGGTGCCGATTGCCGGCTACAATCCTTTGGATGAGGCTGGTGTTGAGACACTTATCTTTGCCATTCTCGATCAAGACCAGCGCCAGATTCTTCTAAAAGATAAAGAATTTGATTTTAGCTTTGCTTTCGGAACGCTGGGCCGTTTCCGTGTGAACGCCTTCCATGAACGAGGCAACCTTGCGAGCGCGCTGCGTCTTATTCCAAACGAAATTAAATCCGTCACCGAGCTTGGACTGCCGAATGTGGTAATGAGCTTCGCTGATTTCCCGCGTGGGCTTGTATTGGTGACGGGGCCGACTGGCTCGGG
>DFTJ01000011.1:2853-5105 GCA_002381485.1 Candidatus Saccharibacteria bacterium UBA4215 | reverse complement strand
ATAATCTACGACGCTGGCAGCTCTCGTTGATAAGATTAATACTGAAAAAGCTCAGCACATTATTACGATTGAAGATCCGATTGAATTTACTCACAAATCAAAGAAGTCAGTTGTCGTTCAGCGAGAAGTGCACTACGACACCTACAGTTTCTCGGCTGCACTGCGTTCGAGCTTGCGCCAAGACCCTGATGTCGTCTTGATCGGTGAGATGCGTGATCTCGAAACGATTTCGGCTGCAATCACCATTGCTGAAACAGGGCATCTTGTCTTTGCGACGCTCCACACCAACAGTGCCGCACAGTCGATTGACCGTATGATTGACGTCTTTCCGCCGCACCAACAGCCGCAGGTGCGTGCGCAGCTCTCAAACATCTTGATGGCAATTGTTTCGCAGCGGCTGATTCCGACAATCGGTGGCGGGCGAGTGGCGGCTGCCGAGGTGTTGGTTGCCAACCCTGCTGTGCGCAACATTATTCGCGAAGGCAAGGCGCACCAGCTGGATGCGATTATTCAGACCGGTGCTGACCAGGGTATGCAGACAATGGACCGTACTCTCGCAAGCCTCGTACAGGCCGGCACGATTACCTACGATAGCGCACGTGAGTTTGCGGTCGATTTGGCTGAATTTGAACGTTTGATGAGGGGCTAGTAAGGCGTGAAGAAGTTTACCTACGAAGCGCGCGACCAAGCTACCGGCAAGGTGGTGAAGTCATCATTGCAAGCTGAATCAGAGTCTTCAGCCGCTCGCTTGTTGGTAAAACAGGGGTTTGTTCCTCTTTCAATTAAAGAGCAGATTGGCGATGGGGGGATATTCTCCCGATTGAACGGACGCATTACCACTAAAGATAAAGTGGTGTTTACGCGACAACTGGCAACCTTGATCGGTGCCGGGCTTCCCTTGAGCCAGAGCCTCCACACTGTGATGGAGCAAACCGACAACAAACAGCTGCAAACAGTCGTTCAAGAGATCGCTTCGAATGTTGAGGGTGGCCGTTCGCTGTCAGAGTCATTTGCCAAGCACCCGAAGGTGTTTAACGAGGTATTTATTTCATTAATCTCGGCCGGTGAGCTATCTGGTACGTTGGACGAGTCATTGCAGCGGGTTGCTAACCAGCAAGAGAAAGACGCGGCCACAGTCAGTAAGATTCGCGGTGCCCTGACATATCCACTGATTGTATTAGTTGTTATCTTTGGTGTAATGGCATTCATGCTCTTTACGGTTGTCCCTCAGGTGGAGACATTGTACGCCGACCTAGACAAAGAACTGCCATTCCTGACAGCGGTGATGGTGGCGGTAGCGTCATTCCTGGCAACTTATTGGTGGCTAGCAATCATTATTATTGGTGCCGGTGTCTACTTCTTGATTCAGTATCTTAATACCGAGTCGGGTATTAAGTTTAAAGATAATTTCAAACTAAATGTTCCTGTATTTGGCGGCATGTTCCGAAAGCTATATATGGCACGCTTTGCCCGGACAGGTCAGACACTGCTCAGTACAGGGGTGAGCATGCTTGATATGTTGAAGATCACCGGCCGTGCAGTGAACAACACAGTTATTCAGAAGAGTATTGAGCGTGCAACCGAGAAAGTGCAGGGTGGTAAGGCGTTATCAACAGCGCTTGAGCCCGAAGATTCCATTACGCCCCTCGTTCCGCAGATGATCAAGATTGGTGAGCAATCTGGTCGCATCGATGAGATGATGGGAAAAGTTGCGCAGGTATATGAAGACGAGTTAGACGAACAGATTCGTACTATCTCGACCTCAATCGAGCCGATTCTGATGGTGGTGCTTGCGGTAGTTGCTGGTGGTATGGTCGGCGCAATTCTCCTTCCGATATACAGCCTGGTAAATGGTATCAATATCTAGACAGAACAGAGTTGCTGCGCTACTATAGGCATAACCAGTATCATTAGTTCATTTGAAAGGTGGGATAACTCCTATGAACGTTCAGAAAAAAGAAAAAGGATTTACGATCATCGAGGTGGTCTTGGTCTTGGCGATTGCCGGACTGATCTTCTTGATGGTGTTTATCGCCCTGCCAGCTTTGCAGCGTAACCAGCGCGACACGCAGCGACGCAACGACATGGGGCGCTTGCAGACTGCAGTTGCTAACTACAGTAGCGCGAACCGTGGTTCGATTCCAACAAACACCGTCGCTGGATGGGACAACTTCGTGAACACCTACCTTACCACAGCAGGTGACACGTTCGTCGACCCAAGTGGTGCCAATGCTAACCAGGGAACCGGCGTT
>DFTJ01000011.1:2038-2779 GCA_002381485.1 Candidatus Saccharibacteria bacterium UBA4215 | reverse complement strand
TGCCAATGCTAACCAGTGAACCGGCGTTGACACATATGTCATCACACCGACTCCCGCAGGGACGCTAACAGGAGGTTTTATCGCTTCAGGTGCCAGCGCGACACAGAACATCATCTATGCAACGCCTGGAACGGTCTGTAACACATCTGATTCCGCTTCAACTACATCAGCTGGCTCACGAAAAGTGTCGTTCCGCCTCGCGCTTGAAGGCGGTGGCTACTACTGCATCAATAACTAGGCAGACGCCTTGCTAAACTGATACTATAGCTTCATGGTTGATGTACTTATCCTTATTACTCTTGGTCTATTTGGCCTCGTCCTTGGCAGCTTTGCCGGGGCAACTGTCTGGCGGCTGCGTGCGCGCCAGCTTTTGATTGACAAGCAGCAAGGGGAACGCGTTGACAAGAAAGAGTACGCGCGCCTAAAACCCTTGATGAAGCGAAAAACGACCACTGACCGCTCATGTTGCCTGGAGTGTGGCTATACGTTGAGATGGTATGATCTGATTCCGCTTATCAGCTGGGTGGCGCTACGCGGTCGTTGTCGCTCTTGTCGAAAAAAGATCGGATGGTTTGAGCCTCTGATGGAGCTCGGAATGGCAGCATTCTTTATCGCATCGTATCTTTTTTGGCCGGTTGGCCTAGCTGATCCATTGGCGACTGCCCAGTTTGTTGTGTGGTTAGCGGCAGGCGTTGGCTTGGTAATATTGTTTGCCTATGACGCCAAGTGGTTCTTACTCCC
>DFTJ01000011.1:0-1914 GCA_002381485.1 Candidatus Saccharibacteria bacterium UBA4215 | reverse complement strand
TGACATGGACGGTAGTTGCTCTTGGCGTCGTTAACCTTGTGTTGGTCGCATTATTGCGAGAGGACGTTGGGGGAACGCTCTTGAATGCAGCAGGGGCGATTGGCGCGCTCGGTGGGCTGTATCTGCTGCTGTATCTTGTATCACGGGGTCGCTGGATTGGATTTGGCGATGTCAAGCTTGGGCTTGCTTTGGGGCTATTGCTGGTAGATTGGCCGCTTGGCTTGCTGGCACTTTTCTTGGCAAACTTGATTGGATGCTTGATCGTCATACCTCTGATGATCAAGGGCACGCTAACGCGGTCATCGCACGTGCCGTTTGGCCCGCTGTTAATAGCCGGAGCAGTCATCGCGCAATTGTTTGGCACGGGACTCGTTGAATGGTACGCAGCCGGCCTCTTTTAAGGGGTAGTCACACGACGCTTATGCTATAATGGCCGTACATGGGCACGCACAATACATCTGGCTTCACGATCATCGAGACAATGCTGGTTTTAGCAATTACCGGTGTGATGGTGGCGGGTATATTTATTGGTGTCGGAACTTCTATCAACATCCAGCGATACCGAGATTCGGTCGAGACATTTAAAACGGTGATTCAGAATCAGTACGCTGAGCTCTCGAGTGTGCGAAACGATCGTGCGAATGATTGGAGTTGTGATGGTCAGGCCGCAACCGCCCAGGATGGAGCAATTGTGAGAGGGCAAAGCGACTGTATTTTAGTGGGGCGCTTGTTAGCAGTGAATGGTGGTCAGTATAGAATTTATTCGGTATTAGGCCGTGAGATAGCCAGCCCATCTGGTGTGTCGGACGATTTGGTTGCTCTTCGTGACGACTATAATTTAAATATCTCGAATGTTGATATCGAGACGGGCGAGTTGGAATGGGGGGCTGAAATTGCCTGGCCGTCCTCGGGAAGTGGCGCGCAGACACCAACGACGCCAAGAGAGATAGCGATATTATTCATTCGTTCACCAGAGAGCGGTCGGCTATACACCTTTTCCGGTAACCAATCTCCCGAGACGATAACGCCGTCACTGCTCGATAGCCTGATTGTTGCTGGGAACAGCATCCCTGGTCAGTCCGAGCGAACCATCTGCATTAGCTCGGATGGTGCTGTTATCAATGCTGATCGCTCGATCTTTATAAGTGCCTTTGCTGCCGTGCCGAACGCTATCGAGACGCGCACCAATGACCTGATTGCCGGCCTAGGGAGTACCACACGATGTTAGAGCGTATGCGAAAGCAGGCAGGGGATACACTGATTGAGGTGCTATTTGCTGTCACGGTCTTCAGCTTTGTAGTGGTCAGCACACTGGGGATTATGAACCAAGGCACTGCAGCGTCCCAGCGTTCACTGGAGATAACGCTCGTGCGTCAGCAAATTGACGCTCAGGCTGAAACACTGCGCTTTATGCATGATTCCTATGTCGCCGTCTATCAGTCAGGACTGACGTTTGACGTGAGTGATGGGTCGACTTCACCGGCAGAGGAGTGGTATAAGATGTCAACCAGCGGGCTAAATGCTACGAGCGCCTCTCCTTTTGGGGGAGCTATAACGGTTTGTCCGCAGCCTCCTGAGGGCAGTTTTATCGTTGATACTCGAAATGTCCGGTTTGTTGACGGGACTGCTACGACACTCCAGCCGTCAGTAACGCATGCGCAGCTTGAATATGGCAATGACGACGCATTTGTTGCTTCTCGTGGTCTGTGGGTTGAGCCAATTCGCTCAGCCGTCAGCAGCGACCCTAATCAGACTAACACTGGCTATATTGACTTCCATATTCGGGCTTGTTGGGAAGGATCTGGCCTAGGAACACCAATGACAACCGGGACAATTGTGAGGTTATATGAACCACGGGGCTAATAAACAGCGCGGTTTTACGATTATCGAGTTGATGCTGGCGATGTCTTTTAT
>DFTJ01000024.1 GCA_002381485.1 Candidatus Saccharibacteria bacterium UBA4215 | reverse complement strand
TTTCGTTTGGACATGGTTGATCAAGTCTGTAGAACCGTTCGCGAGAAGGATGAGCCATTCGGCGGCATTCAGCTGATCATGAGCGGCGACTTTTTCCAGCTTCCCCCGATTAACAGGGGAGACTCGCGAGCTGGTGGGTTTGTCGTTAACTCTGAGGTTTGGCAGGAGCTTCAGCCGACAATTTGTTACCTTGAAGAGCAGCATCGTCAGGACGATGCAGTCCTCCTTGATATCCTGAACGCCTTGCGGGCAGGGGAGCTGCGTCGCCACCACGCCGAGACACTTCTGGCTCGGACCGAGGTATATCCAGATGACCTCGAGCAGATGACTGAACTGCACACAGTAAATATTGATGTCGACAAGTTGAACGCTGCGAAGCTGGCTCAGATAGATGAAGATGAGATTACCTACAGCCAAACTACTACGGGTGGTGAGAACTATGTTCAATCCTTGCAGCGGTCGGTACTGGCGCCGCCAGCATTAAAATTGAAGAAGGGCGCCTTAGTGATGGCGGTCAAGAATAGTGCCGAACGGAAGTACGCCAACGGCAGTCTGGGCACCGTGATCGATTTTGAACCACACACCGAATACCCGATAGTCGCCTTTAAGAATGGCAAGGAAGTGTCAATGGTCCCTGATACCTGGGAGCTGCGTGATGGTGATAAAAAGCGCGCGAGCATTACGCAGATTCCGTTGCGGCTTGCGTGGGCAATTACCGTACATAAGTCGCAAGGTATGACGCTTGATGCAGCTCGGATTGACTTGCGGCGTGCGTTCGTTGAAGGAATGGGGTATGTAGCGCTCAGCCGAGTGAAAAATCTCGACAGCTTGTATCTGGCGGGGATTAATCAGATGGCGCTTCGAGTGAGCGAAGACGCTCAAGTGATCGATGGCATGTTGCGGACGAAGGCGGCAGCTGATGCAAAGCGATTTGCGCACTTGGCTAAAAAGGGCAGTGAGCGTAAGCTCGTCCCGACCAGCAAGCCAAAAACAGGCTGGGCAGAGAAGGTCGCCAAGATGCGGCAAACTCACCCGAATGCCTACCGCCCCTGGGAAGCAGCGCACGACGCTGAGCTGAAGCAAGAGTTTCAGAACGGACTAGGGATTGCCGAGTTGAGCAAGTTGTTGGGCCGGCATGAAGGTTCAATCAAGATACGCCTACAGAAGCATTTTGGCGAGGATGTAGTACAGTAGTCCGTATGAATAAAAAAACTTCTTTCCCAAAACGTTTCCTCTGGGGCGCTTCGACCGCTGCGCATCAAGTAGAGGGGGGTAACCATAACCAGTGGAGTGTATGGGAGCTCGAGAATGCAAAGACGCTCGCAGCACAAGCCGAGTATCAGGTTCAAGATTTTCCGGCATGGGATAGAGTCCAGCCTGATGCCAAGAACCCCGATAACTATGTTTCAGGGAAGGCAACCGACCACTATCGCCGATATAAAGAGGATTTTGATCTTCTTGAGCAGATGAACATGAATGCTTATCGGTTTAGTATTGAATGGTCACGTGTTGAGCCGCAGGAGGGTGTTTGGGATCCGGAGCAGATTGCACACTATAAGAGATATTTAGCTGAGCTCAGGCAAAGAGGTATCGAGCCAATCGTTACCTTGATGCATTTCACACTGCCAGTATGGTTCGCCGATAAAGGTGGCTGGGAGCGACGGGGCAACATAAAGTACTTTATTCGCTTTGTTGAGAAGATCATGAGCGAGTTGGGCAATAACGTTCGATACATCATCACGATCAATGAGCCTGAGGTCTACGGGTTTTGTAGCTATAAGATCCATGAATGGCCGCCAGCTAAGAGGAACACCTTACTGGCCATGAAGGTGATTTATCACCAAACTGTTGCACACCGTCGCGCAGCAAAGACATTGAAGAGAATTAACCCTCGATTTAAGATTGGCATTGCTAAGAATTCAGTGTTCATGTACCCGGGTGATGATAGTTGGGTTAGCCGTATTAGTGCGCGTGTAGCTCAGTTTCTTCAAGACGACCTTTGGCTTACGCGCGTTGCGAAATCGAGTGATTTCATGGGATTGAATTATTATATGTCGCAGCGGATTATTGGGCATCGTATTCATAACCCCGAGAACACCCCCCGGAGTGAACTCGACTGGTTGATTGCACCTGGTGATATTGAGCATGTTCTTGAGAGGTGGCACAAAAAGTATAAGCTCCCGATCATGATAACGGAGAATGGCATTGCGGATGGCGAGGATGAATACCGTAAGGAGTGGATTAAAGAAACGCTGGAGGCAATGCAGCGTGCTATCAGCCACGGCGTGCGGTTGATCGGCTATATGCACTGGAGTTTGACGGATAATTTTGAGTGGGCCTATGGAAAGTGGCCTCGCTTTGGACTAGCTCGTGTTGATTACAAGACAGGAGCGCGTCAATTGCGCCCGAGTGCCGTTTGGTTTGGAAAAGTAATCAAGAAGCTTCGAAAAAGCTAGCTTTTGACAGAACATAACCACTATGGTAGGGTAAAAATATCATGACCAAACAAAAAAAGACAAGTACAACAGCGAGCGCTCGTAAAACCAAGACGACAGCCAAGCAGCCTACCACTATCGAGGACTTTAAGACAGCGGCACTTTTGGTATCGGGAACGATTAACGTAGCTATATTTGTCGGTTGGTTGGCCGTTCAGCTGACCACCAAGTATGACTATCAGGTTGCTTTGTTGATCTTCGGACGCTAGATCTCTTAAGTGTCAAAAATACCACAGCTTTCAGATGGGCTGTGGTTTTTGTTTTACCCTGTTAAGCGTAAGAGTTATTCACAGTTCTGTGGATAAATAAACAGAACTTGTTAGAATTGTCAAAATTGGGGGTTGTAGTGGGTAATTGTGGGTAGTATAGTGAAGCTCAGTGGAAAGAGCAGCAATGCCCACTAAGACAAACATCACATTAAAAAATAACCAAAACAACCTGAACGCACGAATGCCAAAGGAATAAGAGTGGCCCACGTAGACTATTTTGAGCGAAAACTAGACGATAAACGTCGATTGACGATACCCGTCGAGGTTCGCGCAGAATTTGCATCGGGGGTAGTACTTACCAGAGGATTCGGGCGCTATCTTCACCTATACCCAAAATCAGTATGGGACGGAGATGTTGAGGCCGCGTTAAACAATAGTAGCAGTATTCTCGACGAGAAGACGGCTGATGTTAACGTACAGTTTCGCCGCGGGAAAACCGAGGCTGAGCTTGACCAAAAACAGGGTCGTGTAACGATTGAGCAGCACCTGATGGATTATGCAGGTATTGATAAAGCTATCGTCGCGGTCCGAGCAGGGAAGTACTGGCGCCTGATGGTGCCCGACTAGGTTATTGCCGCATTTCGTCTGTTCTTTAACAATCTAATACGTAAAGAGAATAAAACTCTCGAGATCAACTATCTGGTAGTGAGGCGTGGACATCGGAACACATTAAACAATCCGAAGCACCTTCCTCAAAAACACACCTCCCAAAAACTCCACCTCACATAAGTCTCTCAACAGGGTGTTTCAGCTGGGTATGAGTTACGTTCGTAACCCCCGTATAGCCGTTACACTCGACTTTTCAAAAACAAACACACCTGCGAAAACAAACAGCTTCACTATCGGTTAGGTGATCTCGAAATCTTCCTCTGTCTGCCAATGCGGTATACTTGGAAGAATGAGTAAAGAACATCCACCACAAAAACATGTTCCAGTTCTTCTAGACGCGACGCTTGCACGTCTCGACCCACAGCAAGGTGAGAATTATCTCGACCTGACAGTAGGGTTTGGCGGTCATGCCAGCCAAGTACTAGAGCGAACCGGAAATTACACGGAGAGCGTCCTAGTTGACCGTGATGAATATGCAATCCAGCATGTGTCATCACTGAAGACAAAAGGTGCTCGTTTGATGCACACCGACTTCTTGACCGCCGCCCGGCAGTTGACAGAAGAAGGGAAGGCATTCAATCTTATCCTGGTTGATTTGGGGGTGTCGTCACCACAGCTCGATCAGGGCGAACGAGGGTTTTCCTTTACAAGAAATGGTCCACTCGATATGCGCATGGATCGCCGGCAGGAAACATCTGCCGCCGACCTCATAGAAAACGCATCAATCAGTGAACTGGCGCAAATCATTCATGACTACGGTGAAGAACCATACATGAACGCAAAGCACATCGCCGAGCAGATTGTCGCCAACCGACCATTCAAGGATACGGAATCTCTTGCCGCAGTGATTGCAGCGAGTAGTCGGGGCCGATGGAAACGAATTCATCCAGCCACGCGTACCTTTCAAGCACTCCGTATTGCTGTCAACGACGAACTCGGACAAGTCGAAGCGCTGCTGCCATTACTTCCAAAGCTTTTAAAGCCAGGCGGAAGAGTGGGGGTCATTAGCTTCCACAGTCTAGAGGATCGCCTCGTGAAACGCTACTTTAAGGATCAATTTGAAGCCGGATTTGAGGCAGAATTGATGCCACTGACAAAGAAGCCTATAGCCGGAGCCACCGAAGACGTTCACAACCCGCGATCTCGAAGCGCAAAGCTTCGGGTTGCTGTGAAAAAATAAACAAAAAGAAAGGGCAACTAAAATGCCAATTCACATCAACGTACAGTACGTAGACCAACCACAAGTGGTTTCAGTCCGCGTAAAGTAGTTCAAAAAACGCTCTCGCTCTGTACTGGGGCGAGAGCACCAAAAATAAACACAAACAAAGACACTCCACCACATGTCGTACCAACAAAATAACTATTACACGAGCCGTCGTCAACAGAACTGGTCGCGTAATCAAAACACTACGCGCTATGTCTCGGCTATCAAGCTAGGCCCAGTCGCACACACTGTTCTTATTGCACTTATGATTACCGTTCTTGGGTTGATATACTTAACTCAGGCAACACGCGCAACCGGCTATGACTATGAGTCACAGCGCATTAACAGCCAAATTGCTGAACTAAACGAAGAAAAGGCAGATTTACAGATTGAGAATGCTCGATTGACTGCTCTCGAGACGATCAAGAACAGCGCAGTCGCCCGTGAAATGACGGCGCCAGCTAGTACCGCTTTCGTCGAATAAATCCTCTTAGAGACCATATGAATTTAGAATTACAAAAAGGCAGTCGCTCACGCATCCTTGCAGCGGTGATATTGATCATCGTAGCAATATTTGTGGCACGCCTTTTTTATCTGCAGGTCATTCGGCATGACTACTATGTCGAGCTTGCAGCCTCCGAGCAACAGAGCAGGTTCACTATTCCAGCCAGCCGTGGTTTGATTTATGCCAAGAGCGGAGAGAATACCGTCCCTCTTGCGATGAATCAAACAGTGTACACCGTTTTTGCTGATCCGCAGACTGTTACCGAAAAGGAAGAAATTACCACAGCGCTTCGTGATATTGCCGGGGGGAATATTCGCAAGGATTTTGAGAAGCTATTAGACGTGCCGGACTCACGCTATCAAATTCTGGCGACAAAACTGACCCGTGTACAGGCTGACAAGCTCAAGGAGAAGAACTTCTCGGGCATTGGCTTTCAAGAGAACTCACAGCGAGTCTACCCAGAGGGCAATCTTGCGGGGCAGGTGTTAGGATTCGTCAACGCAGAAGGAGTGGGAAGCTATGGCATCGAAGGCTACCTTAATGAAGATCTAGAGGGTCAAGACGGGCTCTTGCAAGCTGTGACAGATGTTGGAAATGTTCCGCTGACGATTGGTAATAATAATGTTAGAATTCCGAAACAAGATGGTAAGAATGTTGTGCTGACGATTGATCGCAACGTTCAATCTAAGGTGGAAGAGGCACTGAAGGCTGCTGCCGACCGTACAGGAGCAACAAACGTTAGTGGCGTGGTGATTGACCCTAAGACTGGAAAGGTGCTGGCAATGGCAAACTTACCGTCCTATAGCCCGGGTGAGTACTTTAAGGTAAGTAATGTTGGAGTGTTTAATAACAACGTCATCTCGGGCCCGTACGAGCCCGGCTCAACTATCAAGGCATTCACGATGGCGGCTGGCATCGATACAAACGCCATCCGCGCCTCTGATCGCTTCAATAATACAGATTCAATTAGAGTGCAGGACAGGGTGATTTCGAACGCAACCAAAGGCATTACTGGAAATATTACGTTTGAAACAGCTATGCAGTGGTCGCTCAACACTGGTTTCGTAACGATTGCTCAGCGTCTGGGTGACGGTGAGCAGATTACCAGGGAAGCTCGAGAAACAATGTACGAATACTTTGCTGAACGATTCCGCCTGGGCCAACCTACTGGTATTGAGCTGTCGAGCGAAGCGGCGGGGTCGATTGTTGCCCCAAGCCAGCCAACTGGCAATGAAGTCCGCTACTCAAACATGTCCTTCGGGCAAGGCATGGAGGCGACAATGCTCCAGGTGGCTGCTGGCTTTGGTGCTCTAGTAAACGGGGGTAGTTTCTACAAACCGACGATTATTGATGGCTTTATCACCGAGAATGGTTTCGAGCAAATAGAGGAAGCTGACCCGGTCGAGAAAGGGCTTGTGAAGCCCAGTACTTCAAACGAAATCCGGCGGGTGCTAACTGAAGCGCGTCGGGCTGGTTTCCCGGGTGTCGACCGATCAGGGTACAATATTGGTGGAAAAACCGGAACATCGCAGGTTATTGTCGACGGTGAGTATAGCTCGACACAAACAACGGCGAGCTATATCGGATACGGTGGTGCCGATACGCCTGAATATGTCATAATGGTACAAGTATCTGGTAAAGATAAAGTGTTTCAAGGCGCACGTGACGCCCTGCCGATTTTCACCGATATTTCCAACTGGATGATTGACTACCTAAAGATCCAACCGAAAGGATAACTATGAATGTTGCGATTGAAATACTAAGCGATGAATTAACTCGAACGTTTTTGCTCAGTCTTGGGGCGTTTGTACTGGCAATGTTGCTGACACCTATCTATACATTCCTTGCATATCGCTTTAAGTTTTGGAAGAAACAGCGCACGGCAGATATTGGCGGTGCCGAGCTAAAGGTGTTCACCAAGCTTCACGCCAATAAGTTTAAGCGCAACATCCCGACGATGGCCGGTATGGTGTTCGTGCTGGCAATTGTTATTGTGACATTCTTCTTTAACCTCGATCGCCAAGAGACATGGCTGCCACTGGCGGCACTACTTGGTGGTGCATTCGTTGGGTTATGTGATGACATCATTAACCTGCGCGGTAAAGGTGGGGGAGCGGCCGGGCTGCGTTCTAGCCTGAAATTCTTGATGATTACTGCTATCGGACTTGGGCTTGGCTGGTACTTCTTTGAGAAGCTTGGCGTGACTGCGGTGACTGTTCCGTTTGTGGGTGAGTTGGCGCTCGGCTGGCTGATCGTCCCGTTGTTTGCCTTTGCCGTCGTTGCGGCTGGGAACGCAGTGAACATTAGTGACGGCCTCGATGGTCTCGCCGGCGGGTTGGCAGCGATTGCATTCGGTGGATTTGGCATCATCGCCTTACTTCAGGGAACGCCACTGATTGCCGGGTTCTGTTTCACTGTTGTCGGTGCTTTGCTCAGCTACCTTTGGTTTAACATCTACCCGGCTCGCTTCTTTATGGGCGATGTCGGTAGTTTTGCGCTCGGTACCTCGCTCGGTGTCGTGGCGATGCTGACTGATTCGTTGCTCTTGCTGCCAATTATCGGTCTACTATTTGTAGTCGAGGCGGGCTCAAGCTTGATTCAGATCTTTAGTAAAAAAGTATTTAAGAAAAAGATTTTCATCTCAGCACCGATTCATCACCACCTAGAGGCTATTGGGTGGCCTGAGACCAAGGTCACGATGCGCTTTTGGGTCATTGCTGCCGTCTGTTCGTTTGTTGGCGTGATGCTTGCTGTTGGGGGAGGCGTTATCTAGCATGCGTGACCGCGGGTGGAACTCTGGTCGCTCATCAAGCGACGTCGTGCGCCGGCACCGCCCGGATTACATGATTGCTATTTATACGGGTATTTTAATGCTACTCGGGCTGGTGATTATCTATGCGATTGGCCCACAGCGGGCAAATGTTTTGAACGCAGCCTTCGGGAGCGAGTATTCTGATAGCTATTTCTTTATAAAGCAGTTTGTTAGCTTTGGCGTCGCGCTGCTGGCGTTTATCGGCGCAGCTCTGATTCCATACATGATTTGGGTGAAACACGCTTCAAAGCTGCTCATATTAGGTCTGGCGGCTTGTGTAGCCCTTGCGCTTGCTTCGCTCGCAGGTCTGCCGATTGCGCCAGAGATTAATGGTGCCACAAGCTGGTTCAACCTAGGGGTGCTGGGAAGTATACAGCCAGCTGAGATTCTAAAGTTCGGCCTGCTGGCGTACCTCGCGGTATTCCTGGGCAAGCGTATGAAGGACGGCACGGTAAATGACGTGAAGGGGACACTGGT
>DFTJ01000030.1:13419-15857 GCA_002381485.1 Candidatus Saccharibacteria bacterium UBA4215 | reverse complement strand
GGCTGGTGTTGTGGTGTTGGGTCTGCTGTCTGTTGCGGTTGCGCCGCACCGTATCGCGCGCGTTGCGACGTTCTTGCAGGGGGATAACGTTTCTAAAGAAGACCCCGGCGGCTACCATATTTACCAAGCTAATATCGCGTTAGGCACAGGCGGGCTATTTGGTGTCGGGGTGGGCAATAGCGTCCAAGCGACAGGGTACTTACCAGAATCGATTAATGACTCAGTGTTTGCAATTCTAGGAGAGACGTTTGGGTTTATTGGACTAATGGTTTTGCTGGCTCTGTTTGTCGCTTTGCTGATGCGGCTGTTAAGGGTGATGGACCATTTAGTAGATATACGTTTGAAATTATTGGTTGCTGGTGTCTTCGGATGGTTTGGCGCGCATGTTATTCTGAATATAGCAGCTATGCTGAGCATTTTCCCGTTAACAGGTATCACGCTTCCGCTGCTAAGCTTTGGGGGCACGAGTATGGTGTTCTTGGCGGCAGCGCTCGGGTTAGTGTTCCAGTTATCACGGTATACCGTACACACATCACACCTAAAGGAGGCCTCACGGCATGAAAATTCTGGCAGTCGGCGGCGGGTCGGGCGGACACGTTACGCCAGTCGTCGCAGTTCTTAAGGAACTACGGGCACGACATCCTAAAGTAGAGCTTCGTTTTTGGAGTGACTTTCCGTTTGCAATGCAGGCACATTCAACCGTTACGGCTTTTGACCCAGAGATGTCATTTTCTCGGATCGTGGCTGGAAAGTTACGACGCTACCACCACCTTACTATCTGGCAACAGCTCACGTGGCCATCACTGATGCTAAAGAACATCCGTGATGTATTCCTAGTCGGTGTTGGGTTTATCCAGAGTCTAGTGAAGCTGATTATTTGGCGGCCAGATGTCGTCTTCACAAAGGGCGGCTACGTCTGTCTCCCTGTTGGGGTGGCGGCTCACGTGCTGCGAATCCCGCTGGTGATCCATGATTCTGACGCCCATCCTGGGTTAACAAATCGTATTTTAGCTCGTTGGGCGAAGAAAATTGGAACTGGCGCCCCATTACAGTACTACCCGTATGACCCAAAGCGCTCCCAGTACGTGGGTATTCCGATCGCAACCGATTTTGTTCCCTATACGCTGAAACAGCAAGAGGCGGCGAAGCGAGAGTGGGGGATTAACCCTTCTCGACCCCTGTTAGTCGTTACCGGTGGTGGTCTGGGTGCAGCACGCATTAATCAGGCGGTTGCAGAATCTCTGCATGCCTTGCAAAAACACTGCTCGGTAATTTTGGTTGCTGGAGCAGGGCAGTATGATCATTTACGGGCTGAGTTGCCTCCAGATAGTGACTCGTTCCAGCTGTACCCATTTGTTACTAATATGCACAGTTTGCTGGGAGCAGCTGACGTTGTCGTAACACGAGCCGGCATGACGACCATCCTTGAGCTGGCGGCAATCAAGAAGCCAACTATTTTGATCCCGAATGCGATGCTCACCGGTGGTCACCAGATAAAGAATGCTGCAGTATACGCTGAGTCTGGCGCTGTGTTGGTACTAGAAGAGGCTGCGATGATTCAAGATCCAAAGCTATTGGTTGACCAGGTTGCGGCAGTCCTTGATGATCCAGAAGCTGCCAAAGATATGGCGCGTCGTTTCCAGAAGTTCAGCAAGCCGGATGCGGCAAAAGATATGGCAACAATGATTCTGTCAGCTCGTCGCCGTAAGCTATAATAAACATAACCATGAAGTTTTCTCGATCCAAAAAAACGGACGATCAGCCGTCACGACGAACTAATCAGGACAGTGCTGTACAAGCGCCTGCTCCTTCGCAGTTTCGACGCAATCAAACACTCAGCGGTCGGCAGCGTCAGGCCGATCATCCCGAATCCGAGAGGGGGAAGATCCATCATCTAGCGGCAAGGCGAAGAAAGGCGGGGGGTATTTTTTTGCTGGTATTGTCAGTGATTATTGTGCTCACACTCTTGTTGACCCAGTATATTGCTCGCGTGACGATTAGCGGCTCATCACAGCAACTCTCTCGTCCAGCCGACACTGTGGCGTATGAAGAGAAGGTGCATGAATATTTATCGATTAATCCTGTTGAGCGACTGCGGTTTATGTTTAACGAGGAATCCCTGGTGGCTTTTATGTCTGAGTCTCATCCCGAGGTGGCGGAACTGTCATTGCGACCACTTCGCGACCTGACGACTGCTCAGCTGCGCGTTTCTTTACGTGATCCTATAGCGGGCTGGCAGATCAACAACCAACAGTATTATGTTGATGCTGATGGGGTGGTGTTCCAGGAGAATTATTTCGAAGATCCAGGGGTTCAGATTGTTGATGAAAGTGGCATATCGCCAGAGCAGGGGACAGCAGTAGCAAGCGCTCGATTATTGAGCTTCGTAGGGCGCTTGGTGTCCGAAGCAGGGGA
This sequence comes from Candidatus Saccharibacteria bacterium UBA4215, assembly GCA_002381485.1. Classification (GTDB taxonomy): domain Bacteria; phylum Patescibacteriota; class Saccharimonadia; order Saccharimonadales; family Saccharimonadaceae; genus Microsaccharimonas. Next base: position 13,442 of record DFTJ01000030.1, on the reverse strand, counting down.
GAGTGGCTATGCCGTGCAGTCGG
>DFTJ01000030.1:6030-13316 GCA_002381485.1 Candidatus Saccharibacteria bacterium UBA4215 | reverse complement strand
ACGCTATGCCGTGCAGTCGGTCAGCCTGCCTCCTGATAGTACCCGCCAACTAGAAGTCCGATTAAAGGATGTGAAGCCATTTATTCGTTTTACAGTGGACAGGGTAGTGGGGGAACAGGTGGAGGATATGGATCGTTCGGTGCGTTATTTGCGTGATCGCGATCGTGACGTGGAGTACATTGATGTGCGCGTGGCTGGTCGCGCGGTGTATCGGTAGAGCACAACTCCCTCGTCCCCTTACTCCATGTTAATGTTCTATTTTTGTTCTATATTATGTATGTATCAAAAAAGTATATAAAAATACATAAGCAGTAAAATGTCAAAAAGAGTGGAGAAGGGCGATAGTGGAGTAGTTGAACATCGTTTTGAAAAAATGCAAATACCGGGCTAGCCGTGCCGTAGTGTGGATAACTTGCCGTGAAATGTAGTTAAATTCACACAACGCTGTAGCACTGCATGGGGCCAGCTTGGTGTAGTTAGCACTGTGCATATGTGAGTGGTAAAACATGCGCGCGGGAGTGTTTTGGTGCAGGAGCTACAAAATAACAGATGTACCGCCCTATTCAAGACGTATACTAACTCATCTTTAGATACTATAATGTATGTCGTAAAAGATATATTGTGCGACGTTAAGTCTATGACTTGGCTATGCCTACTTTATGCACTCTGCTGCGCTGATCTTGCTGCTCTTTTGTTTCAAACTTTGTGTATTGCTTACTGCCCTGCTGGTCTATGCTGGGTAGATATAGCTTGTTGATGATTTGATTGCGTGCTATATCGTTTGCTCTTTGTTCATCCAGCTGTTCTATTTTTGTTCTAACTAACTTGCGGCATGATCAACTTGCAGCTACAGGGCTATTCTGTCCCCTCGAATATTGTACGGAGGACACGCTTCATGTTTGGAGTGAATTGCTGGTCGTTGGCTCTAAGTATTTCAATAACGGCTTGCCGCGCCTCGTCAACGTCGAGAGTTATCTCCATGTATGATCGTTGCCAGACGGTCTCGTGGATAATATCTTGGCTGGTGCGTTTTGATGTGAACTCGATGTGGCGCAAGAGATTGCTTTTTATGTTGTCGAGTTTTTTTGGTGAAGTTGCATAAGCCATCTCTTCAAGACTTTGATGCCCCATGTACATCAGGAGACGGCCGTATGCCCCCTTTTCCTATTGATGGATTGAGCCCAATAGCTTCTGCGGCAGTGACGAATTGGTAGGCAGTGAGCTCGTCGTAGTTTTCGCGTAAACTCTCTCCGTCTTTCGGGTAGACGAGAGTGATACCGGGGGCAAGCTCTTCTCTCTCGTCATAGCTTTTGGGGTGCGCTTCAACTGCAGCTGCAACCATTGTTTCAAACGCTTGCTGCACATCTTGGTCGGGTGTCAGTGTTGGAACTTCGCCGAGTGTTTTAATGCTCGCATCTTTCCCCCACCCTGCTCATCTATTCAGTTGTTTCGGTCGTTGCCTTTTTGCGCTTGCGGCTGCGTGTGCGCTTACGTTTTGGTTTTTCGGTGGTTGGTTCGGTCGAAGTACTCCCCTGCTCTGCGGGCGTCCTAGAGCCATCGACAACCTGGCTGACGGCCATAGCGCCGGCATCGACTGGCCATTGCTTGGCTTGAGGTTGTGACTTTGGCTTTTGTTGGAGATTTTCTGGGACTTTGATGGCTTCGGCAATCTCTTGCTCTACCTCTGCCCTACTCCGGCTGTAGATGCGGCGAGTATTTTCGATAATGCGACCAGTGTTGTCAATCTGTTCTGGTGGCAGCTCGAGGGTGCGGGCGCTAAATGCTGGGGCCTTCTCCCCGTTAATGACCATATTCATGACAAAGTTACGGTTGTGCATTTGGAGGAGATCTTGGGCCTCGAACTGAGGCTCGAATTGCTTCGAGAGGATCGGTGCATCATCAGCCGAAACACGGAACGAGATCATTGTGCCGACGTTGCCAAAAACGGCGTCCCGAACGGTATCGTTCATCTGGCTGATGTATTGGTTGGCCACAGTAAGGTTTAGGCCATATTTACGGGCCTCTGAGAGGATGGTGGCGAATGAATCAGTCGCAAAGTTCTGGAATTCGTCGACGTATAAGTAGAATGGTCGGCGGTCGGCAATGTTTGGAATATCACTGCGGCTCATGGCGGCCAGCTGGACTTTGGTAACTAAGAAGGCGCCAAGGATGGAGGCGTTGTCTTCGCCGATTAGCCCCTTTGACAGGTTTACGACCAGGATCTTGCCTTCGTCCATGATTTTTCGGATATTGAAGGTCGATTTTGGCTGACCGATGATGTTACGAATGACCGGGTTGGCCGTAAAGGCACCGACCTTGTTTAAGACGGGAGCAATAGCTTCGGATTGAAACTTGTCATTCCAGCTGGCGAACTCAATCTTCCAGAAGTTAAGGACAACCGTGTCTGTACAGTAGCTGAGCGTCTCATTGCGGAACTTCTTGTCGGTCAGCATGCGAGTAATATCGAGCATGGTCGTCTCTGGGCGATCGAGCAGTGCCAGGATGGTATAGCGAAGGATGTACTCCAATCGTGGCCCCCAACTCTCACCAAACATGCGTTTGAGGACGCCGATGACCTCCGAGCTAATGTTTGATTTTTGGCTTGGGTTAGTGACCTCGAGCGGGTTAAATCCTAGGGGGAAGGCTGTGTCTGCAGGGTTGAAATAGACGACGTCATCAAGGCGACTGCCGGGAATAAAACGGAGGTTGTTGACGGCGAAGTCACCATGCGGGTCAATAATCGCGTAACCATGACCATGGAAGATATCGCTGAGTGCAAATAGCTCGAGAGTACCCGATTTACCCGCACCGGTTTGACCAATAATGTAGACGTGGCGGGAACGGTCGCTGTGGGGCATGCCAAACTGATGATTGATGCCGCGGAAGTTTGTTAGTCCAAAAGCGCTAATGTTTTCATCGATTGCTGGATTCCCGGTGATGATAGGAAGTTTTGCAGGCGGCTCGGCTGTTTTGGAAGATGCCCAGACAATGTTGGGTGTTTCAACGTTGGTGTGTGGCAAGTGAAATACGCTGGCGAGTTCTTCTATATTCAAAATAAATCCGCCGCGGGCGAATGATCGTTGGCGGTACTTTGCCAAGTCTTCCTTTTTGAAACTGGCCTTGGCAATCTTAAAGCCGTTTAGGTTGGTACTGTTGTACTGCTTGAAGGTCCCCACAATTGCCTGCATACGTTGGCGGGCGCTGGTACTACTCTCCCCTAGGTACGCAAGGCGGATGCGGACTTCGTAGCCCAGTTTGGTAGCCTTCTTTTCGGCCTCAGAGATCCGCGTTTTGTCTCGTTCGGTGAGCTCTTTCGGAGCTTTGGCCTTTTCGGTCTCTTCGGGTGGTCGCCAGAGTGCCTCGAAGACGCCAGCGAGCCACTCGAATCCCCCATTAGACGCAGAGGAGGATTTTCCGCCGCGGACTTTCTTTGTCCAGCGTTCGGATGATTTGTGCCAGTCGTCGGCGATAGGCTTTGCAAGTATCTGTACCCAGACTTCCTCTCCGGTCGACTCGAGCTTCGCAAGTGTTCCGGTGATTCCGGCGAGCGGGTCAACTTCGAAGCTTTGAAAGGTTTTTATGGGAAGAACGTCATCTTCTGTCAAAGTAATTTCGGCAGTGTGGATGACGCTGTGATGACGTTCGTGAGCGACGTAGTCCTCCTCGGCGTCACTAATCTGTACGGTCGGATATTGCGAGTAAATCTGGCTTTCTACAAAACTTCGCAGTGTTTTTGGCACCCAGCAATAAAAGCGGATTTGTCCGTTTACTGAGGCGATCTCGAAGCTAAGATGTTCTTGGATGCCTCCGTTGGCTTTTAGTTCTTTGCGATCACGCAAGATACCGTGCAGACTGGCAAACAGCTGCTCGGCTGCAAGTTCTTTCTTGTCATTTGTCTTCGGGATTTCAAGAATCAGAAGGTCGCTTTCGACGTCGTTAATAGCCTCAACCTTCTTCCAATTGCGCCATGTCAAGAATGCGAGCACCAAAACGATGGGCAGCCACACATACCACTGCAGTAGGAATCCGAAAATTTCGCCGAGTACGCTCATATTGTCTATGCTATTCTCTCACCTCTGGCGCAATCTGGCAATGACCTAGCCAAGGTCAAGGGTGTAGGTCGCTTTTGCGACCCGCTTGAATTGCGGCTTGCTTTGGAGGTTGAGGAGAATGGTTGTCTCCTTTACTTGGCGGCTTTTTAGGACGCGTTTGACGATTTCATCACGGTGAAGGGGCTCTTTAGCGTCCTTGAGTACGCTCGCGATGATGTCGGATACAGTACCCTTGCTGTATCCCCAGTTATCGAGTGCGTAGATGCCGCGACCAATCAGGACGAAGCGTTTGTCCTTGATAAGTTCGTTATGGATGGCCTGCGTGGTCACATCTTTGCGCTTAAAGCTACTTGCTTTGATAGCTTTTGCGATATCAGAAAAGTGAAGCGGCTTCTTGTTCTCTGCCAAGATAACGTAAATCTTGTCGCGGATATTCTTTGGGTTAACAGTTGGCCACTTGGCGAGTCCCCAGCTGTCTTTTAGGTGTGCAAGTTGCTTGCTGACACTGGCCAGAGCACGGACGTGGTCTGGGTGCTCGTAGCTGAGGGCATCGTGGAGCTGGTCGAGGCTCATCGGTTGGCCATGCTCTTTGATTGTTTTAACAATGCTGTCGATGTGGCTACGGATCTTCTTTTCGTCACCGTAGTCAGCGATGGCGATGGCGTGATGGTAGTTGTCGTTTTCATCAACAACAGTCAGGCCAGGCGCCAGGGTGGCGATAAAGGCGACGTGCGAGCGTTCTTGCTGATTAGTCGCACGACCGTATAGGAGGTCTGCTAGGTCCTGGACACGGGCAACACGGCCCATTTCACTTAATGTACGCACAAAGACGCGCTCGATGCTCGAGACGGCTTCAGTCTTGCCTTCTTCAGCGGCGAGCTTAAGGCGAACCAGGATTGCTTTTTCTAGCTGTCGGACACGCTCGCGAGTGATACCGAGTAGCTCACCGATTTGTTCGAGTGTTTCGCGGCGGTCATAGAGGCCGAAGCGACGAGTAATAATTTCTTTTTCACGCTCTTGTTCGATAAGAGAAAGAACGTCGGCTACTCCAGCCTGCAGGTCGATAGATTGTTTGGCATCGTTGGCGTCAATTGGGTCGGTCATGCTCTCGTCTTTCTTCCCGCCACACCACAGGAGCTACTGTTTATACTCATTTATGCTTAACATTATATAAGATTATTTATGTAATGTCAAACATTTTGTCTGGTTAATTCATTATAGCATGAAATAGACACACGCTGTAAATAGTGTTGTAATGCTTTAGTTATCCACAAGATGTGGTATATAAGCCTTTTTTAGGCTATTTTGACTTGCGGCGAGGTACGCGCTTCTTGCCGGCTGGAGCGTCGGCGATCATCTTTTTGGCCTGTTCGTGTGTAATGTCTTTCGGTTCGACATCTTTCGGGATCTTGGCATTCTTTTTTCCGTCAGTGACGTACGGGCCGTACCGACCGTTGAGTACTTTCAGACCGTCACCAAAGTCAGAGATGTTCTTCTCGGCTTCGCTTTTTAGCTTTTCGGCGTATAGGTCAAGCGCTTCCTTGAGAGTGATAGTGTGTGGGTCGAGCGGTTTGATGCTAACGAAGAGTTTGTCGACTTGAATATAGGGTCCAAAACGACCGATGTTAGCCTTAATGTCTTTACCGTCTTCGGTCTGACCGACAACACGTGGGAGTTGGAAGGCCTTCAGGGCCTGTTCGAGGGTAACCGTTTCGATGCGGGCGCCAGCTGGCATGGGGGCAAATTGCGGCTTGTTTTCTTTATCTTCGGTGTCACCGAGTTGTAGCATCGGGCCAAAGCGGCCAAAGCGGGCGTAAATCATTTTCCCTGTTTTGGGATCGGTGCCGACGGGGGTAGACTGGGCAACTTTTGAGCGGTCGATGCCACCAGAGTTTTCAACTAACTTATGGAATGGCGTGTAGAATTTTTCGAGCATTACATTACGGGCTAGCGCACCGGCGGCGATTTTGTCAAAGTCCTGTTCAACATCGGCGGTAAAGCCGTAGTCAACGATTTGCGTAAAGTGTTCGTTTAAGAAATCGCTCATCATCATGCCGATGGCAGTAGGTACCAGCTTGCCTTTATCTGATCCGGTCTTCTCTTCAATGACTTCTCGGTTGACGGTCTTGTCGCCGGCGAGTGTCAGCGTAATGACGTCACGAGGATTCCCCTCCCCGTCACCCTTGACGGCATAATCACGCACCTGGATGGTGTTAATAATTGTTGCATAAGTAGAGGGACGGCCAATTCCTAGCTCCTCTAGTTTCTTGACTAGACTTCCTTCTGTGTAGCGTGCTGGGGGCCGAGCAAAAGTCTGCTTTGCAAGCACAGTATCGAGTGTCAGGTGGTCGCCGCTAGTCATAGCGGGAAGAATGTCAGGGTCCTTTTTGCTGGCGCCGTAGACCCTTAGGAAGCCGTCAAACACGATAACTTCACCCTTGGCTTCAAACGTCTTGTCGGAGTTACTGATATCGATAGTGACTGTCGTCTTTTCGAGCTTGGCAGGGGCCATTTGGCTGGCGAGTGTGCGTCGGCGAATAAGATCATATAGTTTTTGGTCGTATTCGTTGCCGCTTCCCTTTTCGAGCGTCATATCAGTTGGGCGAATTGCCTCGTGGGCTTCTTGGGCACCGGATGATTTTGTCTTGAACTTGCGCACTTGCGAGTACTCTTCTCCAAAACGTCCCTTAATATAGTCGGCAGCGGCAGCAATAGCTTGACCGCTGAGGTTCATCGAGTCGGTACGCATGTAGGTAATCTTACCCTCTTGGTAAAGCTTCTGGGCACTCGACATGGTCGCTCGTGCGCCGAAGCCGAGTTTTGAGTTTGCTTCTTGCTGTAATGTGCTGGTGGTGAACGGCGCGCCGGGGTTCCGTGTGCCAGGGCTGGTGGTAACCGCACTGACGGTAAAGGATGCATCTTTTAGTGATTCCAAGAATGTTTGGGCTTCGGGTTCGGTAGCAAAACGGTGTGGCAGTTCGGCTTTTACCGTGGCGCCGTTATGGCTGAATTCGGCGGTGACCTTAAATTGGTAGGAGCCTTCGAAGGCGTCAATTTCACGCTCACGCTCTACGAGTAAACGGACAGCCGGCGACTGAACGCGCCCAGCAGATTTTCCACCAGGGACTTTTTGCCAGATAACAGGAGATAATTCAAATCCAACCAGTCGGTCAAGAATTTGACGGGCTTGTTGAGCTTGAACGAGCTCCATATCAACAGTGCGCGGCTCTTTGA
>DFTJ01000030.1:5122-5796 GCA_002381485.1 Candidatus Saccharibacteria bacterium UBA4215 | reverse complement strand
GGGATCAATTTCGTAAGTTGTTTCAAAGCCCTTGCTGACATCAATCGGTGGTGTGCCGGTTTTGGTCTTTTTAGCAATCGAGCGAATATGCCCAATACTTGAGAGCACAGTAAAGTCCTTCCCGAGGTATTTCTCGATAGTTTTCGCTTTTGCTGGGGACTCTACGATAACGAGGTTTTTTGCCATAATATCTTGGTTGTGCTTTTTCTTGCTACATCAGCTAAACACAAGACGCTACTTTACACAAATGTCATATATATGTAAATAGGCCGCTATAAGAGTGTCCAGTGATTGTTGCCCAGTGACTTGATGCGGCCGGATATTTCAAGTAGCGACATTGTCTGGGCATAGACGCTTGGACTCAGCTTTGTTGCTGTGAGGATATCAGCGCCATGCGTGACGCCAGTATACATAAGACCAAGGATAAGTGATGCTTCTGGCGTATCGCCGGTTGGCGGCGCGCCGGGTTGCTTTAGTAGGTGCGGTGCAATAACTTGGAGAATATCCTCGACGGACGTAACGGGGTGCGCCCCCTGCTGAATTAAACGGTTAGGTCCGACTGATTGCGGGTTGGTAATGGCACCAGGCACCGCAAAGACCTCTTTCCCCTGCTCGAGGGCGTGGCTGACGGTCGAGAAGGTGCCGCTGCGCTCTCCTGCCTCGGTAATAATGAC
>DFTJ01000030.1:2376-4979 GCA_002381485.1 Candidatus Saccharibacteria bacterium UBA4215 | reverse complement strand
GGGTACTCTGAGAGCACTGCCCCGCCAGCGGTAATAATGTCCATGGCAAGCTGACGGTGAGCCGCTGGGTATATGGTATCGAGTCCATTGCCAAGAACCGCCAGCGTTGTCCCTTTGGCTTCAAGCGTTGCTCGGTGGGCGATGGCGTCGACCCCATAGGCTAAGCCGCTAATGACCACCACCCCCCTTTTCGCAAGTTTATAAGCTAAATCAAAGGTGACCTGTCTACCATAAGGGGTAGGCTGACGAGTGCCCACAATAGCAACAGTGGTGCCACGATCAGCTGGTAGTGTCCCCAAGGAATATAATACTTTCGGCACTTGCGCAATAGTATTTGTTATCTGTAAGAACTTATGTTTATCTGGTATAATTCTATTGATTTTCATAGATATTGTTTTAGAAAGTATTGACATTATGTCAAATACGTGCTAATATTCTTCATGATTGGTTGATCTGCGAGGTTGACCAAGTACCTTATACCCCCTATTTCTAACTATATGTTAGGGTGCATACATGGCGCTTTTAAAGTAACTACCCTCCACTTTCTGAGCTTTCCCGAGAACTTCGGTCTGACGGATGACAGCCTTGTATGTATACTAATCCCTTTAACGCCCCTGCCTCCCCGCTCTTGTAGCGGAGAATCGTAGAGGAACCCGTTTAAAGTGATTTCACCATAACGACTATTCAGTAGTGGCCCCCTTCGGGGAGTCAGGCGCGCACCACCAATACGTTTCTGGTTGCTCCCGCTTCGTTGAGATCACTCGGGTGGGTTAAAGGGTAAAATGAACCCATAGTGATGCCCACCCTTACTATGGGTTCTTTTTATTGGATTTTAATTAACTTTCTGGCAAATTTTTGATGAAGTGCAGCGTTTTCCATAGCTGAAGCAGTGCTTTATGGGCTGCTTGGGCGTCCGCTGGATGGATACTTGCCATCGGTACTTCAATTGGTATAAAACGCTGCTGGGGATGCATTGTTTCGACAAGCCTTTCTGAGCCTATGCCGAACAGACGCCCGCGGCCGTCAATAAGAAAGGACGTGTAGCGTGCTTGGTCTTCGCTGAAGAGCGTGAGCGGCCAAAGCCGCACTTCCTGCTCGACAGCAAGAGTTAAGTGTTCGTGTTCGATTGCAAACATATCATCACCTGGTTGTGAGGGGTATGCCAGGACAGTCTCTTCAAGACCGTGTTCGCCGTCCGGGTCGAGCCTATCTTTAAGGGCGAGCGCCTTCTCTTGAAAATCACGGAGAAGGTCGGTGCGCGGATCGATGGCTTCATGCTGGCCGTCAAATGACGGGAGGTCTTTAAGTTGATCTATAAATACCGCTGCGCGGAGGTCCATCTCTTGATTAAGAATGTCGAGTGGGTCATGTTGCTCGGGGCTTGTCATAGTGAATGGCTCGTTGGCTCCATGGCGCTATTAGTAAATGCTTCAATCAACTCTATTGCTTTGGGGGTGATGTCATTTATGAGCTTATCGTGTTCTTCTTTACTGAACACACCCAACACAAAGTCTGCGTCGTCCATAAGGTCGCGCTGCTCGTTCCAAATACCGACGCGGAGTCGTTGGTAGTGCTCGCCAATATGCGCGTTAAGGCTTTTGATGCCGTTATTGCCGGCATCACTCCCCTTGTCGCGAATACGCAGCGTCCCAAAAGGCAGTGCGAGATCATCGTGTATGACGAGAATGTCACTGGCGGGGTCAAGCTTGTAATAGTCACTTAATAGTCGGGCGCTGAGGCCAGTTTCATTATAAAAACTGAGGGGCTGTACGAGGATGGCCTTGGTACCGTCAACGATCACTTCAGCAATCTTTGCCTTGAATTTGTCTACGGTGCGCCACTGAGCGTCGTGAGCGGCCGCAAAGGCCTCAACAATAGCAATGCCCGTATTGTGTCGGGTGCGCGCATAGCGGAGTCCGGGATTGCCTTGGGCAAAGATGAGTTTCATAGAGCCTATTGTACCTTATTGATATTTTAATGAAAGTGTGATATAATTATGTTTAACATACCTCTAGGATTGGAGCATGATGAATCGTTTGAGTACGTTCTACCGCTGGCTCGTACGGTCAGTGTTGAGGACGAGAGTTCTCATAGTCCTGGTTCCGGTGGGGTATGTCGCCGCCGTAGCCACCATCCTCAGTAGTGAGGGGAGGCAGGCAGGCAATGCTCTTCTCTTCGTTTCGGCAATTCTGTCAATCGCCGTGACGCGCCGTCTGGAGCGAATGCTCATCGCAGACAACGTTTCTCGGGACAGACTCGAATTCTGGCGTAGTTTTGCCCAGATGATGTACGTGCTGCTCGGGATCATGGCGTTCGTCCACCTGGTGCTCATACTCGTTCTGGCAGCTGGTGTTGGTTTGGGGGAATTTGAGGTGATCTGGCTGTTACTGCCAGAGCTTCTTGGGTATTCACTGGCGTTCATCTTCCTGACAAATGCAGTGGACCTACGGAGCACTACCGAACCGAACCAGTAGAGAGGAGTGTTCCAAAAGGCCCCGGCTTCGTGTCGGGGCCTCTCTCTTTTATTCTTCTTCGCTTTCGAGCGATTCTTTTAATTTCTGTTCTTTTTCGCGGTTGGCTTTGATTTGTTTTTCATCGCGGAA
>DFTJ01000030.1:0-2254 GCA_002381485.1 Candidatus Saccharibacteria bacterium UBA4215 | reverse complement strand
GTCGCGGAAGCTAAAGTTTATTGGCGTTCCGGTAAAGTCAAAGGTTTCGCGCATGTTGCGCTCTAGGTAGCGCTTGTAGCTCCAGTGGAGGAACTTAAGGTTGCTACCGTAGATAACGAACCATGGCGGGGAGATGTCCGTCTGCACCATGTAGCGCAGTTTCGGATGCGTATTCTTTAGGCCAGCTGGCGGGTGCTTTTGGATGACCGTTTGGAGTAGGTCATTGAGCTGGCGTGTCTTTAGCTGTTGGTGGCGACGCTCGTTGATGTCTAGTGCGAGATCGAAGAGCTTCGTGACATTCTGGCCGGTCACGCTGCTGGTGAAGATCAAAGGAGTCCACGGAACAAAGTCAAAGGTACGAGAAATTTTAGGCGCCAGCGCATCACGCGTGAAGGCATCTTTTTCTTTGACAATGTCCCATTTGCTGACAACAATCACCATGCCCTTACCTGCTTCGTCGATAATGCCGGCGAGGCGTTGGTCAAGTTGCGTGTTGAGTTCGTTCACATCCATCAACAGGAAGCAGACGTCACTCTCTTCAATGGCTTGGAGCGAGCGCAGAACGCTAAACTTCTCGATGCCAACTTCTTGCTTCCCTGGTTTGCGCATACCAGCGGTGTCGAGCAGTTCAATCGCTTGGCCTTTGTACTTGACGGCAACTCGGTTGACGTCGCGGGTGGTGCCTGCAATGTTGGCCACGATCGCCTGCTGCTTACCGGCCAGCGTGTTGAATAGATGGCTCTTGCCGACATTTGGGCGACCGATCAACGAGATACGCAGTACGTCATCTGGTGCAGCGTCACTGCGAGGCGGAATTAATGACGTGATGGTGCTGAGCGTTTCCTCGAGCCCCCCTGTGTGTTCGGCGCTGGTCCGGATAATTTCTTTAATACCAAGACGGCGGAATTCGTCGACTGGTAAACTTCCGCTCAGGTCAGATTTGTTGGTTAGGAGAATAACTGGCTTTTTGCTCTTGAGGGCCTTCTTTGCAACAATGCGGTCTTCGTCGCTTGGATATTGGGTAGAGTCGACAACGACAAGAATGACGTCGGCGGCATCGGCCGCTTCGGTAATTTGTTCTTGAATCGTTGCCTCGAATTCGTCATTTGGGTCTTTAAGCCCAGCTGTATCTACGAGCCAAAAGGTGTGCTCGCCGCGGTGAACCTTTCCGAGGACATTATCACGAGTGGTGCCAGCCTCTTTGGCGACAATTGCCTGACGAGATCGCACGAAACGATTAAAAAGCGAACTCTTTCCGACGTTCGCTTGTCCAATAATTGCAACGGTTGGGAGCTTGGAGGCCATAACAGAGGTAATTATACCAGAGATGACTCGTCTTGGCGAGCATGAGCAGCATTGGCTTCAATGTGGTGAAAATGAGCGCGAACAGTTAGTTCGCCTGCCCAACGGCCAAACCGCTCGAAGATTGGCCACGGCTGAACCTCGCCGCCCTTAACTTCGACTGCCGGGCAGCCAGCGGTAAGGCTTGGAATGACTTGATCTGCTAGCATAACCGATGTTCCATCTGGACTAAGTCCTGAGTTTGCGCCACTTTGCAAGAGCACACTGCTTAGAACTTCACGTTGTCTTGCGACGACAGCGAGGCTCCTAATAGTGCGTTCGTGGATGGCGATGGTGTGTGCTTGTTCGAGACTTATCTCTTTGTGGCGTGCGAGTACATTAACGATGAATCGGGCAGTGTCCTTCACCCCATATTCGAGAAGATCAAGGGCGACGGATTCGTTGTGAAAGGTTTCCGCATATGCCGCACCAAAGTGTAAGCGAACGGCTTTGTCGAGAGTAGCTGTTGGTGGAGTTTCGAGCAGTTCAAATGATGTCTCGGGTGTGTGCGATACGACAAAACCAAATAATTTCTTGGCATCTTGGATGCGTTCGCTGATGCTGGGACGATCGATCAGATCCATTATTTCTTGCCGACTTTCTGGTACTCCCCTTCTTTGAGGCCGGTGATGGCATACTTGCCGAAATGGGTGCGGTGGAGTTTGACGACTTCATAACCGAGGGCACTGAAAGTGCGGCGGATTTGTCGATTGCGCCCTTCGTGCATTGTGACAATCCAATCCTTGCGTTCGTCGTCTGCACGCTCTAGGATGAGCTGGCTTGGTCCATCTTCGAGCTGGATGCCGTGGTCGGCAATAATCTGCTGGTGCAGCGGCTGTAGCGGGTGGTCAAGGCTGACGGTATATTGCTTTGTTTTATAGAACTTTGGATGCGTCATCTCGAAGTGAAAGTC